>WHSN01000041.1 GCA_009380045.1 Luteitalea sp.
GAGCCGCTCACCCAGCAGGTTCTGAAGGGTAGGAGACCGTATGTTTGGTTCGATTGGCATGCCGGAGCTGATCATCATCTTCGTGATCGCTTTGATTATCTTCGGCCCTCGAAAGCTGCCCGAGCTCGGCCGGTCGCTCGGCAAGAGCCTGGCGGAGTTCAAGCGGGCGTCGAACGAGCTGAAGAGCACCCTGGAAGAGGAAATCCGCATCGAGGAACAGCAGCAGAAAGTCGAGGAATCGCGCCCGGCCGCTTACACCCCGAGCGAGACGGTGGCCGCGTCGACGGTCGGGACCGGCTCGCCGGTCGAGGACCCGATTCCGGTTCCCCAGAACCACACCGCGTAGCGCGGGCTGTCACATGGCGCTGGTGCCTTTTCCCGGGACCCACTCCGGGGCGCTGAAGCTTCCGCCCGAGGACGATGAGGAGTCCGATGGCGGAAAGATGTCGTTCCTGGAGCATCTGGATGAGCTCCGGAAGCGGATCATCAACGCCTGTATCGGGATCGCGGTCGGCGTCGGCCTCAGTTTCTTCTTCATTCAGTCCATTTACGATTTTCTCACCGCACCGGCCCTCGCGACGCTTCCGCCCGGCAGCAAGCTCATATACACACAACCGACCGAAGCGTTTTCCCTGTACATCCAGATTTCGCTCATCAGCGGCGTGGCGATCGCCGCGCCGTTCATCATGTACCAGGTGTGGAAGTTCATCGCGCCTGGGCTCTATGCCAACGAAAAGCGCTTTGTCATCCCGTTCGTGCTGTTCACGACGCTGGGGTTTCTGGCGGGGGGGGCGTTCAACCACTACGTGGCCTACCCGTTCATCATGGTGTATTTCGCCAGCTTCAACACGCCCAACCTCACCTACATGCCGCAACTGAGCTACGTATTCGGCTTGTACGTGAAGATGCTGCTTGGCCTGGGCGTCATCTTTCAGATGCCCGCCGTCGTGTTCTTTCTGGCCAAGATGCAGATCCTGACCGCCTGGTACCTCGTCAAGCACTTCAAGATTGCGATCCTGCTCGTCTTCATCATTGCGGCCGTCGTCACGCCCACAGGCGATCCCATGACCCTGATGATCTTCGCAGCGCCCATGCTCGCGCTGTACGTCCTGAGCATCGGGGTGGCATGGATCGTCGGCCCCACACCCGTCACGAGCGACTGACGCTGGCACCGAGCGAAGTCGGACACGCCGGCCTGCAGTCACATCTGCCGCGGATCTCTCAGTGGTGATTCGGCTCTCTTCCGCCAAGCAGGTCGACGCTCTCATCGCCGACCTGTCGTCCGAGGACGCCGTGAAGCGGGACGCAGCGGTGGCGCGGCTCACGGTGATGGGGGCGCGCGCGGTCGGCCGCTTGATCGTGCTGGCCGACGATCGGGGGGCGCCCGCGCCGGGTCGTGCCGCTGCGTTTCGCGCGCTCGAGGCGATCGGTGATCCTCGGGCCCTCGACGTCGCGTTGCGGTGGGTCTCGGAAGGCGACGAGCAGATCTCGACGGCCGCTGTCGACGTCGCACGCGTGTTCGTCCGGTCCCCGCACGGCGTCCCGGCGGTGGACCGCCTGTCGGCGGTGTCGATGGACGTGCGGCGGCCGGTGCCGGTCCGCCTGGCGGCGATTCGCGCCCTGCGTGACCTGGCGGCGGAGACCGTCAAGCCGTTGATGGCCGCGATTAGAGCCGACCCGGTGCCGGAGATCGCGGCGGCGGCCGACCAGCCCGGCGATGATCCCGGCGGGGCGATCGATCCGGTTCGGTGCGTGGAAGAGGCCGCGAACGGCACGCTGCCGGACGAACCGGCGGTCCTCTGCCGTGCGCTATCCGACGTCGGCGCCGAAACGCCGCTGCCCGCGCTGCAGGCGATTGTCGATCGCGTTCGTGAACGGGAGAGCCGCGAGCCGAGGTCACGACGGGGCGGTTGGACCGGCGCCCGCGCGGTCGCGCATCTCGCGCTGGCCCGGCGCGGCAGCCGGCTGGCCTTGTACGACCTCCGCGAAACCCTGGAGCGCGCGACCGAGCCACTGCCCGTAGAGTTCGTCGCCACCGTGAGCGCGGTCGGCGACGTGTCGTGCCTCGAACCGCTGGCCGCGGCGTACGCGCAGACCGCCGGCGGCAGGCACCGGCAGGACTGGTGGCCGCGCCACCTCTCGGGCGCGTTCCGCGCCATCGTGGCACGCGAACGCATCACCCGCCGTCACGCCACGATGAAGAAAATCGCGAAGCGATGGGGGCTCGAAATCTACGATTGAGTGAGAGCTCGGCGATCGCGAGATCCCCGATCCCCCGATCCGATCCCGATCTTCAATAGCTCTTGGCGAACCAGGCTTCGAACCGGGCCGGGCTGTCGCACCGCACGCAGGCGCCGGCGGGGGCGGCGGAGTCGAGCGGCATGTTTCGGATCGTGGCCTGCGTGTCGGCTTTGATCTGCGCTTCGCAGGCGTTCGCACCGCACCACGAGGCGATGATGAACCCCGGACGTCCTTCCATCACCTGCTTGAAGACGTCGTAGCGGTCCACGCGCTGCGTGTGTTCGGCGCGGAAGAGGCGCGCACGCTCGAGCAGATTGCGCTGGACCTGGTCGAGCAGCTCACCGAGCGCGCCGGCGAGCCCTGCCATCGGGATCTGGAGCTTCTCCCGCGTGTCGCGGCGGGCGATGAGCACCTGCGACTTCTCGATGTCTCTCGGTCCGATCTCGAGCCGCAGCGGCACGCCGCGGAGCTCCCACTCGGCGAACTTCCAGCCGGGCCGCTCCTCGCGGGCGTCGAGCGTGACGCGGATGCCGGCCGCTTCGAGCTCCCGGCGGATCTCCTGCGCCCGCGGCAGCACGGTCTCCCGCCAGTTGTCGCGGCCGATCGGCACGATCACCACCTGATACGGCGCGAGCGCGGGCGGCAGCACCAACCCGCTGTCGTCGCCGTGCGTCATGATCAGCCCGCCAACCAGCCTGGTCGAGACACCCCACGACGTGCCCCAGACATGCTGCACCGATTTGTCACGCGCCTGGAAGGTGATGTCGAACGCTTTCGCGAAGTTCTGCCCCAGATTGTGCGACGTGCCGGCCTGCAGCGCCCGGCCGTCGCCCATCAGCGCCTCGATCGAATAGGTCCGCAGCGCGCCGGCGAACCGCTCGCTGTCGCTCTTCTGCCCTTTCACCACCGGCATCGCCAGCACGGTCTCGGACAGCGTCGCATACAGGTCGAGGATCATCCGGGTCTCGGTCTCGGCCTCCTCGAGCGTCTCGTGCGCGGTGTGCCCCTCCTGCCACAGGAACTCGGTGGTCCGGAGGAACGGGCGCGTCACCTTCTCCCAGCGGACGACGTTCGCCCACTGGTTGATGAGAATCGGCAGATCGCGCCACGACTGAATCCACCGTGCGTACATGGTTCCGATGATGGCCTCGGAGGTCGGACGGATGACGAGCCGCTCGGCCAGCTCTTCGCCGCCGCCGTGCGTCACGTAGGCCACCTGTGGCGCGAACCCTTCGACGTGCTCCGCCTCCTTGTTCAGGAGCGATTCGGGGATGAACAGCGGAAAGTAGGCGTTGACGTGCCCGGTACGCTTGAACTCGCGATCGAACGCCTGCTGAATGAGCTCCCAGATCGCATAGCCGTAGGGACGGATCACCATGCACCCTTTGACGGGCGAATAGTCGGCGAGCTCGGCTCGTCGCACGACGTCGAGATACCACTGGGAGAAATCCTTCGAACGGGGCGTGATCTCGGTGACGAACGCATCGGTCTTGTCGTTTTTGGCCATGTTGCAGAGCAGCGATCGTGTGGGAAGACCTACGTCAGAAGAACTCGAGCCTGGACGAGCGCCGACGACACGCAACAGCACGAAGACCAATCGATCTCGCCACCGAGCTCACGGAGGCTCGCGTGCTAGACGTTCGGCGCCATGCTATCGCAGACGTGGACCCGCCAGTGTAGATCGTCGCGCGCCGGGAAGTCTGCCCGGAAGTGACCGCCGCGGCTTTCCTTGCGGCGCAGAGCCGCGCGCGCCACCAGGCGCGCCACCGTCAAGAGATTGTAGCGGCGCCACTCTGCGGCCGTGAACGCGGCGTGGCGGTCGATCGAGACCGGCGCGGCGTCAGGCTCGTCGAGACGCCGAACCGCCTCCGCAAGGGCAGCGCTCGAGCGGAACAGACCCGCGGCACGCCACATCAGGCTGCGGATGTCCGCGATGTCCAGCCGGCGATCCGACCCGGTCGGGTTCGCCGCCGGGTCCCGGCGTGGCGGGTCGGCAATCACGCGATCGGCCTTGAGCGGCGCCGTGCGCGCCGGCTGCTGCATCGCGTCGGCCGCGCGCGCCCCGAACACCAACCCTTCGAGCAGCGAGTTGCTGGCCAGGCGATTCGCGCCGTGAACGCCGGTGCAGGCGGTCTCGCCGGCGGCGAACAGGCCGGACAGCGAGGTTCGGGCCCATTCATCGGTCTCGATGCCGCCCATCAGGTAGTGGGCGGCCGGTCCGACCGGGACCGGATCGGCGGCGATGTCGATGCCGAGCGTTGCGCACATGGCCGCAATCGTCGGGAAGCGGCGGCGGACCCGTGCCGGATCGAGGTGCGCCATGGTGAGAAACACCGGCCCCGCGGTCCGCCCCGACTCGCGCACGATGCCGCGCGCCACGACGTCGCGCGGCGCGAGGTCGCCGTCAGGGTGATAGCTGGTCATGAACGCCTCCCCGGCGCTGTTCACCAGACGGCCGCCTTCGCCCCGCAGGGCTTCCGAGATCAGGAAGCGCGGCGCGCCGGAGAGGTTGAGCGCCGTCGGATGAAACTGCACGAACTCGAGATCCGACACCCGGGCGCCGGCGAGATAGGCGAGCGCGACGCCGTCACCGGTCGCCACCGAAGGGTTGGTGGTGTCGCTGTACACCTGCCCGGCCCCGCCAGTCGCAAGCAGCGTGGCGTGCGCCCGCACCGACCGGCGGACGCCGGCGTGATCGAAGAATCGCACGCCGGCCACGGCGCCATTCTCGACAATCAGGTCGGTGACCAGCGCGTGATTGATGGTCTCGACCGATCGCAGCGTGACCACCCGCTTCCAGAGCGTGCGCCCGATCTCGCGGCCGGTGGCGTCGCCGGCGTGCAGAATGCGGCGGCGGCTGTGCGCCGCTTCGAGGCCGAGCGCCGGCTCTCCGTGCGCGTCGCGGTCGAAGGTGGCGCCCCACTCCATGAGCTCGCGGACGTACCGCGGTCCTTCTTCGACCAGCACGCGTACCGCCGACTCGTCGCACAGGCCGTCACCGGCCCGCAACGTATCGTCGGCGTGCAGCGCCGGCGTGTCGTCCGCCCCGATTGCCGCGGCGACACCGCCCTGCGCGTAGCCGGTATTGCTTTCCGTCGCGTCGGCTTTCGTCAGGATCAGCACCTGCCCGATGCCGGCGAGGGCGATCGCGGCGCGCAGGCCGGCGACCCCACCGCCCACGATGACGAAGTCGATGACATCCGGGCGGCTGCTCGACGTGGTCTGCAATCGTTGAATGTTATCCTAGTGGGCGCGAGAGACGAACGCCGAGGCCGCAGCGCGCCGCCGACTCCGGCCCGGGATTTCGCGGCGCGCCGAGCGGTGATCGCCGCGACGCTTCGTCACTCAATCAGCCGAATACCGACAGGCGGGCGCACACGTTCAATGGAGCCCATTCGTCTCGACGTCGCCACGCCTTCGCGCCGGTACGCCCTCACGCTCGGCGACGGCGTTCTTGGCCACCTCGCTCGCATTCTCGACGAGGTGCAGGCACCGGCCCGTCGCTTCGTCGTCTCCAGCCCTGTCGTCTGGCGCTTCCATGGCGAGCGGTTCGCGAGGGCATCGAGGGCCGAGCCGATCCTGGTGCCCGACGTGAACGCTACAAGCAGCTGCCGACCGTGTCACGGGTGTATGAGGCCCTGATCCGGGCGAATGCGGATCGCGCGTCGACGGTCATCACCTTCGGCGGCGGCGTGATCGGCGACATGGCGGGCTTCGCCGCGGCCAGCTATCTTCGAGGCGTGGCGCTGGTGCACGTGCCGACCACCCTGCTGGCGCAGGTGGACAGCTCGATCGGCGGCAAGGTGGGCGTCAACCACGCGCTCGGCAAGAACCTGATCGGCGCGTTCTACCAGCCGCACGCGGTCGTGATCGACCCGTCGCTCCTCGGCACGCTGCCGCGACGCGAGTTCCGGGCCGGGCTGTACGAGGTGATCAAGTACGGCATGACGTCGAGCCCGGCGCTGCTCGAGCGCGTCGCTCGCGAACGCAAGGCGATCTTCGCGCGCACACCGGACGTGCTCACGGCGGTGATCGGTGAATCGTGCCGGATCAAGGCCGAGGTGGTCGCCCAGGACGAAAAGGAATCAGGGCTGCGCCGAATCCTGAACTTCGGGCACACCGCCGGGCATGCGCTCGAATCGGTCACGAAATACCGCCGGTACCGGCACGGTGAGGCGGTGGCCTACGGCATGCTGGTCGCAGCGGCGCTCGCTGTCGGACGGGATGCGCTGGCCGAGCGGGATCGGCAGGCGCTGGCCGACGTGATCGTGAGCCTTGGGCCCCTGCCACCGGTGACCGACGTCTCTAGCGCCGAGATCCTCGGTGCGATGCGGCACGACAAGAAAATGGTGGCCGGCCGGCTGAACTTCGTGCTGCCGACCGGCATCGGAGCAACCACGATCGTGGACGACGTGACCGAGAAGGAAATGAACAAAGCCCTCGCACAGGTCGGCTTCCACAGGTAGCCGCTACGCCAGCTGGTGCTCCTTCAGCTTCGACATGAACGCCTGGTAGTTCATCTGCAGCATCTCCGCCGCGCCGCCGGGGCTTCCCGCCGCTTCCCGCAGAGCCTGTTCCAGCTTCCGCCGTTCCACTTCCGCGATCACCCGGCGCGTCGCGGCCGCCATGCTGCCCGACAGATCGACCTTCAGCCACGGATTGTCCTCCGGAACCGGCGCGGTCGCCGTTTCCTGGATCGACAGGTTGAGATGTCGCAGGTGGATCGTGTCGCCTTCCGTGAGGATGACCGCCCGCTCGATGCAGTTCTGGAGCTCGCGGACGTTGCCCGGCCAGCGATGCCGGGCCAGACCGTCGAGCGCGGACTGCGCGAACACCATCGGCTTCCGCTTCAGGTCGCGGCAGAACCGCTCGAGGAAGAACCGCCCCAGCATCGGAATGTCGTCGGGCCGCTCGCGCAACGGCGGGATCGTGATCGGGAACACCGACAGCCGGAAGTACAGGTCTTCGCGGTACTGGCGGGCCGCAACCGCCGCCTTGAGGTTGCGGTTGGTGGCGGCAACCACCCGCACGTCGACGTGAAGCGGCGCCGTGCCGCCGACCCGCTCGAAAGACTTCTCCTCGAGCGCCCGCAGGATCTTCGCCTGGAGCGCCAGCGGCAGATCGCCGATCTCGTCGAGGAACAGCGTGCCGCGATGCGCGATCTCGAATTTGCCAGGCTTGCGATTCGCGGCGCCAGTGAATGCCCCCTTCTCGTAGCCGAACAGCTCGGTCTCGAGCAGCTGCTCGGGAATCGCCGCGCAGTTGATCGCCACGAACGGTCCGTCGGCGCGCGGGCTCAGCGCGTGGAGCGCCCGGGCAAAAAGCTCCTTCCCGGTGCCGCTCTCGCCCTCGAGGAGGACCGTCGCATCGGTGGCCGCCGCCCGGTGCAGCGCGATGGTCACGTGTTTCAGCTTGGCGTCCTCGCCGACGATCTGCGGTGCGCCGCGCCTCGAGGCCAGCTCCTCTTTCAGCAGGATGTTTTCCGTCGCCAGACGACGTTGGGACAGCGCCCGTTCCACCATCAGGAGAAGATGATCCGGCTCGATCGGCTTGGCCAGGAAGTCGAGCGCGCCTTCCCTCATCGCCGCCACGGCGTCCTGAATGCTGCCAAACGCGGTCATCACGATCACGGGAAGGTCCGGATCCAGCTCTTTCGAGGCCCGCAGCACGCCGAACCCGTCGCCATCGGGGAGCCGCAGATCTGACAGCACGACGCCGGGCCGCGTGGTCTGAAGCGCCCGAACCGCTTCACTCTGATCGCGCGCTTCGATCACGGTGTGTCCCTGCGCCTCGAGCGCAAGACGGAGCATCGTCCGGAGCGAGTCTTTGTCTTCGACGAGCAGGATGGGGGGATCGGCAGTACGGCGACGCACTAGCGGAGCCAGCCGGCGGGCACTCCGGCGCGCCGCGCCTCCTCTTCGAGGTCGGCGATAGCCTGCTGTCCATCCGCGATGGCTTTCTTCAGGCGGTCGAGCTCGTTCAGGGCCTTCTGCCGGTCGACGCCGATCTGAGCGCGCTGTTGGGGATCGTCGCGGTTGGTGAAGTCGGTCGTGAGCGCGTTGATGCGAGTCTGCATCGCCTCGGCGTATGTCGAGTCGCGTTCAACCTGTTCGCGCAAGTCGCTGGCCCGTTTGCTCCAGTAGGCCTGATCCTTCACCGGCGACTGGTCTCCGGCTGCCGCAGGCGGTTGGGCGATGGTGACGCCCGCGCCAGCAGCTGGCGTGTCCGCAGGGGCGATCGGCGTCGAACCGCTGCCGGGGGCAGTGGATCCGGAACCAGCGGATCCGGAACCAGCCCCAGCCGTATTGGGTCCAGTGGCAGGCACAGTGGCCAAATCTTTGTTGGTGTAGGTCTTTCCGCTCTCTCCCACGCTCTTGCGGCGCGCTTCTTCCTTCCGGGCGACGTCGGCCAGCGACTGTGCGGCGAGAGGCGCCGTGCCGCCGGCAAACGCGGCCAATGGGATCAACAGGCCAAACACGAGAATTCGCATCTCTACGTGCATCTATCGGCTCGAGTCCGATCGTACGTGAGGCCCCGGCTCTGGTCAACGCGTCGCCTCTCAGGACTTGTCCACAAGCAGGGCCCAACCGCGACCGCTCCATCACGCAGCCACGAACGGGATCGCGCGGTGACGCTACCGCACTACCGCACCTCCCGCCATGACACGATCCCATGGTTCCTGGCCAGCGTGGCATCCACCCGCGCGTGCGCACCGCGAGGACCGAACGCCTCGGCGCGAAAGACGATGACGCCGGCTCCGGGGTTCACGGGTTCGCCCGTGATCGGCGCTCCACCGTCCACAAGAGAGGCGTTGTCGTTCTCTGCCGGGTCATCCGCGACGAGAACAACGATGTAAAACCGTGAAACGATTGCGCCCGCAGGCATCAGGCTCTCGAGCGGACCATACGCATAGAGCCACCAGCGCGGATTGTTCATTCCCCATGGACGCTCGCGACTCGCCGCCACCAGCTCGGCCTCCCGGCACGAAGCCGCGTGGCCGCAATTGGCGAGATTCACGACCTCGCTCAGGTCCACGGTGGTACCGCCCGACAGCAATCGGGTTCCCGCCGGCGGTCCATCGATAAACGACGAGGGGGTGAGGCCCGCGAGAACGCCGTTCCAGTCGTCGGAGGCGTGCGCGTCGGACACAGCGCGTTCCAGTGCCGCCTCAGCGGCGTACTGAGCTTCCACGCGTCGCTGAAAATTCGCCGCCATCATCGTTTCCGACATGGAGGCGAGAACCAAGCCAACGCCGAGCGCTCCGACAACGAGTGTGGCCATTATCGCCACCACGAGAGCCATGCCCTCCTGTGCGCGACGATCCATCGGTGGTCACCGGTTCAGGCTGCGGGGCGACACGTCGAACCTGCTCTCGATCTCGGGCACGTTCGACACGCGAGCGGCGGTCCTGAGGCGCAGGTGCACGGCAACTCTGCCGATGCGCAACAGATCCGCGTCGTAGCGGTTCGCGTGAACCGCATCCGGACGCCATGGGCCATCGGTCAGTTCTTCCGGAGACAACGGGACGAGCGCACCCTCCCCGGTTTCGTCACGCCCGAAGTACTCGAATCGCAGGTCCGCCACGTCGTCCACGGCCGGAACGTCTGACGCGACGCCGTTATACCGCATGAGCTGCGCCGTGGCGGTGTTCAGGTGGTAGGTGATCCGTTTGACCTGCACGATGGAACTGCCGGCCGGGTAGCTGCGGGACAGACCGCCGCCGCTCTGCTGCAGCATCAGCAGGTTGCCGATAACGTCGGTGACGGTGAAGTGGTCGTACGCTCCGGTTCTGTCGAAAACGAGAACGGCGGCGCCGGCCGTGAAGCCGCAGGCCGGGTCGCGGGCGGAACCGCGCAGGGGGCAGCCGGCGGTGACGCGCACCGGCACGCCAACCGACCCGGGCGTCAACGCCTGCAACGTCGTGGTCTGGGAGCTGCCGGCAACCGCGTAGACCACTGTCAGGAGGTTCGCCCGGTGCGTGCCCGGCGAATCGGGCTGAATCGGTCCTGCCCGAAAAGGCAGCACCGTCGGGATCGTCTGGCTGAGTGGCTGGACGTCCACGCCCACAGCAGGCGCGCCGGCAAGCACGAGGTCCGCGTAGATGACATCGCTGGCGATTCGGAGCCGTTGCTGCAGATCGTTGATCTCGGGCTGCGCAACCGCCGCCTCCTGTGCCGAACGCACGACCGCGAACACCCCCGCGGCGACGACAAGCGTGAGCGCCAGCGCCAATGCCGTCTCGACGAGCGAAAACCCGCGCGAACCGCGCATCAGGCGCCCTCCTTCCGGAGGAGTGTGACGAGCCGCGCCTCGATGGTGCCGGCGCGGCCGAGAACAACGACCTGCAGGACGAGGAGAGATGACGGCTCTGCCGGCAGCGGATCGATCGACCAACGCCTGACGAAGGATGCAGCTCGCCCCGCATCGAAAAAGTCGCTGTATCCGTTGACGTCGGCTTCGAGAGCTTCCGCTGGTGACGGCGCCAGGGTCGTGCCTTTGCTGCTGCGCAGTTCCTCGATTTTCTGCCGTCCGGCCAGCGACGCGAGGGTGCGCCGTGACGCGCGCCGGTTGGCGGCCGCGGCAACGCCGAACAGCTGGGAAAGCGATGCGACCGCCACGAGCATGATGGCAATCGCCACGAGTGTTTCGACCAGCGAGAAGCCGGCCTGACGATGATGAGGATCGAGCGGCATCGTATGCCGGCAGTGCAACCGGTGGTCCGGATCGGATGTCACCTCCGGCAAGGCGTTTTCCCACGGATTCTGCCGCCCGCTGGATCGAGCCGCGAGTTCCAGTGCAGCCGATGCGCACAGGGCCGTTCGCAGTCACGGGAAATTCTGCACACTCTGAGAAGCGGTCGGTTCTCTGCGAGCTCCGCGCGCACGGCGGAGATCGTTGTGACCGCTCGTTACGGGATCACCAGAGGGACAGGCTGCCATGTCCGGCGCGTGATGCAGTCCGGTCGGATCATCGGGACCAAGCGCGTCAGGATCATCTCGACAGCAAGAAGCCGCTCGACCGCGCATCAGAGGCCGTCCTTGCGGCGGATCGTCGTGAGCCGCGCTTCGAGGCGCGGCCGTCGGTTCCGAGAACAACGATCTGCAGAACGAGGAGATGTCCGGGATCTGCTGGCAGCGGATCGATCGACCATCGCCTGACGAAGGACTCCGTCCCGCTGCTACCGAAGAAGTCACTGTATCCTTCGACGTCGGCTTCGAGAGCTCTCGCTGGTGATGATGTCAGCGTCGTGCCTTGGGTGCTGCGCAATTCTTCCAATTTCTCCCCGGCAGCGAAGCGAGTGTGCGCCGTGACGCGCGCGTGGTCGCGGCCGCGGCGAGGTCGAACAACTGAAGCCGCTCACGCCGTTGACAGACGACGTCCGATAGTAGACACAACTCGTCCCAGGTGCGGCTCGACGCGGACGCGGTGCCATCGGTCGATCCGTCCTCCAGAAATGACACGAGGCGGATGATTGCGACGACCGGAAGTCTGACGACACGGGCCCTGCGAAATCTGCGGCATCGCTGGTGGCCGAACTCCGCGCCTGATGCCAGGAAGAATTCACACGCAAGGCGTGCGGCGCGTCAGTAGCGTCTCCAGCTGAAGCTGCCCATCATGACATTGCCCTGGACGTAGAAGCCATTCCCGAGGCGGCGGTCGTAGTGAATGTTGGCGTTGCCATGGTTCTCGATCGTGCTGGCCAGCACGGACCCGAACAGATCCTGGGTCCCCCGCAAATTGAAGGCGGCATTGGGCGCGTAAATCGAGACCGCGGATTGAGTGTTGCCGCCTTTCATCTCGATAATCTGCGAACCGCCGTAGATGAGCTGAAAAGCGGCCGCGTCGTAACTGGAGACAGGAGAGTTCTGTTTCCAGCCCATGGCGGCGAGGTTGAACGGCGTCGTCATTTCGGTCCCGTCGGGGTTCAAGCCGGCAACCTTCAGCACCACGGCCTCGCCGGTGTTCGCCGCCATGTTGGCTTCGATCTCGATGTTGCCGCTGCCCGTTATGCTGTTGATGTGCACGGCCTGGGAGGGGCCGGCGTTTCCGACGAACCGCAGGGTGGCGCCGGTAACCGTCACGCTCGGCATGGTGACGTCGGTGCCTCTCCCCACCACGATGAGAGTCGAGCTCGCCGTGTCAACCGTGCAGTTGCCCGGAAACGTCGCGGTTGTTGTTCCCGCGGCAGCACCCGCGATGGGCGCGCCATACGTCAAGCCGAGCTGTGCGCACGTGTCGGCGGCGAGCGCGGCGGTGCTGATCGATGCCGCCGTGATGGTCACTTGGTTGCGCGGCGCGTCGAACACCGGCACGGCGAACTCCAGATCCCTGGGGAGTTGCACGGTGCTTCCATTCACCTGCGCCTTGCCGCTCGTAGTGAGCGCCGTCACCGCCCCTGCGGAGCACGTGCCGACACCGGTGCGCGGCGTATAAAGGTTGCCCTGCACCTCCACGCTTCCTGCAATCTGCATGTTGCCGTTCGTTCCGACATTACCACTCGAGTCTTCAGTACTCTCCCCGGCACCGGTGGGGGGGCCCTCGCTCGAGTCGTAGCTGTCAATCGTCACGTTCCCGTGAAAGTAGAGGGAGCCGCACTCTTTCGACGTGGCAAATGCAGCGTAGGAGTTGGCCGGCACCTTGGGCGTTTCGATGACCGCGGTAACCTCCACAGTCGCTGGGCGGGCACCCGACACTCCGCCGATTCCTGTGATCTCCCACGTCTGTACGACACCGGTTGTGCCACCATACGCCTCGAACGACTGCATCGCCATAAGGGTCGCAGTGGAACCGTAGGTCATACTCGCGTTGCCTACGTTCAGCGATCCGAACGCGGCTTCCGCGAATGCCGTCTGGACGGCCGCAACCGGATAGTTGGCTTTCGCGGCGTCGGTGGACAGAACCACCGGACTACCGTCCAGCGTCGTAACGGGCGAGACCGCTCGATTGAAGCTGACTATCGGAGTCTCAGCGGCGTCGCCCGGGTCGTACTGCGTCGGGTCCGTCAGAAAGTTGGCTGCTTTATGCACACCCGCTTCAGCCGCAAATCGTCCCTGCGACATCATGCGGTAGTTCATGCTGGCGTAGGTTTCTGTCTGCGACAGGAACATGAGCGAAGCGGCGAGGACGGACAGCACTGACGTCAACAACAACGCCAGCACTAGGGCTATTCCGCGTTCATTCTGCATATGCATGGAGGGTCGCCTAAGGCAGCAGAGCGGTCACGCTCGCCGGCATCGACTGAATGCGATCGGTGTATCCGATGCTGGCCAGCATCCAGACGTTGAAGACGTTTCGCGGCGATACGTTCAGGAGCGCCTTCGTCTCGTTCTGCTTCTGCTTGGTGATCGGATCGATCTGCGCTGTTTCGACGGTGAGCGTCAAAGCCACGTCGAGCACGAAAGTGAACGGCGTCCCGCCAACCGTCAGGGTTACCGACTGGTATCGGAAGCAGTCGGTGCCGTCCGGATTCGGGACGACATTGGCAAGAAGGATACGTGAGACCGTCAACGGCGGCTTGTCTGCCGGTAGCGTGTCGAACGGCATCACATTGCGGTAGAAGTTGTGTGAACCGGTCGCATCGCACGTGTATTCCACGTACACCATGCGTCCATCGCCGTTGATGTCGCCATACATCTTCAGCACGGTTGCGGACGAACCGTTGAGCATCCCGGAGTCGATCGGCGGGATGATGCCGGTCGCGAAGGCGCCCAGCGGTACGAGCACGGCGCCAGCCGCGTGAGCGTTCTTGAAGCAAGCGGTGATCGTCGAAGCCGCGGCATCCACTGAAGCGATCGTGACCGACTCCTGAGAGTCGCCGTCGAGGATGGTTAACAACTCGTGCGAGGGAGCTCCCCCGGCGCTCGCGAACATCCCACTGACGGCGTTCAAGTCGGGAGAGTCGCTGGTCACCCTGACTGTCACAGCGCCGGTCCCGGGGGCGCCAGACTCGCAGGCCGCGCTGGCGGCTGGGGCCGCCCCCCCGATCGGGTTCACCGCCTGCTGCAGAGTGACCGTGGCTGGCAGGGTGATCCGCCCGGCCTGGCCGACCTCCTGCTGCAGCAGCTCGGTGGCGCCGCGGATGCCGCTGTGCATCTCGGTACGGTTGAAGATGGTCTGCTGCGAGCTCGCCATCTGCACGAGCGCGCTTGTGACGATGCCCGAAACGACCAGCAGGAGGCCGGTTGCAACGAGCAGCTCTACCAGCGAAAACCCCGATTCCGACCGGATTCGAGTCACATCAATTTCTCTAGAATTTGTCGGCTCTCAGTACGACGAGCGTCGACGTCGGCCTCATCGCACCGGCCAACGCGGTCTTGACCGTGGCGACGACAACGATCTGTTTCATTCCCGGCGTGGGGGTTGAGATCTGCCACACGCGCAGGTAGAACCAGTCGGCTGGAGGGGTGACACCGCCACTGAGCGAATCACCGTTGTTCCCAACCCAGTCCACGTACCCATCGATCGGAGTGCTGGGATCGATACTCCCTCCCACAGCCATGCCGGTGCCGCCGGTTGGCATCGCCGGAAACGTCGTCGTGTCGCTCTGTTGATCCGAATAGGACAGGGCGAGAAGCTGCTCCATCTTGTCCTGTGCGTATTCGGTGGTCCTTGCCTCGAGATGCCCGTGGTTCTCCGTGTACATCGTCGCCAGAGCGGCCATCGAGAGCAGTCCGACCATCACGACGAGCAAGATGGCGGACGCGATGACAGTCTCGATGAGTGTCGTGCCTCGTTCGCACCGCAGGTTCGTTTTCATTGTGCGACCCACCGCGGCGTCGCCGTCGGAAGCGTGCGCCACAGGCGAACCATGCCCGTCGATGCCACGGCAACGGCGAACACCTCAGTGCCATCCGCGACGTACAGCACGCCCTCCGCCGTCGGAGCTCCGGTCGCGTCCACTGGTATCCCGCGCGAGTTAAACGTGATGCACCACGTGTTGGGGATCGCCACTCCCAAGTCGGTCAGGCATTGCGGAGTCGCGCCGATCACCGCCTGACTACCAGGAGGCGCCGTCGTCACGGGTGTGAAACTGTAGGTGACCCCAGTCCCAATCGAAGTGACACCACCTTCCGTCCTCCATTGATCGGGGTCGGATGTCCGGTCCAACGCCTCGACATGATGCGTGCCGGCGGCGAGATCGGCATACAGGCGGACACGGCTGAAACTCGCCGCGGCTCGTATCTTGGCAACCGCCATCGCGTTGGTGAGGGCGCGGGCGCTGCCGCTCAAGCGGAAACCTGCCATCGTCCTGCCGGCGATTGGCACCGCAATGGCGCCGATGACACCGATCATGCCGGCGACCAGCAAGACCTCAATTACCGAGTAGCCTCGCTCCGATATAGGGACGCTGACCATGTTCAACCCTGATTTAGCAACTGCCGTGCCATCTCGGCAGTTTGAGAATGTCACGCCTAGAAGTCGTTTTGCGTGATGTAAACCCTGGAAATCAACGCCAAGGGGATCACTGGGACTTAGACCAAGTGTCCCGTTCCTGAACTCATGATCACAGATTTGAGTAGTGTCACACCGACGGCAGGATTACCTGGAAGCTCGCGCCGCCGAGCGGCGAGGAGCCGATGGTGATGCGGCCGTTGTGGAACACGATGATTTTCTGCACCAGGGCCAGGCCGAGGCCCGTGCCGTCTCGCTTCAACGTGAAGAACGGTTGAAAGACACGGTCGCGGGCCGTGAGCTCGATCCCCGGGCCGTTGTCGTTCACGGTGATTCGGAAGCTGCGCTGGACCGGATCGACGACCGACTCGACGGTGACGACGGGGCGGCGTGACGCGCCGGCGCACGCCTCCACGGCGTTGCGCAGCAGGTTGCTGAACGCCTGTCGAAGCAGCACTTCGTCGCCCTCGATCTGCCCGAACTCCCCCAGCACGGTGACGTCGCCGCCGAGCGCCCGCGCCTCCGCCCGCACGTCGTCGGCCGCCCGCTCACACACCTCCCGCAGCTCGACCTGCGACAGCGTCAACTGCGCGGGACGCGCAAAATTCAGGAAGTTGACCACAATCTGACCGAGCGATTCGGTCTCGGCGCGGATGCCTTCGACATACGGGCGGTAGGTCTCCGGCATCTCTTTCAGCGCCAGCAGCTTGCCGTAGCCGTGGATGGTCGCCAGCCCGTTCCGGAACTCGTGCGCGATGCCGGCGGTGAGCTCTCCGACCGCGGCGAGACTCTCTTTCAGCCGCAGCTGTTCCTCGAGCTGCTTGACCGCCGTGAGGTCGGTGAAGAGGCAGATGGCGCCCAGCAGCTCACCGGCGCCGTCGGAGAGCGGCGACACCGTGACGCCGAGATGCGACGCGCCGCCGCGTCCCTCGGGAAGGTGGATCACCCGGCGCAGAATCGGCGCTCGAGTGGTCAGGCATTGATCGATCACGGCCGAGAGCGCCGGCTCACCGAGGAGCTGGCGGTAGTCGTCGAGCGGCGCGCCGTCGGGAACCGAGAGCATGCGGCGGGCCGCGGGGTTGAGGATGCGGACACCGCAGTTCAGGCCCGCGACCAGCAGTCCGGCGGTGAGACTCGCGATGATCTGGTCGCTCAGCCGCTCGGATGCCTCGGCGCGGGCCGCCGTCGCGCGCTCCTGCGCCTTCAGCTTGGCGACCGCCTCCTCGAGCGCAGCGGACAGGATGGCCGTGTCGCCGCTGCCGGCCCTCGTCCGCTGGCGCGAGTCTCGCGCAGCGGCGCCGAAGCGGAGAACCGCGAAGGTGAGCGTGGCGACGAGCACCGCCACGATCCCCGTCAGCCCGATGAGCGCATAGCCGTCTGGAGTCAACATTCGTGGCTATTGCTCTGTCGCCACGAGACACGGACAGACGGACACACGACTTCCAGTCCGGCAGAAACACCGCATCGGCTGTTCGTGCGTGTCCGGCGTTCCCGGCCGGCCGGTGTGGATGCGCGTCACCAGAAGCGGAGATACCATTCGAGCAGCGCTGGACCGATGGTCGCCGCCAGCACCGCCCCCATCGCCAGGAACGTGCCGAAGGGCAGCGCGAACTTCATGCTGCCCCGGTGCAGCGCGATCATGCCGAGACCGACGATCGAACCGGCGAACGACGCCAGCATCAGGGTGACCAGGGTCAGCTGCCACCCGAGGAAGGCGCCGACCATCGCCAGCATCTTGACGTCGCCCATCCCCATCCCCTCTTCGTGACGCAGCCGGCGGTAGGCCTCGGCAATCGCCCACAGAACTCCGCCGCCAGCCAGCAACCCGATCAGCGCCGACAGCCATCCGGGCTCGGTCACCAGACTGAACAGCAGCCCGGCGACGCTGCCAGGCACAGTGATGGCGTTTGGCAGGAGGTGATGCTCGAGGTCGATCGCGAACAGCACGATCAGCGCGCAGACGAACAGCAGGCGGGACACCAGCAGGATCGACGGACCGTAGTACCAGTAGGCAGCCGCGAACAGGATCCCGGTCGCGGCTTCGACGAGCGGATAGCGCACCGAGATTTTCGCTCGGCAGGTCCGGCACCGGCCGCCCAGGGCCAGAAAGGAGAGAACGGGGATGTTCTCGTACCACGACAGCTCACGCGCGCACGCCGGACACGATGACGCGGGCCACACCACCGACTTGCCGATCGGCAGCCGGTAGATGCAGACGTTCAGGAAGCTGCCGATCACGGCGCCGAAGACTCCGATGACGACGAGCGGCAGAAGCTCGTTCATCAGGGCGACGTGAGCATGCGCTGCGGTTCGGCCGGCAGCGGAAACAACGGCGACGACCTCGAGAGCATCACCCGGCCCGCCTCGAGCTCGTAGGGAACGCCGGTCGGGTCGACCGGGATCCCGCCGACGACTTCGGACCAATCGGACACCGGCCGTCCGGAGGCAGCCGTGACGCGATCGGATCGCCGCTGCAGCTCGTCGATCTCGTCCATCGCCCGGAGCTGCGTCAGCCGGCGTTCCGCATCGTTCCGGAGCCACTCGATTTCAGCCGACTCGCGGATCGCCTGCCACATCGTGCGAGACGACTCCCGGTCGCCGCCTTCGGCGAGCGTCGTGGCAGCGAGCGACTTCAAGAACCACGGCGCGCCCGGCACGTTGGCCGCGCGCTCGAACCAGCCTGCCGCCGCCTGATAGTCGTGCCGCCACCAGTAATGGACGAACCCGATGTCCTGCATGTACTCCCATTTGTCCGGTCGGGCACGCAAGCCCTTCTCGAGCAGGGCGATCGCCAGGTCGGGCCGGCCCGCCCCCCCGGGAAAGGCCTCCGCGAGAAACACGGCGCCGAAACGGTAAGCGATGTTGAACTTCGGGTCGAGCGTCGTCGTGATGTCGAGCAGCGGATACAGGAGCCGGTAGTCGGTCGGGGCGGCGACCAGCTCGACGCCACCCGGCACCGCGCCCGTCAGCCGCAGCTTGACACCGCCGAAGTGGTGAATCGCGCGTATCCAATACAGGTCGGCGGCGAGCGCGTTGTACCCCGCTGTCAGCCGTTGCAGGGTCGCTCCCGACGTGAGATAGAGGGTCTCCTCGGCGACGGCCCCCTCGGGGTACCGCGCTTCACGGATGCGCTGGATCGATCCGGCGCCGGCCATGAGGAGGGCCACGAGCACTACCACCGCGGGCGTACGGACGAGGGACTGACGCGACACTACCTGAAGTCCCGGCGCGAGAAGATGTAGGTGGAGGCGACGAGGAGCGCGGCGATGTAGAGACAGCCGTAACCGGTCGCGAGGGCCAGGTAACCGCCGGTGACGGCGTCGCCGTGCACGACTTTCGCGCGCACATCGAAGGACGCCAGGTTCGGCAGCACCCAGTACAGGAACTGCGCCAGCGCCGTCGCCGGCCCGGCGTCGATGACCTGGTTGAAATTCCGGAGGTCGGCGCTGAACCGGCCGGCCACGACGAGGCCCAGGGAGAACGCCGCCGACAGGAGTGGCGACGAGAAGGTCGAGAAGAACAACGCAATCGCGGTGATCACCGCCAGTTCCACGAAGGTGAGGACCAGGGCCTTGAGGAGCAGCGGGTCGACCGCCGGGCGCTCCCATGCGCTGGCGATCAGCGGATCGGTCATCGACGCCATGATGGCGAGAACCGCGTACAAGGCAGCCGCCATCACCGCCAGGTTCACGGCAAGCGTGAGCACAAGCCCGGCGTACTTGCCGAGCACCAGTTGATAACGCTCGATCGGCTTCGCCAGCAGGCTGTAGATGCTCCGCTTCTCGACCTCTTTCGACACCAGGCCGATGCCGATGAAGATCGCGATGAACAGGCCGAAGACCGAGATCGCGGCGAGCCCTAGATCCTTGATGATCTTCACATCCTGACCGGCCGTGAGCTGCCCGATCAAGTACGAGGCGCCAATCAGCAGCAGCGCGAACACCACCAGGTTGTACAGCACCTTGTCGCGGACCGACTCGCGGAACACGTTCAGCGCAATCACCGCGGTGCTCCTCATGCCCGCTCCTCGATCCCGCGGTCGTGCGTCTGTACGTCGGGCAGCGTGACCTGCTGGACGAAGTAGTCTTCGAGCGTTTCGCGAACCGGGTTGATCGACACCAGCGTCGCGCCGGCGGCCGAGAGGTCGGCGAGAACCTGGTCCGGCGGCGGGTCGAGCGGCAGATCGAAGGTGTAACGTCCCTCGTCGAGCTTGACGACGCGGGTCGATCGCTGCTGCAGCGCCCGCAGCAGCGGCTCGGTGACGCGCGCCGCAACCAGCTCCCAGCCGCGGGCCTCGAACGCGAGCATGTCGGTCAGCCGGCCGGTCGTGAGCAGCCGGCCCTTCGCGAGGATCGCCACCCGGCTGCAGAGCGCTTCGGCGTCGCTCAACACGTGCGAGCTGAAGAACACCGTGCAGCCGCGATCGCGGAGCGTCAGGATCAACGCGCGCACGTCGCGCCGGCCGAGCGGGTCGAGGCCGGACATCGGCTCGTCGAAGATGACGAGCTCGGGATCGTTCACGATCGCCTGGGCGATGCCGACGCGCTGGAGCATGCCCTTCGAGAACTTCCGAAGCTGGAGCCGCCGTTCAGCGCCGATGCCGACCTCGTCGAGCAGCCGGCTCACACGCGCGGTCCGCTCGGCGCCCCGGTAGCCGAACAGGCTGGCGAAATAGGACAGCAGCTCTTCGGCCGTGAGGTAGTCGTAGAAGTACGGGTTCTCCGGCAGGTAGCCAATCCGGCGCTTCGCCGACACGTCTCCCGCCGGCCGTCCAAGCAGCTCCGCCTGGCCATGGCTCGGAAAGACCAGCCGCATCAACAACTTCAGCGTAGTCGTTTTCCCTGCGCCGTTCGGTCCGAGGAACCCGAATACCTCGCCCGGGTCCACCGCCAGCGTGAGGCGATCGAGCGCACGATACGGACGCTTGCGCCAGAAGCCGAGGGCGTAGTCCTTGGTGAGCTCGTAGGTGGCTAGCGCTGGCATCTTGAGGACTTATCGGTGCGTCGCGCCGGTTCCGCACACCTGCCCTGCCGGGCGGCGGATTACTTGGCGCGCTGCAGCTCGTAGGCGATCGCCTGGTCGAAGAACTGCGGCGCCCAGGCGCCATCGATCTTGATGCCGTTGATGAAGAAGGTCGGCGTCGAGGTGACGCGGAGCTGCTGGCCGAGGGAGATGTCACCCTTGACCAGCTCGAGCGTAGAGGCGTACTTCGCCTCGAAGTCCGTCACCTGACCGACCTCGCGCGCCGCCTGCCTGACAGATGCCGGCGTCATGCCTTCCTGATGGGTGTACAGCCACTCCTCCATGGCATCGCCCCGGTTCTTTTCCCGGGCGAGACGAACGGCAACAGCGGCGTCGCAGGCGCCGGCGTGGAGCGGGGCGCGCACGCTCGAGTTGCAGTCCGGGCTGAGCGGATAGTCCTTCATCACCACCCGCACCGCGCCTGGATGGGATGCCGCGTACTTCGCCAGCACCGGCTTGTAGGCAAGGTACGACTGCCCGCACGCTGGACACTGGTAGTCGTTGAACTTCACGACCAGCACCTTCGCGCCCTCGGCTGGAATGACGAGCGGCACGCGTTCGGCGCTCGACAGGAAGCGCTCCAGCTCGCTCCGCTGATCCTGTGTGGCCTCGGGCAGCGCGGCGGGGGCGTCAGCCGTGGCATCGGCGCCGGCTGCGGCGACGGTGGTAACCGCCGCCTCGCGAGGAAACATCGCGACGGCGCTCACCGTGCCGCCGGCCCACAACAGGGCGAGCACGAGGGCGAGCGGGCTCGCGATGAGCACCTTCAAATCGTCGGCGGCGCGCCTGGGCAAAGACAGCATGGGAATGGAAGTCGCCGCGCCGGTGACGAGGAACAGTCCGATCACGGCGGCATAAGTGATCAGACAGTAGACGCAGAGCACCTGCAGGATGACGAACGAGGCGTAGCCCAGATAGAGCACGGCCGCCAGGGCCAGCGTCGAGCCGGCGAACAGGTACCCGGCCACGCTGTCGCGAACCGCCGGGCGCGCGGTCATCCCGGCGCCCGCGAGCAGCGCCGCGAAGCCAAACCAGGCGGCGCCGAAAATAGCGACCGGGATCCCCTGCCACGACCCGAACCGGCTGGAGTACACCGCGGTGCAGCTCACCGTCGCGCTGATGTCGCAGGCGCTCGTATAGGTCGGGTCCGCGAGCATGTGGTAGTGCACGTAAGCGGCCGCAGCAGACGCCCCCAGGCCGATCAGTGCGCACAGCAAGGCAAGACGGGCGGCGGTAAGGGTCATGGCGAGACGACTATATGTTAGCTCGGTCCGCCCGACAAAAAAACCGCGCGGTTGACGTTCAGGGCCTATTGAGCCGGAGTGACCGCGGCGGTGACAAGCGGCTGCGTAAATGTCGTGCCGGCATTGTCCTGAAAGATCGTCGCACGATGGTCGGTGCCGAACGAGCGCTGCCCGGTGGAACCAACCGCCGAGGGATGCGCTTCGGCAAAATAGGTCGGGACCGCTGCCGCGGCTGCGGCGTTGCAGGTCGCAGCCGGCAACGTCGCCGGAACGAGGACCGCACCAGGCCCAACATTCACCACGTAGCCGCTCTTCAAAACTCCATTGACGCCCAAGTCTGGGCTGATGAATCCCGCGGCGCCTGCCGCGCCTCCTGGTGCTTTGGCAAGATCTGCGAGCGACTGAGCGTAATTGCCGCCGCCGCAGCTCGCCGAATAGGTCGATTGCGCCGAGTTAATAGCCCGCATGGACCCGATGGCGGACGCTTCGTTGCCGGCCATGCGGGCGCGCAGAAGACCCGGCACCGCAATCGCGGCGATGATGCCGATGATCGCCACCACGATCAACAGCTCAATAAGAGTGAAGCCATTCGCGTCGCGCGCCATTGACGTATCTCCAGAAGAATTACGAGCGCTGCGCCCAGCCAGGGGACCTTCCCCGACACATGAGGCAGCAGACTCCACCAGTACCCAATGGGGAAGTTCTTATTACTCTAGCACTTACTCAGCGACGGCGAAATTAGGGAGCTCGTCAGGTGGGGCGTCGGTCGGGCCGGAGCACGGACATTCGAGGTGAGGGGCGTTTCGGCGTCAGCGCCGGGGAGGTGAGCTCAGTGGGCCAAACAAAAAAAACGGGATGCCCACAGAGGCATCCCGCAGAGGCCGCACTTGCGTCGAGCGTTACCGAAGCGTATCGGCTGGGAGCGCGGCGGTGACAAGCGCCTGCGTAAATGTCGTGCCGGCGTTGTTCTGAAAGATCGTGGCACGGTGGTCGGTGCCGAACGAGCGCTGGCCGCTGGACCCCACGGTAGAAGGGTGGGCTTCCGCAAAGTAGGTCGGAATCGCGACCGCGGCCGAGGCGTTGCAGGTCGCGGCTGTCGCCGTCGATGGCTCAACGACCGCACCAGGCCCAACGCTGACTACGTAGCCGCTCTTCAAAACACCGTTGGTATCCAGGTCGGGGCTGATGAATGCGGAAGCGCCCGCCACAGGCGGCTTGGCCAAGTCTGCGAGCGACTGTGCGTAGTTACCGCCGCCGCAGCTCGACGAGTAGGTCGACTGTGCCGAGTTGATGGCCCGGACTGAACCAATGGCAGACGCCTCGTTGCCCGCCATGCGGGCGCGGAGGAGACCGGGCACCGCGATCGCCGCGATGATGCCGATGATCGCCACGACGATCAGCAGCTCGATGAGGGTGAAACCTTTTGCGTCGCGAATCTTCATTACTGTGCTCCTTGAACTTTCAAACGTCACGGGCCTGATTTGGCGTGCGTGCTGCCGTCTATGACAGCAACCGGAGTGCCAAGGCTCTACTGTATGCGGTCTGAGGTGGAAAGCCTTTTGATGCTGTCACTTGCAGGCGGAGTCTCGAACGCCATCACTCTGAACCGGACCGCGACTGACATTTCGTGGCGATGAGGGCTGACAATTAATGTCAGGCCCGCCCGGGCTGGCCCGCCTCACCTGACGTGGTACTTCTTCACGTAGTAGCGGAACGATCGAAAGCTCATACCAAGCAGGTCGGCAGCTTTCCCCTGGACCCCGTCCGCGCGCCGGAGCGCCTGCGTGATGTATCCCCGCTCGATCTCTTGGACGTGCGCCTCGAGGTCAAAGCCGGCTTCCGGCAGCGCGTCGCCGCCGAGGCTGCTCCCGTGCGAGGTTCCATTGCCACGGCTCGCTGCACCGGTGCGGATCGAAGACGGCAGGCTCTCCGGCAGGATGACCGGCGTGGCTTCCAGAGCAACCGCCCGCTCCATCACGTTCTCGAGCTCCCGGATGTTGCCGGGCCAGGCGTGCTGCATCAGCAGCTCGCCAGCCTCTTGCGAGACCGTCGTCACCGGCTTGCCCATCTGCTCGGCGTACTTCGCGAGGAAATGCTCGGCCAGGAGCGGAATGTCCTCGCGGCGCTCGCGGAGCGGGGGCAGGGCGATCGGGATTACGTTGATCCGGTAATAGAGGTCTTCTCGAAACCGCCCCTCGGCGATGGCCTTGGTCAGGTCCTGGTTGGTCGCCGCGATGACGCGGATGTCCGCCGTCTGCTCCTCGAGTCCGCCCACCCGTCGAAACCGCCGCTCCTGCAGCACGCCGAGCAGCTTCACCTGCATCACGGCGCTCATCTCGCCGATCTCGTCGAGGAAAATGGTGCCCTTCTCCGCCGCCTCGAGCAGCCCCTTCTTGTTCGTGTCGGCGCCGGTGAACGAGCCGCGCATGTGACCGAACAGCTCGGACTCGAGCAGCGTCTCGGGTATCGCGCCGCAGTTCACGACAATCATCGGCTTGTCGCGGCGAAGGGAGTGGAAGTGGATGGCCTGGGCGACCAGCCCCTTGCCGGTGCCGGACTCGCCGGTGAGCAGAACCGTGCTGCTCGTGCGCGCCACCGTCTCGACCATCTTGTAGACCTCGAGCATGGTGTCGCTCCGGCCGATGATGTTCGAGAACTGGTGCGACAGGCCGAGCGTCCGCTTCAGCAGCACGTTCTCCTGCCGGAGCTGCCGGTTGTCGATCTTCTCGCGCACTTTCATCTTCAGCAGGTCGACGTCGAACGGCTTGCTCAGATAGTCGCACGCACCGAGCCGCATCGCCTCGATCGCGCTGTCGGTCGAGGCGAACGCCGTGATCATGATGCCGAGGATGTCCTGGTCGATCCGTTTGGCGGCGCGCAGCACGTCGACGCCGCTCATGTCGGGCATCTTGATGTCCGAGATCAGCAGGTCCACCGGCTCCCGTTCGAGCACCGCCACCGCGGCGCGGCCGTTCTCGGCGAGCGTCACCTCGTAGCCTTCGCGCCGCAGCACGATCGCCAGCAGTTCGCGCATCGATCGCTCGTCGTCGACGACGAGAATCCGCGGCGGCCGCCGTCCGACCGCGGGTGCGACGGCGATGGCCGCCTCGCTCATGGCGTCACCTCGGCGCGCACCGGCAGGCGCACCGCCACGGTGGTGCCGACGCCGGCTTCCGAGCTCACCTGAATCTCACCGTGGTAGTCGCTGACGATCCGGTGCACGATCGCCAGCCCCAGGCCGCTCCCCTTCTCGAAGCTGCCGCGGAACGGCTGGAACAGGCCGTCGATCTCTTCCGGCGGAATGCCGATGCCCTCGTCCCGTACGAGAATTTCGACCGCCCCATCCTCGCGGCCGATCCGCCCGGTGAGATGCAGCGTGCCGCCGTTGATCATGGCGCGCATGCCGTTGGTCGCCAGGTTCCAGACAATCTGCTTGATCTGCCCTTCGTCCGCCTCGAACCAGAGCTCGGTGGGCGGCACCTCGACGGCGATGGTGTGGCCCTCGTGCACGTCGGAGCTGTTCCGCAGCAGTCGCGCCGTGTCGTTGAGCGCTCGCCGGACATCGAACCTGGCGATGGCGAATTTCTGGGGTCGGGCATACGCCAGGAAGGAGCCGATGGTGGCGTTCAGGCGCTCCGATTCGCGCAGCACGATCTCCATCAACTGCTCCTGCTCGGCGCTGAGCGGCAGGTCCTGGCGGAGGATCTGGATCGACCCGGACATCGCCGCCAGCGGATTGCGGATCTCGTGCGCGATCCCCGCCGCCATCTCGCCGACCGCGGCGAGCCGCTGCTGGATCCGCGCCTGCCGGTCCAGCTTCTTGACCTCGGTCACGTCCTGGAACGTCACGATGTAGCCGGCCCGGCCGCGGGGCGTTTCCAGGTGCGTGGCGGTGAGGCCGACGACGATCTCGGTGGCGTCCGGCCGCCGGTAGTGAAATTCGAGGCGGCGAGCGCCGGTCCCGGTCAATCCCTGATTCAGGGTCTCGACGAGCAGCGCCGGCAGCTGCAGGGTGTCGGCGAGCGGCCGTCCGACGGCCGCCTGGAAGGACAGTCCGGTGATCGACTCCGCCGCGTGGTTGAAGGTGAGAATCCGCTGCCGCTGATCGGTCGTGACCAGCCCGCTCGGCAGGCTGTCAATCACGTGCTGGTTCAGCGCCTGCAGGTCGGCGATCTCGGTCGAGGCCTGGTCGAGCCGGGCGCCAGCCGAGCGCAGCTTCTCCGCCAGTGACCCGCTCAACAGCGCGACGGCAAAGAACCCGAACACGTTCAGCGCCACCGTGAACCGCGCCACCGAAACGGTCGGCAGGAGCATCCGGTCGCCGGCGAGCCACGGCTGGTAGAGGAAGCCCCAGGCCGCCAGGTACTGCGCGAGCACCAGCCCGACGTAGACCACCGCGCTCAGCGTCGCGACCAAGAGCGCGCCGCGGCGAAACTGCACCCTGCTGGCCGCGATGATCGGCAGCACGTACATCGACGAGAAAAAGCTCGTCACGCCGCCGGTGAAGAAGATGAACGCCGACACGACGATCGCATCGCACCCGAGCTGCAGATCGATCAGCCACCGGTGCCGCTCGATGAAGCGGAGTGTCGCGGCGAAGACGATCGTCTGCCCGTAGGTGATCGCGATCAGCACGAAGAGGGGATCGACCGCGGCGGTGCCGGGCGACCAGGTCTCGGCGGCCGCGGCGCCGCCGAGAAGCACCGTGCTGACCACGGCACGGACCGCGATCAGCCATCCGACCTGACGCCGGAGGACGCTCACGTCACGTCAGCTTGCTGATCAGATCGAAGATCGGCAGGTACATGGCGATGACGATGCCGCCGACGACCACCCCGAGAATCGCAATCATCACCGGTTCGAGCAGCGTCAACAGACCGGCCACCGCGGTATCCACCTCTTCCTCGTAGAAGTCGGCAATCTTCGCCAGCATGGTATCGAGGGCGCCGGTCGCTTCGCCGACGCCGATCATCTGCACCACCATCGGCGGAAACACCGCGGTCTCCTTCAATGGGGCGGCAATGGTTTCGCCCTTTTCGATGCTCCTCCGTGTGCTCATCACCGCGTCTTCGATAATCGCGTTGCCGGAGGTCTTGGCGGTAATCTCCAGGCCGTCGAGAATCGGCACGCCCGAGCTGATCAGCGTCGCCAGGGTACGGCAGAACCGCGCCACGGCAATTTTCCGCAGGATGTCGCCGAGAATCGGCGCCTTCAGCAGCGTCGCGTCGACGACCCGGCGGCCCCGCTCCGTCGCGTAGAAGCGCTTGAACAGGTAACCGGTGATGCCGGCCGCGACGAACAGCACCGGGGCGAACTGCACCAGGTTGTTGCTGAGGGCGATGACGATGCGCGTCGGCAGCGGCAGGTCGGCGCCGAGGCCGGCGAACAGGCTGGCGAAGGTCGGGATCACCTTCCACAGGATCAGGCCGACGACGGCGCCGGCGATCACCACCACCGCGATCGGGTAGATCATCGCCGATTTCACCTGGCCCGAGAGCTTCACCGCCTTTTCGATGTAGGTCGCGAGCCGCTTCAGGATGGTATCGAGAATGCCGCCGGCTTCTCCCGCCGCCACCATGTTCGTGAACAGCGGGTCGAATGTTCTGGGGTGCTTCCGCATCGCGTCGGCAAGCGAGGCGCCCGATTCGACATCGACGCGCGTCGCCGCGATGACGGCGGCGAAGTTCCGGTCCGGCTCCTGCGATCCGAGGATGTCGAGGCACTGCACCAGCGGCAGGCCGGCGTCGATCATCACCGAGAACTGTCGCACGAACACCGCTAGGCTCTTGGCGGAGGCCTTCTTTCCCAGCTTCCCGGGCGCCACTTTCTTGGCCGCCGGCTGTGTCGCCGCCTTCGATGGCGCGATCCGCGTGACGAGAATCTGCTCCTTCCGCAGCGCGGCGACCGCCGCGTCCATGGTGTCGGCCGCGCGCTCGCCGCTGATCGTCGCGCCCGCCCGCGTCCGTCCGGAATAGGCAAAACTCTGCATGGTTTACCGCCCTGCCCCCAGCGGCCGGGTCGCCGGCGGCCGCCCGAGCCCGGCGCCCGGGACCACACCGACGCCGCGATTGATC
>WHSN01000196.1 GCA_009380045.1 Luteitalea sp.
CGTCGTCGGGGGCGTCGTCGGGGGCGCAATCACCAGCGTCGGCGCGGCCGTGACGTTGACAACCACCGAACCGGACGCCGTCCCCGACGATGCGGGAGGTGCCGGAGCGGTCGGAGTGGTTGGCGGGGTGGGCGTCGTCGGTGGCGTCGGTGTCTGGGCCTGCGCACCGACACTCGCCGTGACCGTCGCCTGCTGGCTCGTTGTCAGGGTTACCGAAGCGGCGCCAGAGGCGTTGGTGAACACGACACCGGAGCTCAAATTACCGGCGGTGGTTGTGAAGTTGACCGCCGTTGACGTCAAGGAGTTCCCGTTCACGTCGAGGACGTTCGCCGTGACGGTGGTGGAGCCCCCGAGCGCCGCCACAGCTGCGGGACTGGCACTGACCGACACGCTGCCAACAGCCGCGGTGCCGACTGCAATCCTGATCGCGCGGTCCGTCCCGGTGGTCGCGCCGCCCGACGATGCGGTGATAATCGCATTGCCGTTGTTGGCGCCGGCCTGGTAGGTGACGATCGCGCGTCCATTCACGTCCGTCGTCGCGTCGGCCGGCTCAATCGATCCGAGCGTCGTCGTAAAGATAATGTGGGTGCCGCTGTGCGGCGGGGTTCCGGCGGCTTCGATGACCTGCGCGATGATCTGCGTCGTCCCATTTGCGGACAGGGCGCTCGTCGCCGCTGTCAGAGTGATCGTCGACCCCGAAGGCGCAAGCAGGGGCACTTTCTCGCACCCCGCGGCGGCGAGCAGGAACGGACAGAGAACCAGCAGGAAACGGCAACATCGGTTCAGTGATAGCATCTGGACGGCAAACATCTTATTCCCATGAGGTTACGCGGTCAACACGGCTACGCGATGGTTGTCCTGCTCATCGGAATGGCCATCCTGGCGATTCTGATGACGGCCGCGATGCCGGTCTGGCGGCAGGCTTCGCAGCGCGAGAAGGAGGCCGAGCTGATTTTTCGCGGAGAACAGTATGTCCGGGCGATCAAGCTGTTCTCGCAACGGGCCGGCCCCGGCGTGCTGCCACCGAGCGTCGACGTGCTCGTGAAGCAGAAGTTCCTCCGCCAGAGGTACAAGGATCCAGTGACCGGTCTGGATTTCGATCTGCTCGGCGCCACGCAAGCCCAGGGCGGCGCGCCTCCGGCCGGGCGAGGCGCCGCTCAAACTCCTCCAGCAGGTCGGGGTCCGACTCCAGCTTCCCGAGGCGGCCGCGGATCGGCTGAACCGAGCCCTTCCGGTGCCGGCACCATCATCCAGGGGCGAGGCGGCGCAGGAGCTGGAGGCATCAATCCCGGAGCCGGAGGCATTATCGGGGTCGCGAGCAAGAGCAAGGACACATCCATTCGACTCTACAACGGCCGATCGCGCTACAACGAGTGGCAATTCGTGTACGTGCAGCAGGTGCAACAACCAGGCGCCGTTACGCCGGGGCCAGGTGGACAACCCCAGCGTGGCCGTGGCCCGCAGCCCCCAGGCCCTCAGCGCGGAGGTCCGCCGACCGGACGACCTGGATTGCCTGGCCCGGGCGGCCGATCCGGCATGCCACCAGCCCCGACACCGCCTGGACCCCGCCAACCGCTGCAACCTTAGACGCACGAGCCGGAGCTAAAGGCGGGCGAGGGCATCGTGGAAGGCCCGGCGCACGACCCGCATCGCCCCCTTCGTGCCGGTACCACAAGCCCGATTGGTGAGCAGGACGAAGTAGCGGTCCAGGATCGGGTCGACCCAGAGCGACGTCCCCGTGAACCCGACGTGACCGAATGCTGCCGACGACAGGTGTGCGCCGCACGACGACGTGGTCAACATCGTGTCCCAGCCGAGGGCGCGCGAGCTGCCAGGGACCGTGCTCCTGGTCGTGACTCGCGCGACCTGGTTCTGGGTGAGCGGCTGCGGGATCGTAGCATCACCGCGCGCCGCCGCAAGCAGCGTGCGCGCGAAGACGCCAACCGCGGGCGCCGTCCCGAAAAGCCCGGCGTGACCGGCGACCCCGCCAAGAGCCGCAGCGTAGTTGTCGTGCGCTTCTCCGATGAGCATCCGGCCCCGCCGCAGATCCTCATCGAGCGGGGAGGTGGGCGCCGTCCGGTGCCGCTTCTCGCCGGGCACCGCAAACGCCAGCATGTCGTTCGCGTCGTCGAAGCCGGGATGGGCTGCCGCCCGCAACCGGCCGAGGATCCGATCGAACTGCGTCGCGAGCGGCGCCGCCCCGCGATCGGCGGCCATGAATCCGAGGAGGATGAAGCCAAGGTCCGAGTAGATCGAACGCGTGCGCGGGGGACATTCGAGGCGCATCGTGCAGATGTCGTGCTCGAACTCGCGACGGTCCTCGGGCGGCGCATCGACCAGGCGCGCCGCCAGGCCGCTCGCGTGCTCGAGCAGATCCTGCACGGTCGTCGACTCGCGATCGGGCCCCCGCCACTCCTCGAAGAAGAGCGACACCCGATCGCTCGCACGCACCACGCCCTCCGATTCGAGCTGCATGATCACGGACGTGGTGGCGATCGGTTTGGTGAGCGAGGAGAGATCGAAGATGGTGTGGTCGTCGGCCGCGGCTGACGCCGGCTCGAAGGTCAGGGTGCCGAATGCCTCGCGCCACAGCACGCCGCCGCTGTCACCGACCTCGACGACCGCGGCAGGGAACGTGCGGTCCAGCACCGCGCCGGTCACGACCGCGCGCGCCGCTGTGATCGGGTCGGTCGCAGGCATCGAGAGTTCAGACTAACGTAAGATCGCTTGTGAGGATTCGAATATTCGGTTCGCCGGACCAGTTGGCACACGCGCTGGCGCGGAGCATTGCGGGGCGCGTGGCGGCGAATGCCGGTCTCGTGCTGGGACTGCCGACCGGCGACACGCCGGTCCCGCTCTACCGCGAGTTGGTCGCCCTCTACCGCGCCCGGCGCATCGACTTCTCGCAGACGACCACCTTCAATCTCGATGAGTTCGACGGGCTCGGCGCCGGCGATTCGTGCAGCTATCGCGCCTTCATGCAGCGCCACCTCTTCGATCACGTGAATGTGCCGTCACGGCAGATCCAGTTCCTGGACGGCCGTGCGGCCGACCGGGCGGCCGAGTGTGAGCGCTACGAACGGGCGATCCAACGGCGCGGCGGGATCGATCTGCAGGTCCTCGGCCTGGGGGCGAACGGCCACGTCGGCTTCAACGAACCGGCCGTCGCCCTGACTGCCGCGACCCATCGCACGAGGCTGACGCCCGCGACCCGTCGGGCGAACGCCAGATGGTTCGGCAATCAGGTGAGCGAGGTGCCGCGACATGCGCTGTCGATGGGAATCGCCACCATTCTTCACAGCCGCCACATCGTGCTCCTAGCGACCGGCGCCCGGAAGGCGGGCTGCGTCGCGAGGATGATCAACGGACCGATCACGACCCGGCTACCCGCATCCCTTCTGCACGTGCATCCGGCGGTGGAGGTGTGGATCGATCGGGCGGCCGCGGTCAACTTGAGCCGCGGGTGAGGAATCGCGAGACAGGCGCGTTCCCGCTGGCTCAGGTCGCCGCCAGCAGTTCCCGCAGGCGCGGCTCGACGTCCTCGCCGATCGCGTCGCGGACGAAATCGTGGGCCTTGCGCAGCCGGGACACGGCTCGGGCGTAGCTGAGGCCGGTCTTCTGCATCACGATCGCGGCCTTGACGTTCCAGTGCGCCCGGCGCAACAGCTTGTCGGCCTCGTCGTAGTCGAGACTCGTCACCATCGTGACGATCCGCCGGGCGCGATCATTCAGCTTCTCCGATCCCATTTGCACGTCCACCATCAGGTTGCCGTAGGTCTTGCCGATGCGGATCATCGACGCGGTGGTCAGCATGTTGAGCACGATCTTGGTCGCGGTTCCGGCCTTCAGCCTGGTCGACCCGGCGATCACCTCGGGACCGACCGCCGGGGCGATCGTGAGATCGACGAACGTCTGAAGCTCGGTCCGCGGGTCGCAGGTGACGAAGATAATCTTCGACCCCGCCCGCCTGGCACGAGTCAAGGCGCCGCGGACGAACGGCGTCATCCCGCTGGCCGACACTCCGATCACCACGTCTTTCCTGGTTGGCCGCAAACGGTTGATCGAGTGCGCTCCCTCCTGATGATTGTCTTCGACGCCCTCCTTGGCGCGCAGCACGGCGCTCTTGCCGCCAGCCATGATCGCCTGCACCAGCTCGTGGCTGGTCCCGAAGGTCGGCGGCATCTCGGCCGATTCGAGCACGCCCAGACGACCAGAAGTGCCGGCGCCGACGAAGACGATGCGTCCGCCCTTGCGGAGCGCCTGCGTGATGATGTCAACGCCGACCGCGATCCGTTCCTTCTCCCGTTGCACGGCCGCGAGCATCTTCCGGTCTTCGACGAGCATGCCTTCGACAATGTCGGCGGCGGAGAGCTTGTCGATGGCGAGGGTTGCGGGGTTGATCGCCTCGGTAGGCAGGGACTGCCATTTGGACGGCACAGGCATGCTAAAACGGCCTCAGGGAGAACGGCGGATGTTAGCATAGCCAGACGTGATCGATTCGTACCTTGATCATCTGCGCGTCGAACGTCGTCTGGCGGACCACACCCTTGAGAGCTATGCCCGCGATCTGCGCGCGCTGGCGGGATTCGCCGCCGACGCCGGCGTGGCCGTCGAGAGGCTCGACCGCCGGCAGCTCGAGGAGTTCGTCCGGCGGCAGATGTCGTCCGGACTGTCGCCGCGGTCGGTGGCCCGGCGCGTCGCCGCGGTCCGCGGACTCTACCGGTTTCTCTCGATCGGTGGCCGCGTGTCCCGGAACCCGGCCGACGATCTGCACCCGCCTCGAGCATGGCCGGCGCTGCCGAAGGGTCTCGCGCTGGACGAGGTCGAACGGCTGATCGAGCAGCCGGAGGTCGCGACGCCGCGCGGGCTGCGCGATCGCGCGATGCTCGAGCTGCTGTACGCCACCGGCATGCGGGTCTCGGAGCTGATCGGCCTGCGGGCGTCCGACCTGCACCTCGATGACCAGTACCTGACCTGCATCGGGAAAGGGAGCAAAGAGCGCGTGATTCCGATTGGCGATCACGCCGCCGATTGGGTGCGGCGGTATCAACGGCAGGGGCGGCCGGAGCTGGCGCGCCGGGCGACCGTCGGGCCAGGCCGCGCCGGGCGCTTGTTCGTGAACGCGCGTGGCGGAGCGCTCGGTCGCGTCGGATTCTGGAAGATCGTGAAGGGCTACGGCCGCCGCGCCGGCATCACCGGGGTGGTCAGTCCCCACGTCCTGCGGCACTCTTTCGCCACACATCTGCTCGAGCGTGGCGCCGATCTGCGCGCCATCCAGATGATGCTCGGTCATGCGGATCTGTCGACGACCGAGATCTACACGCACGTCCTCGAGGCGCGGCTGCGCACCGTCTACGACCGTTTTCACCCCAGAGCGTGATCTGCTAGACTTAACTGTTTTCGCAGATTTGGAACCTGCTAGAGGTGCGGGTCCGGCCAGGCTGGATGCGCCAAAGGAGAGTCACGGCATGAGCCGTACCGGACGGCATCTGTTCACGTCGGAGTCAGTGACCGAAGGTCACCCCGACAAAATCGCCGACCAGATTTCGGATTCGATTCTGGACGCGATCCTCACCCAGGACCCCCAGAGCCGCGTTGCGTGCGAGACGCTCGTCACCACCGGCATTGCTTTCGTCGCGGGAGAGATCACCACCCGCGCGATCATCGACTACCAGGACGTGGTCAGGAAGACGATCGCGGAAATCGGCTACACCCGCGGCAAGTACGGCTTCGATGCCGAAACCTGCGCCGTGCTGTCGTCGATTCACAGCCAGTCGCCCGACATCGCGATGGGCGTGGACACCGGCGGCGCCGGCGACCAGGGCCTGATGTTCGGCTACGCGTGCACCGAGACCGACGAGCTGATGCCGCTGCCGATCATGCTGGCGCACAAGCTCGCCAAGGCGTTGTCGTGCGCCCGCCGCGACGGCATGCTCGAGTATCTCCGCCCCGACGGCAAGTCTCAAGTGACCGTCGAATACGATGGCAACAAGCCGGTGCGCGTCGACGCCGTGGTCGTCTCCAGCCAGCACAGCCCGCTGGTCACTCAGGAGACGATGCGGGAAGATATCACCGACAAGCTGATCAACTCGGTCATCCCGTCAGAGCTCCGCGATCAGAACACCAAGATCTACGTCAACCCGACGGGCCGCTTCGTGGTTGGCGGACCACACGGCGATGCCGGCGTGACCGGGCGCAAGATCATCGTCGACACCTACGGCGGCGCCGCGCCGCACGGGGGCGGCGCGTTCTCGGGCAAGGATCCGACCAAGGTCGATCGCTCGGCGTGCTACGTGGCCCGCTACATCGCGAAGAACGTCGTCGCGGCCGGCATCGCCGAGCGTGCGCTGGTGCAGCTCGCCTACGCGATCGGCGTTGCCGATCCGGTTTCGGTGATGGTGCACACCGAGGGCACGGGCCGCATCTCTGAAGAGCAGATTACCGAGCTGGTGCGCGCACACTTCAAGCTCACACCGCGGGGGATCATGGAGGAGCTCGATCTCCGCCGGCCGATCTACAGGAAAACCGCCGCGTTCGGTCACTTCGGCCGGACCGAGCCGGAGTTCACGTGGGAGCGGACCGACAAGGCCGCGGCACTGCAGGCGGCGGCCGGGGTCTGACACCGCACGTGAAGCGTCAGTGAAGCGCGTTCTGCTGACAACGGCGGCCCTGATGGCCGCCGTTGCTGTTTCTTCGCTGGTTTCGCTCCCGTCAAAGCCGCTCATCCTCGTCACAACCTGGCGCGATGGCGCCGTCGCCGGCGCGATCCACGTGCACACCAATCGATCCGACGGATCGAGATCGCCGGAGGATGTCGCCGCGGCCGCGGCTCGCGCCGGCCTGCAGTTTGTCATCTTCACCGACCACGGCGACGCCACGCGTGCGCCCGACCCTCCCGTCTATCGCGCCGGCGTGCTGTGTCTGGATGGTGTCGAGATCAGCACGACCGGCGGCCATTACGTCGCGATCGGCCTGCCGCAGGCGCCATATCGGCTCGGCGGTGAGCCGCGTGACGTGGTGGAGGACGTCCGCCGGCTGGGAGGGTTCGGCATTGCCGCGCATCCCGACTCGCCGAAACCGGAATTGCAGTGGGGAGGGTGGAGCGCGCCCTTCGACGGCATCGAGCTGATCAACCCCGATTCGAGCTGGCGCGCGCACGCCTCCAGTCCCGGCTGGCGCCCGAAGCTCGGTCTGGCCCGGGCGCTGACGACGTTTCCGTTCCGCGGCGCCGAAACGATCGCCCGCCTGCTGAAAGACTCTCCGGAAACGGTCCGCCGCTGGGCCGCGCTCACCTCCGAGCGTCCGGTCGTCGGCCTGGCTGGCGTTGACGCCCACGCGAGGCTCGAGCTCCGAAGCGGTGACCCTGCCGACAATCGGTTCGCACTGCCGATCCCCGGGTACGAGGCGTCGTTCCGCGTTCTCTCCGTGCGCGTGTCTGTCGGCGAGCCTCTCAGCGGCGAACCGGCGGCGGACGCGAAGCGCCTCCTCGATTCGCTGCGGAGCGGGCGTGTGTACACC
>WHSN01000040.1 GCA_009380045.1 Luteitalea sp.
CGCCGGCGTCGAGGGCAACGCGACGGCAGCGGGCGAACCGGCCACATGGCGTGAAACCGCGACGGGGATGCAGAAGGTGCCAGCCTATGCCGGTACCATCAACACGATGCTGCTCATCAACCGGCCGCTGACCCCGGCGGCGCTGGCGCGGGTCGTCGTCACCATGACGGAAGGCAAGAGCGCCGCGCTGCACCGGCTGGCGGTGCCGAGCAAGCTGCACGTCGATCTGGCCACCGGCACCGGCACGGACCAGTACTGCATCGCCGCTCCCTCGGGCGGTGAGCGAGCGCTCACGTCGGCGAGCCCGCACATGAAGCTCGGGGAGCTGGTCGGCGTGGCGGCGCGCAACGCGACGATCGAAGCCCTCCGTTGGCAGAACGGTCTTGAAGCCAGCTACACCCGCGGCCTGTTTCACGCCCTTGGTCGCTACGGCGTCAGGGAAGCGACGCTGTTCGAAGACATCGCGCCGCTCGTCGCCGAGGCGGATCTCGAGCTGCTCAGAAGGAATGCGAAAGCCGCTTTCTACGAGCCGCTGGTGGGCTCGGCGGCGCACGCGTTGGCCACGGTCTGCGATCGCGTGCGGTACGGGACGATTCCAGCGACGGTGGCGGCCGACGCGATGGTGCAGCAGGCAGCGGCGCTGGCCGCCAATCTGGCGGCACAGGTCCATCGCTGGGCGGAGTTCCGCCTGATTCTGCGGCCTCACGCGAACGGTGAGGTCAAGGCCCTGGTCCTCCAGTCGTTGGCGCTCGGGTGGTCCGAGAAGTGGCGCACTGGATAGCTCACGTTCTGGCGCCGTTGTCGCCGGACGTCGCACTGTTGACAGTCGGTGTCGTCGCCGACCTCGCAGTGGGCGATCCTGTCTACGGGTGGCATCCCGTCCGGCTCATTGGCAGGATGCTGACATGGATGGAAGGGCGGCTACGGCACGCCGGTCTCGATGGCTACGGCGGCGGCGTTCTCCTCTTCGCCGGGCTGGCGACGATCTCCCTCGGGGTCGTCTCGGTCATCCTCGTCATCGCGAACAGGGGATCGGCGATGCTGGCGTGGATCCTTCACGCATTTGTTCTCTATAGCCTGCTGGCCATGGGCGATCTGCTCCATCACGTGTGGCGAATCGAGACGGCGGTGCGCGACGGCGACCTGGCGCGCGCGCGCGTCGCGGTGAGCGCTCTCGTCGGCCGGGACACCGGCCGGATGGACGACAGCGCCTGCCGGCGCGCGACGGTCGAGAGCCTCAGCGAGAATCTGACCGACGGCTTTGTCAGCCCGGTCTTCTGGTACACGCTGGCGGGGCTGCCGGGCCTGGTGCTCTTCAAGGTCGTCAGCACCATGGACTCGATGGTCGGCTACAAGACTCCGCGCCATCTCCGCTTCGGCTGGTGCGGCGCCAGGCTCGACGACGTGATGAACTACCTTCCGGCCAGAATGACCTGGCTGGCAATCGCGGCAATCAGCGCACTGCTGCCGGGGTACTCGGGGCGGAAGGCGTGGAGCGTCGGCCTGCATCAGCATCGTCTGCTGCTCGGTCCCAATTCCGGCTGGAGCGAAGCCGCGACGGCTGGCGCGCTCGAGCGGCGGATCGTCGGACCGATCTGGTTCGCGGACGTGCAGGTGACCGATCTCTGGATTGGCGATCCGTCCGATCCGCCACTCGGAACGGCCCGGGATGTGACGCGCGCGGTGGTGCTCATCGTCGCCACCGGCATGGTGGCCGCAGCGCTCGGGTGTGCCGTCCTGTGGCGCGCGACGCTATAGTCACCGCATGCCCGGGCCGCTCGAGCACGAGATCATCACGGTTGCCGGACGCGAGATCGCAATCTCGAACCCTCGCAAGGTCCTCTTTCCGCGGTCGGGCTACACGAAGCTGGATCTGGCGCGCTACTACCTCGCGATCGCGCCAGGGGCGCTGCAGGGCGCCGGCGGCCGGCCGAACGTTCTCGTACGTTATCCCAACGGCATCGACGGCGAGTTCTTCTATCAGAAGCGGGCGCCGCGGTCGCGACCTCGGTGGGTCGAGGTGGTCGCGCTGCGGTTTCCGTCGGGCCGAAGCGCCGAAGAATTCGTGCCCCGAGACCCGGCGGCGTTTGTCTGGATGGCCAACCTGGCGTGCCTCGAGCTGCACCCCCACCCGGTGCGGGCGGACGATCTCGACCATCCTGACGAGCTGCGCGTGGACCTCGACCCGGTGCCGGGTGTGCCGTGGACACAAGTCCGCGACGTCGCCGGTGTCGTGGGCGCGACCCTCGTGGATCTGGGGCTCGTCGGCTGGCCCAAGACATCGGGGTCTCGGGGCATGCACGTGTACGTGCGCATCGAGCGGCGCTGGAGCTTCGACGAGGTCCGCCGCGCCGCGCTGGCGCTGGCGCGCGAGGTGGAGCGGCGCGCGCCACAGCTCGCGACGAGCAAATGGTGGAAGGAGGAACGCCACGGCGTGTTCCTCGACTACAACCAGAACGCCAAGGATCGAACGGTCGCGAGCGCATATTCCGTCCGGCCCACACCGGAGGCGCGGGTGTCCGCTCCTCTGGCCTGGGACGAGATCGCGGCCTGCGAACCGGACGACTTCACGCTGGCCACGATGCCGGCGCGCTTCGCCCGGATCGGTGATCGGCACGACAGCATGGACAGTCACCCGGGCTCGCTGATCCCGCTGCTCGAGCTGTCGGCGCGTCAGGAACGCGAGGGCCTCGGCGATGCGCCGTGGCCGCCGCACTACCGCAAGCAGCCGGGCGAGGCGCCGCGGGTGGCGCCGTCCCGCCGGCGGACACCGGTACACCCGCTGATCGAAATCGGCCGAGCGAAGGAGAAGGCCGAAGCGCTCGCCGGCTTCGAGCGCTGGAAGGCGCGTCATCCCGAAGCCGGCCTGCACCTGCAGCCGGCTGACGTGCTCGTCGACGCGCTGCGCGGCCGCTTCCGCACCTGGACGCGGGTCCGCGTGAACCTTCAGCACGTGCCAGCGGAGCTTAGGCCCGGGCAGGAGCCGCTCGATCCCGACGAGAACATGGCCGACGAGTGGAGCGGCGTCAGCGATCCCGGCCGGCCGCGCCGAACACCTTCTCGAGCTCGTAAGGGGTCGTGATTTCGAGCTGGTCGTAGCCACAATCGATCGGCCGCTTGTCGGGACGCCATCGCCGGAAGATCGCGGCGTGACGAAACCGCGGGCCCTGCATGTGGTCGTACTTCACCTCGCACACACGCTCGATTCGCAGCGGCTCCCACGACAGATCCTTTCCCGCGCTCCATCGGCTCTGGCCGCCCGGCATGCGTGTCATGTCGCCGTCAGCTTCGGCCCACTCCCGCCAGGGGTGGTCATCGAGAGCCCGCGTTCTGAGCGGCGCCAACTCCTCCGCGAGCTGCCTGCGCACCGCCATCGTGAACGACGAGGTGACGCCCACGTGATGGAGCCGGCGAGCGGCGTCGTACAGGCCGAGGAGCAGCGATCCGACGCGCTCCCCTTTCCCAGCCTTGTGCCAGCGGAAACCGGCGACGACACAGTCGGCTGTCCGCGAGTGCTTCACCTTGATCATCGCGCGCTTGCCCGGCTGGTAGGCGCCGTCGCCCGGTTTGGCGATCACGCCGTCCAGGCCTGCTCCTTCGAACCTCGACAGCCACTCGGATGCCTGGACCGGGTCACGCGTCATCGGGGTCACGTGAATCGGCGGTCTGGTGTTCGCCAGCAGCCGCTCCAGGCCGACGCGGCGCTCACTCTGGGCGACGTCGCGCAGGTCCCTCCCGTCGGCGGCGAGCAGGTCGAACGCAACGAAGGCGGCGGGGGTCGATTGGGCAAGCTTGGCGACGCGCGAAGCGGCCGGATGAAGCCGCATTTGCAGCGCATCGAAGTCGAGCCCGCGCGGCGTCGCGATGACGATCTCGCCGTCGACCACCGACCCCTCCGGTAGGCCGGCCAGCAACGCATCGTGCAGCTCTGGAAAGTAACGGTCCAGCGGCCGGAGGTCGCGGCTCTGGATGTACAGATCGCGCGCACCGCAGAACACGATCGCCCGAAACCCGTCCCACTTCGGCTCGTAGAGAAATCCCCCACCGGTGGGCAGCTCTGTGGCGGGCTTCGCCAGCATCGGCTCGATTGGCGGCGCGATCGCGAACGGGTGGATCGGCATGCCAGAGCGTAGCGTGCCGGACCGACAAACGGCCAGCCGGCGAGCAACAGCCCGGTGCGGTCCGGGCGCGACCCTCGGCCGGTGGCTCAAGCTGTTCGGATTCTGCCCGATCTCCGTTGACTCTCATGCGAGCCGCCACCCCGACACGCGACGCCCCAGATTGAGGGTGCGTCGGTGAGCCAGCCGCGGCATTCGCGCTCGGGGTGGCGCGACGCCGTGCCAGGCGCGTCGATTCAGTCCACGCACAACAGCAGGAACAGCTCGGGAATTCCGGACGAGGGGAAGGAGTATTTATGATCAGTATCGCTTCGATGATCTGTCGTTACCGCGGTGCGGTCCGATCGCGCGCCGCACGGATGGCGCTGGCGGCGGGCAGCGCGGCCGTACTGGTGTCACTGCCGCAGGCCGCGCTCGCCCAGACCCAGACGGTCTGTGGGGCGGAGGTCAAGGAGGAAATCGTCAAGGCTCTGGCGAGCGTGGAGGCCGCTCCCGACGAAGTGAAGGCTAGGTTGCACAAAGAGCTGTATGCGAAATACCAGGTCTGCACGGACGACGCGAAGTTCGTTCCCGCGTCGTTCTTCGAGGCCGCACGGCAGTGCGGTGCGGTCGTGTCCAACCTCGGCAGCCTCTTCTTCGAGGAAATGAGCTGCGCCGGCTACGATCCGCAGCGCCGCACGTTCGCCGCGCCGATCAAGATCAAGCAGACGTTCGGCTTCGGTCCAGCGCCGCTGCCTGGCAGCCGCGAGTACGTGCTCCACTGCGTGGCAGACAACACCGGAACCCTGCAACCGGTCGGTCGTGACAGCGTGCACCTGGCGAACTCGATTGGCAACAAGCCTCCGACCTGGCAGTTCGCGGCGATCGTCAACGCCAGCGAGAACCTGCAAACGATCTATCCGATGACCGGCCAGACCCGGAGAGCGAAGTCGATCCTGTCCTGGGCTCTGCCACCGACCAGCTGCGACTTCACGCCGATCTGGGGCAATGCGCTGAACTACCGCATCCGCCTCGATCAGTAGGCCGCGAGCCGGGGGAGCCGCCAGCCGGCTCTCCCGCTTCAGCCGTTTGCCCTCCGACAGTCACCAACGCACGACAACTCGGGCACTAGTTCGAAACCACCAAGGTCGCGCGGTACTCGTCGGGTTGAATGGTACGGCTGCTGAAGGGATACGGCTGGAGACCGATCAGCGCGATCCGCAGGGCGCCGTGCTGGACAGCGGCGCGCGCGGAATCGCCGGTATGAAGCTCGTACTCCTGTTCTCCACCCCCGCGGACGGCGATGTGTACGAGCGCATCGCCGCCCTGGATGCAGAGCGCGTCGGCGGGGCAACGCGAGTCTGCGGACACGCGCACGAACTGGACCCGGACCGACGCATCCTGAATCGCCGTGCTCTCGCCAGGCGCAAGCGTGAACTGTTGGGCCAGCGGGACACTCGGTCCAGATGGCATCTTTTCGTCACAGGCCGTCCAGAGAAAAAGACACAGCAGCGCCGGGATCGAGGATTTCAGGCTCATAGCCTGTTTCGGCGTTGAAAAGTCGTGCCACGTCGGAGGACGACGTGGGCCGGGCTTGCCAGGAGGGCCCGACGCGTGTTCTCGTGAAACTCGCTGGCGGCAACGGTAGAATCGCCCCGCGAGGTTGCCGAGGATGGACACGTTCCTTCAGGACCTGCGGTACGCGTCCCGTGTGGCGTGGCGGAGTCCGGCGTTCACCCTGGCGGCCGTCGCCGCGCTGGCCCTCGGCATCGGCGCGAACACGGCAATCTTCTCAGTCGTCAATACCGTCCTTCTGAGACCGATCCCCTACCCGGACCCGGACCGCCTCGTCTCACTTCTGAACACGTCGCCGCAAGGATCGGGGCCGGGCGCCTCCCCGCCCAAGTTCAACATCTGGCGCCGGCAGACCGGCGTCCTGCAGGACGTCTCCGCCTACCGGATCAGCGTGGTGAACCTTACGGAAGGCGACCCGGAACAGGTCGCCACGGCGCATGTCAGCGCCGCCTTCTTCCGGCTGTTTGGTGCGCCGGTGATCGCCGGCCGGACGTTCGCCGCCGAGGAAGACTTGCCCGGCGGCGGCCGCGTCGCGGTCTTGAGCGACGGGTTTTGGAAGCGGCGATTCGGCGGCGATCGGGCCGCCGTCGGGCGCACGGTCTCGCTCAACGGTGAGCCACATGAGATCATCGGCGTGCTCGGGCCGTTCGATGCCGAAGCTGTCCAGGGTCCGACCGGGCCGCCGGACATCTGGCTGCCCTTTCAGATCGATCCGAACAGCACGATGCAAGGCCATTTTTTCCTGAGTGCGGGCCGTCTCAAACCGGGCGTGACACTCGCGGCCGCCAACGCGCAGCTCCAACAGGCGGCGATCGAGTTCCGTGAAGCGTTTCCCAACGCGATCAGCCGTCAGGCCGGCTTCGGCGTGGAACCGATGCAGGAGATCATGGTTCGCAACGTCCGATCCTCCCTCCTGGTTCTGCTCGGAGCGGTCAGCTTCGTGCTGCTCATCGCCTGCGCGAACGTCGCCAACCTGTTGCTCGTTCGTGCCACCGTCCGCAGGCGGGAGATCGCCATTCGAGCGGCGATCGGCGCCGGTCGTGGCCGCATCGTCCGCCAGCTCCTGACCGAGAGCGTGATGTTGTCGATGATTGGCGGCGCGCTCGGCCTCGTGCTCGGCATCGTCGGCATCAGGGCGCTGCTGGGGGTGAATCCCGGAAACATTCCGCGGATCGGCATCGACGGCTCCAGCATCGGCCTGGACTGGGGCGTCCTCACCTTTACGGTGCTGGTCTCGTTCGCGACCGGTCTCGTGTTCGGGCTGTTTCCGGCGCTCGAAGTCTCGCGCGCCGATCTGAGCTCCACGATCAAGGAGAGCAGCGGACGCTCCGGCAGCGGGTTCCGTCAGAACAAGGCGCGCGCCTTCCTGGTGGTGGCTGAGATGGGACTGGCGCTCGTACTGCTCGTCGGCGCCGCCCTGTTCATGCGCACCTTCGTCGCACTCCGGACCGTCGACCCCGGCTTCGATTCGCGCCAGGTCTTGACGATGAGGATGTCGCTGAGGGGGGAGCGGTTTGCCAGGACGGCCGCCGTCGCGCAACTGATGCGAGATGGTGCCGAACGGTTGAACGCGGTGCCGGGTGTGGAGGTGGCGGGCGCCGCCTGCTGCGTGCCCTTGCAGGGCGGCTTCGGGCTTCCGGTGATCATCGAGGGCCGTCCTCTCGACGGGCCATCGCACGGCGGTGGCGGCTTCGCGCCAATCTCGTCCACGTATTTCAGCGCCTTCAGGATTCCGATCCTCAAGGGTCGCGGCTTCACCGATCAGGACGCCGGCGGCTCCCCTGGCGTGGCGATCATCAATCAGGCGATGGCGAGGCGACTCTGGCCGACGGGCGATCCGCTCACCGACCGGGTCACGATCGGCCGCGGCCTGGGTCCGCAGATGGAACTGACCGGGCGGCAGATCGTCGGCATTGCCGGCGACGTCCGGGACGGCGGTCTCAATCGCGACCCGCAACCGATCGTCTACGTGCCGTGGGCGCAGATGCCGGATGCGCACAGCGCGAATCTCCTCGACATCACGCCGATGTCCTGGATCGTGCGGACGCGGGGAGAGCCATACGGGATGGGCCAGCGCATTCGCGAGGAGCTGCGTCAAGCGAGCGGCGGGCTTCCCGTCGCACGTCCGCTCTCGATGGACGACGTCGTCGCGCGGTCCACCGCCCGTTCCGATTTCAGCATGGTGGTGCTGACGGTTTTCGCCGCCTCAGCGCTGCTGCTGGCGGCGATTGGCATCTACGGTCTGATGGCCTATTCGGTTCAGCAGCGGACGCAGGAGATCGGCATCCGGCTCGCGCTCGGCGCCGATGCGCACGTCGTGAGGAACATGATCATCCGTCAGGGGATGAGCGTCGCCCTTGTGGGTGTGGTCGTCGGCCTGGCAGCGGCGTTCGGGCTGGCGCGGGTCATCGCCGGATTCCTCTTTGGTGTCACGACGCGAGACCCGGTCGTGTACCTGACGATGCCGGTGCTGCTGACGGCGGTGGCGCTCGTCGGCGTGTGGCTGCCGGCCCGGCGCGCAGCGCGCGTCGAACCGGTCGTGGCGCTGCGAGCGGAGTAGGCGCGCGGATCCGGTTCGATCGCGTTCGGCCCGTGATCGAATCGACATCCCGACAGGCCGCGATCCTCGACCCGCGTTTCGTGCCTGCATGGCGCGACCGGCCGTCAAACCGGTTCTACGCTTTCAAACCAACGCGGCCTTGTACAGCGCCACCAGCTTTCCCCACGCGCGCTCGGCATCGGGCCGGTTGTAGATCGGCTTGCCGGCTTCGGCCGGCATGTCCGGCACGCACCAGCCGTGCAGGCTCTGATAGACCTCGACCTCCGCTCGCACCTTGGCGGCGGCGAACGCCTCCTTCAGCTTGTCTTTCGCGTCCGGCTGGCGCGCGTCGTCGTTCGAGGCGATGCCGATGTAGAGCTGCGCCTTGATCTGGCGCGCGAGCAGGTGAGGGCTGTTCGGGCGATCGGTGACCAGGCCGCCGCCGTGAAACGAGGCACCGGCGCCGACGCGGCTGGAAACCGCCGCGGCGGTCCTCATCACCAGCGCCCCACCCATGCAGTAACCCTGGCTGCCGACCTTCTTCGCCGCGTTCACCTGCCGCTGTGCGTCGAGGAAGGCGATGAAGGCCACTGCGTCCCTTTCCGCCGCACCGTCCGCGTTGATCCCTCCCATCAGGTTCTGCAGCTTCTTCATGTCGGCCTGGTTCTGGAAACTGAATGACGACATGTCCAGAACCGGGGCCTTGGCCACGCGATAGAAGGGATTCGGCACCAGCACAGAGTAGCCCTCCGCGGCCATCCGCTTGCCGATGTCGCGCATCGCCGGGCGAAGTCCGAACGCATCCGGCCACACCACCACGGCCGGATGGGAGCCGGTTGTCGGGTGGATGAAGGCGGCATCGCACGTGCCGTCGGGCGTCTTCACCTCGACGTTGGTCTCCGTCACGGGCAATTCCTGGGCCGACGCCGCACCTGTCGCGGCGGCGACGCCGGCCGCCAGAGACAAGGCAACGAAGTCGCGCCGTGACAGGTCGCCCGGCGACACAGAGCTCTTGTCGGAATCGTAGGTCTCGTCCGCCATTCGCGCGTCTCCCTTCACGCTCTCCACATCCGGCGGGACAAAGGCGCTCGCCGCCGCCCGACGTGGTTGCCCCTCGGCTCAGCGCCGATTGTAGATCCGTTGCGCAGGCATGAACACCTGCTACTCCCCTCTCAAGGCCACCATCCCAGCCAATGGGCGATTGTCGCGACGCGGGGTTGCGGGGCAATCGGCCGTGCCAGTACGCTCTCGTGCCTGGTCACGCGCCCCCGCCGCTCCGGGTGGGATGGTGTGTCGTCACCGGAGGAGTCGAACCCTTTGAAGCTGTCGATCTTGATTGCCTCGGTGCTCGTCTGCGCGTCATCACCCGCGTTCGCGCAAACGGAAGGACGCGTCAGCGTCGGCGCGTCGGTGACCGTCAACGCCACGACCGACGACGACGTCGCCTCGACTGCGGGCGTGGGGCCGCTCGTAAGGCTCAACCCTCGCGCCGGCTGGGGGCCGGCCGGCGCCTTCAACTGGTTCCGTGCGGATCTCACGGACCCGGCTGGCGGCGACAACGACTTCGCGCGGCTGCGGGTGCGTCCGCTGATGGCCGGTGTGAGCTACGCGGTGGGCTCGGGCGCCGTGCTGACCAGCTTTTCGTTCGTGGCCGGACCGTCATTCAACAAGGCGGAATTCCACGGATCCTACGTCGCGGGGCCAGGCGAGGTGATCGATGCCGACAACAGCTTCGCCGTCCGGCCCGGCGTCGGCGTCACGTGGACCGTCGCTCCGCGCGTCGCGGTGATCGGCTTCGGCGGATACCTGATCAATCGCCCGGGTGTGGTCTATCGAAATCGTTTCGGGCAGGACTTTCGCGACCGCTGGAAGGCCGATTCGGTGGTCCTGAGCGTGGGAGCCGTCTACTCATTGTTCTGACGCTCAGACGGTCTGGCGTCATATTCCGATTGGTAGATTCTGACTTGCCGCAGATGCTCCTGATATTTCTCGTCGGCGTTGTCTCCGGATTGCGTGCCTTGACCGCGCCGGCGGTCGTCGCGTGGGCTGCTCACCTGAACTGGCTCAACCTTCACGACTCCAGGCTCGCCTTCATGGGATCCACGGCCGCCGTCGTGGTGTTCACGCTGCTCGCTCTCGGCGAGCTCGTCGCGGACAAGCTGCCGTCGACTCCGAAACGCACCCAGCCTCCTGGCCTGATTGGGCGTATCAGTCTCGGCGCACTGTCCGGCGCGGTCGTCGCCGTGTCGGCCTCGCAGTCTGTCGCGCTCGGCGCCGTTGTCGGTGCGGCCGGTGGCATCGCCGGCGCGTTCGCCGGCTACCAGGCCCGCACACGGCTGGTGCGGGCGCTCAAGGTCCCGGATCCCGTTATCGCCTGCGTAGAGGACGCTGTCGCTATCGGCGCCGGTCTTCTTCTGGTTTCAAGGTTCTGACAAAGGCCGCCCTGGAATGGATACGGCGTGTTTCGCGAAGTTCTCTTGATCAACGAGCGTCGCGATCCTTCGCCGTTTTCGCGAGACACGATGTCGAAATGCGCTCTACCTGCGCAGGCGGGTCACCGCTCGAGGATCCGCGGCAACATCCGTCATCACGCTCAAGGCGAGCCCAAGCAGGCCGCGACAGTCCAGGAGAAAGCATTGCGCGGCCCCGACGCGTCCGCCCCGGTTGTCGGTTTGAGCCAGATAGGTGTCCAGGAGACGAGCGAAAAACCGATCCGGCCAATTCGGATGAGCGCCCTGGTCGGACGTCTCGAACTCCTCCATCTCGCGCCATACCCGCCTGCCATTCTCAACCACGGGAACCTGGTACCGTGCCACGCGCTTGTCGCCGATATCGACGATGTGCTCGGCGTAATGGAGGAAGGTGACGGTATCGTGATCGCATCCGAGCAACAGAATCCTGCCATCGAGCCCGGTCAGCCGCTCGAGGGCTGAGTCGTGACCGAAGGCGTAGTTCCACGGCTGGTGCGAGATGAGATAACCGGCATGCCGTCCCCACACGACGAAGCGTGCGACGTGCGGGTTCACCATGGCGCCGGGATACGTGCGAAGGAGCTCGACGAGCGCGCCGTTGTCGCGCTCGGATCTGGCGGTATCCGGATCGAAGGCCGGGAGCTTCTCGACCAGCTCCCGCTCCTCGTCCGGCCTCAGGTGGCCGCGTCCGACCTCGTCGTAGTACCTGGGGCAGCTGGCATACATCATCAGCGTCCCGTCGGCGGTCAACGCATCCTTGAGCGCGAGGTGAATCTGATCGGGACCGCCGGCCACCTCACCGACCGCTCGTATGGAGGCGTGCGCCATGAGCGTGTCGCCCGGAGCGATGCCCAATCGGCGAAAACCGTTCGCCAGGTCCTCTCTCGAATGCATTCTCCCCGGTTCGACCGCGACGTGCGGTTCTCACTTCTCGCGCGACAAGCGTTCGACTTCCGCCTTCAACGCCTGGATATCGCTCATCAGCTGATCGATCTGCGCGTCTTTCTCCTGGCTCATGCGGTACAGGCTCTGAATGGCCGCCAGCGCCACGCCGCCCTCGTCCACGGTCGCGATATGCCGATCGTCGGCGCCAACCGTGAAGGCCAGGTAAAAGTCCTGCGCCATCGGCCCGATATGGCGGATTCCGGCCGCCTCATTCTCATAGCTCCACGTCTGGACCGGCAGCGTCGCCAGGCGACGGAGGATGTCGCGCCCGTCGACCGGGGCCACGTTCCGTTTCCGGTTGCGGTCACTGTTCTGGAGGAGGGTCGTGGCGCTCAGTCCCCCGTTCACCTGAACCTCCCCGTCGAAGTAGCCGGCGTACCCAGTCGTGCTCGCGCCGTAGATTCCGTAGTACCCCTCGCCGCGGACCCCGGCGCCCTGCACCGCGGGTCCTGTCGGCCCGTCAGGTGTAAGCGCGGTGCGGCCCCGGCCCCACACGCCAAAATATCCCTCTCCCTTCACGCCGGTGCCGATGAGCGAAAAGTTGTTGGCGGCGACGTTCCTGGCGACCCCGGATACGCCGGTCCCCGGAAGGGTCAGGGCATCGCTTATACCAACCACCCCGAAACCGATGTCGCCGATCGAGAGGAACGACCCGCCGGTGCTGGCGCTGGCGATCGCTCTCCCTGTTACGCCGGCGATCCTCCCCTCCCCGGACACGCCGGTGCCGCCACTGCTGAGGCCGGTGACGCCGAACTGCCCCTCGCCGACGACGCCGCTGAATCCTTGTCCATACACACCTCGCGATCCGTTGATCGAGTTCGTGTTGACACCGGCGATCACCGTCGCCCCCGGCAGGTTGCCCGTCACCACGAGGGGTGGGACCACGGTGGCAGGGTCTCCGGGGGGCCCAACCGGTCCGATCGGACCAACCGGCCCAACTGGCCCTTGCGGGCCACCGATGTTCCAGGAGATCGCCACTTCGTTCCGTCGGCATTCCCTGCGGGACTTCACGACGCGGAGTCGGCCACTATCGCGAAGGTAGCAGCCTTTTATCGTGTCCACACTCTGGCCCTGGACCAAGGGGGGATCGACGACGCTGGCGAGAGCGGCAACGCCTAAGCAGAGCAGAGCCTTCTTGAACTGGCACATCGCGCCCTCCTCAAGGTGTGAACGCAGGAGACCCGGGTTGCGGGTTGTCCGCATCGGAAGGCAGATGCTACACCCGCCGCGCTGGTGGCGGCTGTCTTTTTTGACCGGCGATGGCGTCCCGGGCCTGCACGCCCCGGCAGAGCACTCGATCGCACCCAACCGCGGTATGTTGAACGGCCGTGACGCCGAAACCCCCGTGTGACGAAGCGTTGATTTTGAGCGGCGTCTGCGATCAGCCATCGAGCGATCGCGGCCCCTACATCCTCGCGGCGACCATCCTCGGCTCCAGCATGGCGTTCATGGACGGCACGGTCGTGAATGTCGCTCTGCCGGCGCTGCAGCTCTCTCTCGGCGCGACGCTCGCCGACCTCCAGTGGGTCGTCGAGGCCTATGCGTTGACGCTTGCCGCGCTGCTGCTGACGGGGGGATCGCTCGGCGACATGTTCGGCCGGCGGCGAATCTTCGCGCTCGGGGTCGCGATCTTCGCCGTCGCCTCGGCGTGGTGCGGGGTGTCGCCAACGATCGGGCACCTCGTGGCGGCTCGCGCGGTCCAGGGGATCGGCGCGGCGCTGCTCGTGCCCGGAAGCCTGTCTTTGATCAGCGCGTCGTTTCCGGAGGAGATCCGCGGCCGTGCGATCGGCACCTGGTCGGGCTTCACCGCGATCACCGCCGCCGTCGGACCGGTGATGGGCGGGTGGCTGGTGGAGCACGCATCGTGGCGGTGGGTATTCTTCATCAATCTGCCGATTGCGGCGGCCGTCATGCTGATCACGAGGGCCTATGTCCCGGAAAGCCGCTCCGCGGGGCGGCGACCATCGCTCGACTGGCAGGGCGCGCTGCTGGCGGCGCTGGGATTGGGCGGCATCGTGTTCGGGCTCGTGCAGGGAGCGCCGCCGATCGGTGCGGCTGGACTCCTGCTGCTCACCGCGTTCATCGTCGTCGAAGCGCGTTCGAAGTCGCCGATGCTGCCGCTGGCGCTATTTCGTTCACGCACGTTCAGCGGCGCGAACCTGTTGACGCTGTTCCTCTACGCCGGTCTCTCTGCAACGCTGTTCCTGTTGCCGCTGAACCTGATCCAGGTGCAAGGGTATTCACCGACCGGGGCAGGAGCGGCGCTGCTTCCGTTCATCCTGCTGATGTTCGTGCTCTCGCGGTGGTCGGGGGGCCTCGTTCACCGCCATGGCGCTCGTCTTCCACTGATCGTCGGGCCGCTGATTGTCGCCGCCGGGTTCGCCCTGCTCACCCGCCCCGGAGTCGGCGGCTCGTACTGGACCACATTCTTTCCGGGGGTGCTCGTTCTGGGGTTCGGAATGGCGGTCAGCGTCGCGCCGCTGACGACAGCGGTGATGGGAGCGGTGAACCGCGAGCGGGCCGGTGTCGCCTCCGGCGTGAACAACGCTGTCTCACGGGTGGCCGGGCTACTCGCCGTGGCCATCGTCGGGGTCGTCCTGGTGAGCACCTTCAACCGGGAGCTCGACCGGCGTTTGCCGGCGCTCCGGTTGTCGCCGCAGGCCCGGGCGGAGATCGACGCCGAACGGCCCAAACTGGCCGCGGCGCACTCCACCGATGCCCAAGCGCAGGCCGTTGTTCGCGAGTCGTTCGTCGCCGGGTTTCGCGTCGTGCTCTGGAGCGCCGTGGCGCTCGCGCTCGCAGGTGCGGCAAGTGCGGCGGCGTTGATGGGCGACAGCGCGACATCAGCAGGGGACAGGGCGACCGGCGTGCCGTAGCTCTACTTTGTCACTTCGCTGACTGTTCGGCCGGAAACCGCTGCGGAAGCGAACCATGCGAGCGGCGCGACGCGAGCGAGAGACGGGAAATTCGGAAGCGCCCAAGTCCGCAGCAGGTCACGGACCTGCCGCCTGCCGCCGACAAGGCCGCTGGCGAGGCGGTTTCCCGCGGTGCCTTCGCCCCAGCGCGGCTGTCGCGCCGGGGCCCCGCAATCGAGCGGTCGCGGTGCAGCGGTTTCTCGCCGAAACATCGAATGGGTCACACCGACGGAATCGGCGGTTCCGCACGGCGCACACGCTGAGCGGGCATCGCACGGACCGGGCACCGCTCACTCGGCGGATTTGCACGCTTCGACCCGTGCTGGTGCTGTCGAACCGACGGCCCGGCGCTTGCGTTACACCGGAGCATGACACCTCGTTGCGCGACCATTCGTATCGCGCGGGCAGCGGCGGCTCGAGTTGAAATTCCCGTTCAACCCAGGCAGGCGTTGGTCCAACGGCGAGCTCGGCGCGCTGTGTTGTTGATCTCGTCAATCCGGCCATTGGCTGGAGGGATGGGCGCGTAGTCGTGCCGCCGCCCGATCCCCTGCCGTCACCGCTCGCCGACGACCTCGACGAGACCGAAGCCAACAGCCAGTGGCTCGGATGGCTCCCGATCGGTTACCACCCTGTTCCGGCGTTCGATAGCGCTGCGACCGTGCTCATCGACCGCGATCGACATGCCGAGCGGATGGCGCGGATTGTCGCACTGCTCGAAGAACTGCGCGTCTGCACCGAGAAGCTCCGGGAGCACGCGAACACCGCCGCGGAGCGCCAACGAAAAGCCATGGAGGAGACACGGATCGAAGTGGCGGGCGTCGGAGAATTCGGAACCACCAAGCCAAAACCCTGACGACGTACTTGCGCTCGAGCGCCTTTATCAGGGTGGAGCACACGCTACATCCGGGATCAGCCAGCCGCTTCATCTCATCCTTGCAGCCTCGTGTCTTCGTGAGGCTCACTGCCACGGCGAGCTTCGGAACACTGTAGGAGGGCGGGCGAGTCGTTCGCGCCATCACCGCGGCGGGATCTTCGGCACGTCGTCAAGGCGGCGGGATCGTCCACAGGAACAGGTCGGTCCCGTCGTAGTCGGCGCGAACAATCGCTTTCGGTGTCCAACCTTCAATCGGGAACTGGTGTGACACGATCCGCGTCCCCGGCCGAAGCTCCCGTTTCAGCTTGGGCGCAAGCCGGGTATTGACGGTCTGCGACAGCCATAACACTACGACGGTTGCATCGGAGATGTCGGCGTCGAACAGATCGCCGGCGATGAACCTGACGCGGTCGGCCACACCACCTTCCTCCGCGACCGCACGCGAGAGCTCGACGAGCCGGGGCTGGAGCTCGACGCCCACGCCCCTTGCGCCATATTTCTGCGCCGCCAGGATGACGAGGCGTCCATCACCGGAACCGAGATCGAAGACCGTGTCGTTGGCCGTCACCTGCGCCAGCTCCAGCATCGCGTAGACGACCGGCTGAGGGGTGGCGGCGAAGTGGATATCCGGGGTCCGCGCCGGCTCTGGCGGGACAGCCTGCGCGGCGGCGACCACGTCGGGCGCAAGCCTCGGACTCACGGCGTCTGCGCAGGCCACCAACGACGCCAGCATCAGAATGCGAATGCGCATGGGCACGTGCGTCAGCTGCGGTCATAGAACGCTGGTGGATCGATGCCCAGGGCCCGCAGGTAGACGTAGCCCTGGCCGCGGTGATGAATCTCGTTGTCGATCACGTACAGAATCAGGTTGCGGAGCGTGTCGGTGTATTGACCGAAGGCTGTGAGCGGCTCCAGGAACCGCTGTGGCGGAATCTGTGGCCAGAGGGCATGGAGCTGTTCCGTGCTCTCGTCCCACAGGCGGAGCATCTCGCGCTTCGGCCGCGGCTCGCGGCCGCGCGGGCTTTTCCAGTCCCCGGAAGCCGCCCCTTCCACCATCGGCGCTGCCATGGTGAGGATTTCCATGGTGAGCTCGCCGAAGGGCCGCATGCCGCTAACCGAGAAGATGAACAGCTGCTCGTCGGGGAACGCGTCGATGACGCGCCGGGTCAACCGGCGATGTCCCTGCCAATGGGCGAGCAGACCTTCAGGCTTGATGAACGGCGCTGGTTCGGCGGACACGAGACCTCCCCGGTTTGGATTCCCCCACGGCTGCCTTCGATGAAGAGCACCTACCAGTATCACAAAGGCGCCAGGTTCGCCGAGGGCGGCGGCTTGAATGTTCGGCTTTGCGCTCTCCGGGAAACCGCGCGCGTTCGCTCGCGATCGCCACGACGCCTGCCGGCGTGTCGAGCGTGCCAGCTTTGATCGGCCGCCCGCGGCAGCCATGTCCGGGCCCACCCTCTGCGCTCGGCGCGCTCGCCGGCGATCGTGGTGATGCGCCGGCGTGCGGATCAGGAAGGAGGAGGAAACTAGCCGCCCGCCATGGCGCCGACGATCAGGAAGGGCTCGAATCCGGTCACCACCGCCGGAGGCAGCCGGACGTCGGGCGGCTCGTGGGACCAGTCCTCCTCGCAGGCGAAGAACCGCAGAAACGGCCGCCGCTTCTGAGTGACCCGGTCGCGAATCGTTCCGCGCAGCATCGGATAGCAGGCTTCGAGCTCGTCGAGAACCGACCGCAGCGTCGCGTCGCCCTGCACCTCGAGCGTCACCTCGTTGTCCACCCGCGCCAGTGTTCGCAGGTGTGGCGGGAGCACGATTCGAATCATGGGCAGCCTCCTCCCCGGCTCCGTGTCATGAGCGCGATCACGCCTTTCCGAGCGACGGCGCCAGCGTCTGGACCTCGACCGACAACACCGGCGGAAGATCGCGGACGATCGGCGCCCAGCTGTCGCCGGCATCGACCGACGCGTAGACCTGCCCGCCGGTGGTGCCGAAATACACGCCGCACGAATCGAGCGAGTCGACAGCCATCGCGTCGCGCAGCACGTTGACGTAGCAGTCGCGTTGCGGCAGACCCTTCGTGAGCGGTTCCCACTCGTGTCCGCCGGTACGGCTGCGATAGACCCGCAGCTTGCCTTCCGGCGGATAGTGCTCCGAGTCGCTCTTGATCGGGACGACGAAAATGGTGTCCGGCTCGTGCGCGTGCACGTCGATGGGAAACCCGAAGTCGCTCGGCAGGTTCCCGCTCACCTCGTGCCACGACTCTCCGGCGTCGTCGCTGCGCATGACGTCCCAGTGCTTCTGCATGAACAGCACCTGCGGGCGCGACGGGTGCAACGCCATGCGATGGACGCAGTGGCCGACCTCGGCATCCGGGTCGGGGATGCCCTCCGACTTCAGGCCGCGATTGATCGGCCGCCACGTCGTGCCGCCATCGTCGGTCCGGAAGGCGCCGGCGGCCGAGATCGCGATGAACATCCGTTGGGGATTGGTCGGATCCAGCAGAATCGTGTGCAGGCCGAGCCCTCCCGCCCCAGGTTGCCAGGAGGCGCCAGAGCCGTGTCCCCGCAAGCCGGACAGCTCCAGCCACGTCTGCCCGCCGTCAACCGAGCGGAACAGGGCCGCGTCCTCGACGCCCGCGTAGACGGTGTCCGGGTCGGTCAGCGATGGCTCGAGGTGCCAGACCCGTTTGAACTCCCATGGATGGGGCGTGCCGTCGTACCACTGGTGGGTGCCAGGCACGCCGTCGTAGGCGAACGCATTCCCCACCGAGTCCCATGTCTTGCCCGCATCGTTGGAGCGCTGGATGATCTGCCCGAACCAGCCGGACGATTGCGAGGCATACAGGCGATTCGGGTCGGCGGGCGATCCCTTGAAGTGGTAGATCTCCCAGCCGCCGAAATGAGGACCATCAACCTCCCACCGCTCGCGCCTCCCGTCCGATGTCAGGACAAACGCGCCTTTCCGCGTGCCCACCAATACCCGCACCCCGCTCATGTCCGGTCCTTTCTGGGCTCAGCCCGGTCGTGAAGGCGTCTCGTGTTCGCACCGGGCACCGCCAGGCCCCGCTGTGCCCCCGATTTGTATGCGCACGTGAGCCTCCGACTGAGTGTCGATCAGGCCGCGTCGAGATCGACAGACCCGACGTCCTGATTATGCATGGCCGGCAAGGTCAGCCGAACGGATTCTCGCCTGCGGTCGTGCCTCGAGCCGAGGGCGACGGCACGCCGAGCTCGCTCGAGTACAGAGGGCGTCGCTGCCTGTCATGGTGAACCAGCAGTTCAGCCAAGATCCACCGCCGGGGCGGCAGCCCTCGCGTTCGGCACACGGCCCGCGTCAATCGTATTCCTATAAAGGAATATGTCAAGGGACAAACCGGCGGCGAAAACGGGATGCTGTTCAGGACGCGCCGCGGGGACCTCGCGGATTGAGCCGGGTCGATTGACCGTCAGACGCTCAGATGTTCGTGCACCACGTCGTCGGTCAGTAGGCTGATCGCGCCGCCGGCCACCAGGCGACCCTTCTCGAGCGCGGTCGGCGCAGCCCAAACGGCGCAGCGTGTATCCCGAGGATCACGTTCCCTGGGCTGCATCGCCTCGATGCGGGCCCGGAGATCCGCGCCGTCTACATTCGGCGGCAGACGTCGCTCCTCTTCATCGAGCCCTCGGTTCTGAAAGAGCCGAGCGTTTACACTCTTGGACGCATCCGGCTCGACGCAAACCTGCACAGCGCGCATCTCGCGGGACATTCAGCGTCCGCTCCGCGGCACCGACGCGGTAGGTGGATGAGAGCGAACCGGAATCGATGGACGTTGCGGCGACTCCCGCGCCGGAAGCGGCCCGAAGGCAGGGGGCGGAACGCGATGTTTCGTCGCACGCACGTACAACGTCCTTAGACGAGAATCTAGGAATAACCGGGCGGTGTTTCTCGATCTCAACGGCATCTTGGTCTTGCCGCTGAAACCAGATGCGTTGGACGACATCATCCTTCCAGGCGCAGCCGGGTCGATTGCACGACTAACGGCTGCGGGCTACGTTTGCCCCGTCGTGACCGTTCAGAGTCTGATTGCCAAGGGGTTGTTCTCGTTGCCAGACTTCGACGCGTGGTTCGTGCGCTTCGCGGCCGATCTGAGCGCGCAAGGGTGCGCGCGTCTGCGGTCCATACGCCTGTCCTCACCGGTTCGCGGAGCCCTGCCCGTGCGAGAAGCCGAACCGGCTCTTGTACGAGCGCGCCGCCCGTGAGCACGGCATCGATGTGGCACAATCCTTCGTGATCGGCGATTCCCCTGACGACATGCGCGCGGCAAGGTTGTTGGGAGCACGATGCTGCCTCGTGCGCACAGGCTGGGCTGCCGATCCGGAAGTCGCCAAGGAGAGGGATCGGCACGCTGCTACTGCAGCAGGCGGAAGAACACGCCCTGGCACACGGGGCGAGTTGCCTCCAGATTCGGGCATCGCTCGCCGGTGTGGAGTTCTACAAGGCGAACGGGTTCGAACTCCTTGGTCGAGGGGCACGCGGACCTACTGTCAGGGGATTCGATGCCGTGCGTCTTCATGCGAAAGGTGCTTCGGTGACACTTGGCGCGGTTGAAGCCGACGGGAGAAGACGTCATGAAACGCACCTGGACGATCATCGGCGTAAGCGATGTGCCGAGTAGTTTCAAATGGTACCAGTCGCTCTTCGGCCAGCCCGAGACACGACCGGGCCACGCCGATTTTGGTCAGATCCTCGATTCGGACGGAACTGTCTTGATCTGCCTCCACCAGTGGGGCGCGCACGAGCATCCGTCGTTGATGAGCCGGGACGAGGCGACACCTGGCAACGGGCTCCTCCTGTTCTTCCGCGTCGACGACTTCGCGATGTCACTGAAAAGGGCGCGCGCTCTCGTCGCCCGACTCGAAGAGGAGCCGCACGCGAACCCGAATACTCGAACACAGGAGTTCTCGCTCCGGGATCCGGACGGATACTACGTCACGATTAATGAGCTTTCTTCGCTCGAGTTGAGGGGCTTCGCGGCGCCGGCCTGACAATCGCATGCGTGGCGTTACTCCCCAAACGCCGTCGCTGCTACTGAAGGGTCGTCGGCGTCAGCCCTTCTTGCCCGAGCTGGCGCGCCGAGTAAGCTGATTACGCCGGCTCGGCGGCGGCCGCGGGACGGAAGCCGACACTTCCGGCCTCTCGCCGGTTTGAAAACCGCCAGTCGTGTTGGTCGGCGCGGGTGGAGGCCACGCATGGTGATCGCATCAGTCCTTTGGCGGCGCCTCGATTCGCCCGGCCACGACGCCTGCCGGCTCGAGCGGAAGAATGGTGGCTGGAGTCTCGATGGCGCAGCAGCGTTCAGCCACAACGGCCAGCCGGCGTGCGTCACCTACCGGATTACCTGCGACCGCGCCTGGCACACGGGACGCGGCACCGTCAGCGGGTGGGTCGGATCGCAGTCGGTCGGCTTCGATATCGAGCGGAGCGCCGCTCGGGCGTGGACGCTGAACGGTGGGCTGGTGGGGCAGGTGGACGGCTGTTTCGACCTGGATCTCGGCTTCACTCCGGCGACCAATCTCTTGCAACTGCGCCGCCTCGCGCTCCAGGTTGGCGAGGCCGCCGACGTACCAGTCGCATGGCTCGACCTGGAAGGCGACACGCTGGACGTCCTGCATCAGCGCTATGAGCGGCGGACCGAGCGCACCTACTGGTACGAGGCGCCGCGGTTCGGCTATGCTGCGCTCCTCGAAGTGTCGCCGGCCGGTTTCGTGCGCCGATACCCGGCTCTGTGGGAGGCAGAACGATCGACGTGAAGCCGCGCGCCTGTGAATCGGACGGCCGAGCCGAAGGCACGCGAGGCCGCACCGCATGCTCCTCGGGAGCAGGTCGTGCGAGATCGGCCTGCACGACGATTCCAGGGGTGGATGAACCGACCGGACAATCGGGGCGGCGAGATGTCGCTGCCTTGACTGAGCGCGCAACCGACCACCATAGCACTGGCCAACACCGCGACTGATGCCGTTGCCGTCGATACGCCCCAGACTCGTGCGCCGCCGATCGAAGGTCCATGGATTCGGCGTTTTCGCCGGCGAGCCAATCACCAAGAACACGCGGATCATCGACTACGCAGGCGAGCTCGTGCGCAACTTTGAAAGCGAAGAGCGCGAAGAGCGATATCTCGCGCAGGGATGCATCTGGATGTTCCGGGTGAATCGCACCTGGAGCCGTGACGCGGCGGTCGGCGGCAATATCGCGCGCTTCATCAATCACTCATGCTCGCCGAACTGCTGGTTCGAGGTGGCGGCCACGACGATCTGGATCCGCGCATCGAGATCGATTCGCGCCGGGGAAGAGCTCACCTACGACTACTCGACCGTGGGCGAGCGCACCATCCCGTGCCGTTGCCGGCCTGGCTGCCGCAACAAGCTTTGACCTTCGCGGCACGCACGCGCCGTGCGGCACGGCATCGCGCGTGCGCGACAGCGTGCGAGAGAAGTGATCTGTCGCATCCGCCAACAGACGAAGGTGGGTCAAGCGACGACGATGATGTGGGACGGACGTGAGCTCGTGCGACGTGGGGCCGCCTACGACGTCGTCTTCACGAGCCGTTCGTAGTCGTCGCCAGTATCGACATCGGCAAACGCCCCGGGGTCCTCAACCGCGACGTCGCCGGCGTCCGAGACGTGGGCGCGCACAACCGGTTTGGCGCCCTCCTCCGGATCTGCGTCACGCAGCGCTCGGAAGAGACGGCGGTCGATGAGAACCGGATGCCCATGGAGCGCTCCCCGAACCGGTCGCACAATCGGTGCGCGCGTGTCACGGTAGCGCTGGATGACCGCGCGCACCGTCGCCGCCGACACCATCGGCACGTCAACGAGCGTCAACATCATCGCTTCGACCTCGGGCCGATCCACCGCCCGAAGTCCCGCCAGCACTGAGGACAGCTGTCCCGTCTCGAACAACTCGTTCACGACCACGCGGGCGCCGAGGTCGTCGCGGGCAACCGCCGAGACGACGCGCCCGGCTTCGTGCCCGGCGACGATCACGATCTCCTCGAGGCCCGCTTCGAGAAAGGTGCGCACGATCCGGCAGACAAACGTATCGCCGCCAGCCAGGCGAAGGAGAGCCTTCGTCCGGCCGCCCATGCGGGTCGACTTTCCCGCCGCCAGCACGACCACAGAGATCATCGGGCTATGATGCGCTAGAATCCCGCCATGAGCGATACCGGCCTTAGCATCCGCTGCCAGCGCTGCGGCAACGACATGGACATGCGCGACCCCGGCCCCGGGATGCCCTGGACACCGGATCAGTTCTGGGTGTGCGCCCGATGCGGCCGTCATTTCTGGACGACCTATCCGCCGCCGAATCGGGAGAAGATCAAGCCCGTCGCCGAACCGGCTTCATGAACTCGAAGGGCCATCATGCGTTTCGACCTCGATGACGACGACCTCGACGAGGACGACGAGGAGGAGGAGGAGGAGGAAAACGGCAAACGGGACGAGGATGACGACGAGGACGACGACGACGATAGTGAGGAGGAAGACGAGGACGAGGAGGAAGAAGAGACGTGGCAGGTGAGCGGGGACCTTCGCTTGACTTCCGCCGCCCACTTGCCTAGACTGGCGCGGTTTTACAGCTCATCAAAGGGCCGGGACACGGAGGGACTTCGGGTATGCCGACCGGGACAATCGCACGACTCCTCATCGACAAAGGCTTCGGGTTCATTCGCGATGAGGGCGGCCTCGAACATTTCTTCCACCGCAGCGCGGTCAGAGGCGCCGTTTTCGAGCTGCTTCGTGAAGGACAGCGGGTCGAGTTCTCGCCGGAGGATTCCGGTAAAGGTCCGCGCGCCGGCGACGTTCGCTTGATTGAGAGCTGAACGACCCGCTCTTCCGCCCCACCGGCCCGGCATGCACCCGGGCCGGGGTCTACCACCCCAGCGCCTCCAGTACTGCCTTCTCGTCACTCAAGTCCTCCAATGCCAGATCCGCCCCGCTGGCTCGCAGCGCATCGACCGTGTAGTCGCCGGTCGCGACCGCGAGTGAACGGGCGCCGCCTGCCAGAGCGACCGCAACGTCGAGCGGGGTGTCGCCAATCACCAGCACATCCGACGGATCGATCCGAGGCACGCCGCACGCGACAGCCCGGTCGATTGCTTCACCGAGCAGGTGATTGCGCTCCTCGACGTGATCGCCGAATGCGCCGCACTCGAAGTACCGCCACAGGTCGAAGTACTCGAGCTTGATGCGCGCGCCCTGTTCGAAGTTTCCGGTCAGCAACGCCAGGAATACGTCGTCGCGCGCGGCCAGGCGCTCGAGCAGAGGCCGAACGCCTGGAAGCACTCCCTTGCGCGGCCCAGGGTTGTGGATTTCGCGCGCCAGATGCTCGACGTATGCGTCGTGGAACCGCCGAAGCGTGGCGCCCCCGGTCGGTAGTCCGTGCCGAGCCGCCATCTGCCCGACGATCCAGGCGTCGGTCCGGCCAGCCATCGAGATCGAACGGCCGAGTCCGTTGACGCCAAATACATCGGCGAACGCGCGCATCATCGCCCGGCCGCCCGCTCCGCCGGTGAGAACCAGCGTGCCGTCGATATCGAAGAGGACGAGTTTGATTTTCAGTCTTCGCTACGCACGTTGCCGGCGCGCGGCCCTTTCGGTGATGGTTCCTCGTCGAAGCTGACGCGCTGACCTTCGTCCAGCTGATCAAAGTTACCCTGAACCGAGCTGCGATGAAAGAACCAGTCCTGCCCTCCATCGTCGCGGATGAAGCCGAACCCCCCGGTCCTTCACCAGGCGCTTGATCGTGCCCCCTGCCATGTCGACGCTCCCTCGCGGTGCAGACACCAATGACCGGTCAATCAAGTTCCGTTCCACGGTCAGCGGCGCCGCAGCCTTCCGGTCGCGGGCTCGAGCAGCAGCACGCGGCGGGCGATCGCGGCGCCGAACTCTCGATCGGCGGTGAGGGTCAACGCCGCTAGGTGCCGGTGCTCGGCGGCGCGGCGCATGTCCGGCCCGACCTGCAGCGCTTCGGCCCTGCCGAGCGACGCGGACGGATGCTCCAGCAGCAGCAGGAGCGGGTTCATGGCGAGCGCTCGCGCGAACCGGAGTCGCAGCCGCGCCGCAGCGCTCAGATCGCCCGCGCGCCGATCGAGCGCCGATCGGTCGAGCCGAATCTCCCCGGCAATCGCCTCGGCCTGGCGACGGATGTGATCCGGCGGCGGTTCGATTTCGAGCGTGAACGGCAACGCCAGGTTCTGTATCGTCGTCAGCGCTTCGAGAAGCGCGGCACGGTCGCTGACGATACCGAATCGATCGAGCGTGGCGAGCCACTCCTCGCTGTTGCTGATCGCGGCGGTGGAACGGCCGAATATGCGCACCTCGCCGCCGTCCGGCAGGCTGCCGCCTGTAATCAGGTTCACCAGCACTTCCGCTGCCGGCTGGTCGAGCCCGATCAGCGCGACCTGCTCGCCTGCGGCCAGGGTCAATTCGGCGATGCGGAGAGGCCGGAGCGCACCGTAATGCTTCGAGACAGATTCGAGCTCGAGGACCGGCGGCGTCACGATCCGAGCAGGTGATTGACCTCGTCGACGATGCGGCTCGACGCCGAGAGCGCGTCGATCTCGATCTTGAGCGCCGCGAGGTTACAGGCAATCGCGCCGTAGGCGATCAGGCCGTGCACGACCGGCGGCAGGACGCCCGTATCGACGCTGGCGCCGAGGAGCGCGGCGACGATGGTGGCGGCCATCGCCCAGGTGCCGATGGAGAAGACCGGCTTCCGGGCCGCGGCGATGCGGCGATAGTGGTCACCCGTCAGCTGCCCTTCTGCCATCGCATCCTTGACTGCCTTCCCCTTTCCAATCAGATAGAACATCATCATCGAGTGGGCCAGCAGCGTCACCATTGTCGAAAAGATGCCGAACGATACGTGCCTTGACACGTCGGTCCCTCGCAGTCCGAATACTGCCGCCGAGACGAGACCGATCAGTCCGAGGCCAACCGAAGTGAGAAGGGCTTGAGCCAATTGTGCCAGCGGGCCGAGTCGGGCGCGCGCGTCCTGGGCCCGCCCGACTGGGTGTGCCGTCACCAGTATGTCTGAAAGGCACCCGCTCGATCCACCGTCGCCTTTCGTCGAAGAGTGGGCCGAGCGCGTCGCCACCACGGGCGCACGCGGCCAGCGGCGGCGCCGGGCGCTCGACGTCGCGATGGGACGTGGACGCCACGCGCAGCTGCTCGCCGGCGCCGGCTGGGATGTCTTCGGCGTCGACAAGGATGCCGAGGCCGTGCGGGAGGCGGTCCGACGGTTGCGCGACTCAGGTCTTCTCGTGCGCGCCTGGTGCGCCGACCTCACACACGTTCCGCTGCCGCGCGACTGGTTCGAGCTGATCGTAGTGACGCGGTACCTGCAACGCGACCTCTTCGCGGCGTTGGCTGGGGCGCTGATTCCCGGCGGAGTGATGATCTACGAGACGTTCACCGCCGCACAGCGAAGCCATGGTCGCGGGCCTCGATCGCCGGACCACCTGATCGGTGGCGTGCTCATCCTCGCGTCTCAAGAGATCAACGGGCCGGACCGGCAACGCGAACGCGACCGCCGGCCGCGCAGGAGTAGTCGCATGCAGATCGGGATCACCATCAACGGGTTGCTCGGCGACTCCTCGCTGGAGGGGCGAATCGAGGGGGTGCGGGATGTCGCCGAGCGCGGGTTCGCCAGCATCTGGGCGGGCGAGCCAACGACGCCGGACCCACTGACCACCTTCGCCGTCATTGGCCGGGACGTGCCCGGCATCGGACTCGGCACGGGGATCGTCAACACCTACACACGCCATCCGCTGGCGCTCGCCGGCCAGGCGCTGACGGTCCAGGCGGCGACGGGCAACCGGCTCAGCCTTGGCATGAGCCCCAGCTCACGGCTGTTCGTCGAGCGCTTCCTCGGCTATGCGTGGGAGAAGCCGGGCCGGCGCATGCGGGAGTATCTCTCCGCGCTGGCGCCGCTCCTTCGCGGCGAAACGGTTGACTACCACAGCGAGATGCTGAAAGCGGCCGGCACTGTTAGCGTACCGGGCGCGTCGCCCCCTTCGCTGCTCATCTCCGCCCTGGGACCGGTCATGCTCCAGATCGCCGGCGAGTTGGCCGACGGCACGATCACCGCCTTCACCGGGCCGACTGCTCTCGCCGGCTACGTCGTGCCGACGATCACGCGGGCCGCGGCGGCGGCAGGTCGAGCCGCCCCACGGGTGGTAGCCATTGCGACGGTGAGCATGACGGCCGATCCGGCTGGCGCGCGGGCGCAGATCGCCAAGAACTCCGGCTTCCTCGGGCAACTGCCGGGCTACCGCGCCATGCTCGATCGTGAGGGGGTCGCCGGGGTCGAGGAGGTGGCGATTGCCGGCGACGAGGCTACGGTCGAGCGCGAAGTGCGGCGCTACGCCGACGCCGGCGCGACCGAGTTCGTCGCCTCCGTGACCGGGTCGGACGCTGAACGGGCACGCACCATCGAATTGCTCGGCCGCTTGGCCTCTGCTGGCGCTGCCGACGTTGCCAGGGCTGTGTAAGGAGCGGGTGAGATGCTGATCGGGATTGGAATCGACGAGGCGTCCGGACCCATAACGCTGGACGAACGGATCGAGCGGGTGCGCGAGGCGGCCGAGCGCGGCTTTGCCGCCGCCTGGTCGGCCCAATTCATGAACTGGGATGCGCTGACCGCCCTTGCCGTCGTCGGCCGGGAGGTACCCGGCATCGCCCTGGGGACGGCGATCGTTCCCACCTACCCGCGACATCCGTTGATGCTTGCCAGCCAGGCGCTGACGGTGCAGGCGGCGATTGGGAACCGGCTCAGCCTCGGCGTCGGCACCGGCGTGCAGTTCGTCATCGAAGAGCACTTTGGCTACGCGTTCGCAAGGCCTGTTCGCCACATGCGGGAGTACCTCTCTGTCCTGGCGCCGCTCCTGCGCGGTGAGGAGGTTTCCTTCCAAGGCGAAACGCTGAAGGCGACCGGAACGGTGCGTGTACCGGGAGCAGAGCCGCCGTCGCTGCTGCTCTCCGCCCTCGGTCCGGCGATGCTCCGGTTGGCCGGCGATTTGACCGACGGCACGATCACCACCTGGACCGGCCCGATCGGCCTCGCGGACTACGTGGTGCCGACGATCACACGGGCGGCATCGGCGACGGGTCGGTCCGCACCTCGCGTGGTGGCCGGGGCGCTGGTGAGCGTGACCGCCGACGCGGACGGCGCTCGGTCGGCGGCTGCCGAGCAGTTTGGTATCATCAAGCAGATTCCCGCCTACCGCACCATGCTCGACCGGCAGGGAGTGGCCGGTCCCGAGGAGGTCGTTATCGTCGGCGACGAGGCCGCGGTCGAAGGCGACGTGCGGCGGTACGCCGACGCGGGCGCGACCGAACTCATGGCCTACCCGTTCGGATCGGCGGAGGATCGGGCGCGAACGATCGAGCTCCTGGCCAGCTTGGCCGTGTCGAATAGTGCTGAGATTGGAACTGGGAACGACAAAGCGATCAATGCGAGGGTCATCGCGGAATTTCGAGCGAACGGCGGCAAGGTCGGCGGTCGGTTCAAGGGCGCCAACCTGGTGATCCTGCACACCACCGGCGCGAAGTCCGGCCAGGAACGGTTCACGCCGCTTGCCTACCTGACCGCCAACGGACGCGTCCACCTCTTCGCAGCCGGGCCGGGATTGCCGCACCACCCCGCCTGGTACCGCAATCTGGTCGCCCATCCGGACGTCACGGTCGAGGTCGGCAGGGAGATCTACGAGGCCGCGGCCAGGGTGCTCGACGGCGACGTGCGCTCACAGATCTGGGCCAAATTCGTTGCATTGATACCGGAGCTGCCGGCATGGCAGCGTGAGGCGAAGCGAGATTTTCCGGTTATCGAGCTGAGTCGGACGAGCTGATAAGGAGACCAGAAGATGGAAGTCACCGCGTGGACGTCGCTCCATAACGCTATGCACGCGCAGGAGGACCAGCGGCCGTTCTCGATGGCCACGGTGCGGCGCATCGGCGAGTTCGCACGGCCGCACCGCCGGCAGCTGACCTGGTTCCTGCTGCTCAGCGTCGTGACGGCGGTGCTGGCGGTCGCGACACCGGTGCTTGCGGGCCGGGTCGTCGATGCGATCGTC
>WHSN01000203.1 GCA_009380045.1 Luteitalea sp.
AGGAAACAGAAGATGTTCGCCGCGAGCAGCAGTGCCGTGAAGCCCTCGCCAGGGCGGACGTCGGTGACCAGCGACAACGCCCGATCCAGCCAGGACTTGCGCTGCGGCCGGACCGGAAACGGCAGCGGAGTGTCGGCGCCAATCATGTCCGAATCTTACGTGAAGACGACCGCGTCGGTGGCGGTCTCGTCGTAGATCGCCTCGATCGCCAGCGGACCGGTCAGGTCCGAGAGGTGGGTCTGCCACCACGAGCGGGCATGAGCGTCGGTCCAGCTCTCGCAGGTCTTGCAGCTGTAGGCGAGGCGCAACAGTTCTTCGGCGTCCTGCGGACGTTTGGCCGGGTCCTTCTCGAGACAGGCGAGCACGAGATCGTCGAGCTCCCGCGGAATCGGCAGCTCGCTGCGCTGGGACGGCGGGACCGGCTTGGTCTGGACGTGGTGCAGCAGCATCTTCATCGGCGTGTCCGCCTCGAACACCAGCTGACCGGTGAGCAGATAGTACGCCACGCACCCGAGCGCGTAGACGTCGGCGCGCCGGTCGACCTCGGTGTCGCCGAGGACGATCTCAGGCGCCATGTAGGCCGGAGTCCCGGTCGTCCGATGGTCCATGGTGAGCAGTGTTTGCCGGGCGGCGTTGCGCCGATTCAGCTTCACCAGGCCGAAGTCGAGCACCTTGACGAAGTCGTAGTCGAGCCCCATGCGGCAGACGTAGATATTCGCCGGCTTGATGTCGCGATGCACGAGGCCGCGGGCGTGCGCGTAGGCGAGCGAGTGACAGACCTGCCGGAGAAGAAAGCTGACGCGATCGGCCGGTAGCGGGCCGAACTCACGCACCAGCGACTCGAGGCCGCGCCCGGTGAGCAGCTCCATCACATAGTAGAACGTGCCGTCGTCGGTCAGTCCGAAATCGAACACGTGGATGGTGTGAGGTGAGCTGAGCGCGGCCGTCGCCCGCGCCTCGCGCTCGAAGCGCCGCAGTGTCAGCTTGACTTCGGTCTCCGTGGCGACGCCAAGAATTTCCGGACGCACCAGTTTCACTGCCGCGTTCCTCGCCAGCAGGCGATGCTGGGCGCGCCAGACTTCGCCCATCCCGCCGTGGCCGAGCAGCTCGACCAGCTGGTAGCTTCCGAGGTCTTGCGCCTCGCGGAGGCGTCTGCCGATCCGGTAGTAGAGGCGCGCCGGCACCATGACGACGACCGCGAGCACGTAGTTCGGCAGGAACAGCAGCAGGGTGTGAAGCGGCGACCACGGGTCCGCGGTACCGACGTGCGCCAGCCACACAGCCAGCGGGTCCATCGACGCGGCGGCGAGCGAGACCACGAGCGTCTTGCGGGGTGGAGCCGGCGAGATCATCGAGAAGACGAGGATCAGGATGGCGATCCACGACACCTGCATGACCAGCGTGATGGTCGCCGCGCCAATCAAGCTGTTCAACGCGGCGATGCCGGCCGCGTTCACGAGCATGTAGCCCAGCCCGACGTCGGTCTTGGCCGACGAGGACCGGGACGAGAACCGCAGGAACGCGACCATCAGCACCGAGGCGACGATTTCCGCGATTTCGACCAGCACGCTCGCCGTCGACGTCGGGTTCGTGCGGCCGACCGTCGACGGCGCCACCAGGACGTCCATGCCGAGGGCGAATGTCCAGAGCGAGCCGGCGACCGCGCTGAACAGCGTCAGGCGCCGCACCTGCTCGAGCAGCAGGTCGTCGGGCAGGCGTGCGCTCGTGGTTGTGGTGTCGCGGCTGCCGGAGGGCGCCGGTGACGCGCACCGCGCGACCCGTTTCATGCTTGCTGCCATGGACCTGTCTGCGTGTCACGCCTCGTGTCGCTGTCGGTGTCCTCCGGTTTCGCGCGCTGCGCCTGATCGCGTGCGCTCAGCTCTCTCAGATTTACCATGATCGACTCGTGCGATCGCAGCAAATCGGCGACAATCTCGTCTCGATCGCGCGTTGGGCCGGCGCCCGGCCGCCGCTGATCCTCGAGATATGGCCACAGGGCATCGCGAATCGGCGGCGGGAGGACGCCCTCGAGGTACTCGAGCGCCGTGCCGCGCAGGTTCTGATGTGTCGTATGGAGCCCCTTGAACGCGATCTGGAGCGGTTCGGGGGGCAGTACCAGCGACAGGAGCGTAAAGACGTGCGCGAGGCTGCGGCCCGCGCGATTCTTCACGAACTCGTCGACGAAGAACCGATTGTCGCTGTCATCGAGCTGGTGCAGCAGGCGATGGCTTTCCCACACCGGCCGGCCAACCGCTGTTTCCCGTCCGACGACGTCGAAGATGTGGTTCCTGTCGATCCGGACGCGGGGATTTTTCTCCACCACCGACGCCAGCGCCCGGGCACACTGGAATCGTACTTCGAATCGCTGATCGTCGAGTCCGAGCAGCAGGCCGTCAACCGCGCGCTGCGAGACGCACACCGAAAAGACCCTCGCCAGGCGCCGGCGGATGGCGAAGTCCTGGTTCGGGTCGATCAGGGCGTCGGTGAGCTCGCCGACGTGCTCTTCGGCGACGCGGCGCAGCGCGTTCACCGCCTCTTCAGCGACCGGATCCCAGGCCAGCAAGGGGATGACATGGGGGACCAGCGCCGCCGGGATGCCGTCGTCGGTCCGGAGCACCCGCAGGACGCGCTCTTTCTCTCGCGATCTGAGTGCCATCAACTGCAAGAGATCGACGTCGAGGGCACGTCCGAGGTTCCGCCCCGCTTCGACCGAGACGACGGTCGTGGTCTCGCCGGGCACGGCCGGTTTCGGCACCGGCAGCAGCGCCGCTGGTCGATACAGCGTCTGATCGGCTGACCGCTGCATGGTGAGCGTCCGCAGCATGGTGGCGCGCGTCGTCATGTCCGAGATGTCCGAGAGCTCGAGCTCGGACGCGCGGTTTCGCAGGCTCCGCTCCAGTGTCTGGATGTAGCCGCTGCTCAGCAGGCTGGCGACAAACAGCGCAGCGGACGAGCAGGCGATCGCGATCGACAGGATGGCGCCATGCTGGCTGAGCGGCGCCAGCAGCAGCACCAGTCGGATGATCATGCCGCCGGCCGCATCGCCGAGGCGGTCGAAGCCCACATCGATAATCGATTTGGCGGCCCGTTTTTCCGCAATTGGCACGGGAGTATAGAACAGCTCGTAGCCCGAGCGGAACAGCGAGCCGCGGAAGACCGCCTCGCCGGCGCGCGCGGCCGTCATGCCGGCGAGACCTGGGGAGAGCAGCGCCCCGATGCCGCCGACAAAGAGCGCGAACGACGGCGACGCGGTGGTGGCCGCGAGACCAAGCTTTTCGAGGGCGACCCGGCTCGCGGAGGTCTGGATCACGAAAGTGACCAGGCTGGTGGCGGCGTAATAGATCGCGAAAAATCGCAGGAGGTTGTCGCCTCGACCGAACGTGGCGACGCCTTGCGCTTTGAACAGGTAGTCGACGAGTGCGCTGCTGATTGTGCCGAGGAGCACCAGCACGGCCAGATTGCGCAGATATGGCGTTTGCGCGAGCACGCGCATGCCTGAGAGTGGCGCCTCAGCCGACAGCTCGGGCGAGGGCTCGACGGGAGGGCGGATCGGCGACTGATCGGGGGAGGGGGCGAGCGCGCGGACCTGCCATGCGCAGAAGAGGTTCAGCACCGCCAGCACTGGCAGCATGGCGTCGATTGTGGCGACCGTGGCCACGCGCTCCGCGACCAGGCCTCCCAGCAGGCCTCCGAGCGTGCCGGCGCCGGCGATTTGGCCGAAGTGGCGCTTGGCGGTTCGCGGATCGAACCGTTCCGAGGCGATCAGCCAGAACCCTGATCCCAGCATCGGGCCGAGGCCTGAGACCTGGAGGTAGATGAACGGGGCGCCGATGTGTGGGGCGAGGAGAACCGTCCACCACCCGGCGAAGAGCAGGACGGCGCTCGCGACGAAGAGCAGGGGGACGAAGATTGCGGGCGATACCCGGGGCAGGATTTTGGAGGACAGGAAGACGAGGGCGATGGAAACGGCCGAGGTGATGATCAGCATCACCGGCAGCGTCGTGATGTCGAGGTTGGTGAGATAGAGCGCGTCGCGCGTCGCTTTGCCGGCGACAAACTGCGCGGTGACCGCGGCAGAGGACAGCATCGCCGTGGTAATGGCGCGCGACGCGGATCGTTGGGCAGAGTCCATGGTCGGAACGACGCGATGCCGACACCGTCGGCGTCACGCGGTCGCGCGGCGGGCTGGCGTGAGGATCAGGTTCCATCCTACCATCCTGATGCTGCGGACAGTGTGGTAACATCGACTTCTTCAGCAGCGGTTCGTCTCACGTGGCGCGGGGTGGAGCAGTCCGGTAGCTCGTTGGGCTCATAACCCAAAGGTCGCGGGTTCAAATCCCGCCCCCGCAACCAAAGATACTTGCAAGGAGAGGTCGTCGGATTCCGGCGACCTCTTCGTTTGTAGGGTGGCCCCCAACATGGCCGCCAGATTCCCCCTCAACTCGACCTGAAGCGTCTCCCCACCCTGGTCTGGCGTGAGGACAATGGCGTCCACGAGGCCGCGCAGCACTTCGGTGGCCTCGGACCGGCTATCCGGCTCCTGAAGCGCTGTGGCGAGCTCTGTGACCTTGGCGCGGTAAATCCTGGCCATCTCTGGATGCAGCAGCGGGGTCGGCTCGTCGGCGGCGGCGAGTTTGGCCTTCAGCGCCTCACGCCGAGCGGCGTTCGCATTCATCTCGTCGCGCACTTCCGACGGCGCGACGCCGTTCATCACCATCTCGATCAGCTTCTTGCGCCTGACCTCGATGCGTTCAATCTCGCGCTCGGCTGCCGAGAAGCTGGCGCGGTGCTCCATCCGGAGCCGGTTCATCTCGCGAGTGAATTCGTCGCAGAACTCCTCGAAGAGCTCCTGGTTCAGGAGCTTCTCCTCGAGAGCCTTAAGGACCCTCGCTTCAACTTCGTCTCGTCTGATCGTGAGGTGATTGCTGCACGTGCCCTTCTCGCGAGCGCCGAAGCATGCGAGACGATTGCGGCCGGCCATGATGAAGCCGGCGCCGCACACGCCGCACTTCGACAGCCCCGAGAAAAGGTACTGAGGTCGCCTCGCGAAGCCCATGTTGCCGGCGCGCGTGATCGTACGCCGGGTTGCACTCTGGCGCTCCTTCGCGACGTTCCAGAGTTCGTCGCTCACTATCCGGAGGGACGGAATCTCCTTGGTGATCCATTCTGCCTTCGGATTCAGCCGCGAGATGCGTTTGCCGGTATCCGGATTCTTGACATAGCGCAGCCGGTTCCAGATCAGGCGACCGATGTAGAGCTCGTTGTTCAGAACGCCTGTACCGCGTTTCGGGTTGCCGTGGATGGTGCTGGGACTCCAGGTCCCGCCGAACGGTCCGGCGATCCCGTCCTGATTGAGTGGCCTGGCAATCGCTTTCGGCGCGATTCCTCCAACGAACTCCCGGAAGATCCGTTCAACAATCGGGGCTTCCTCTGGCTCGAACTCCCGTTCACCAGTCGTCACCGTCCCGCCGCTCAGCGACTTTACGACGCGATAGCCGTAACAGAGTCCGCCGGCGGCCTTGCCACCTTCGACGCGCCCGCGCAGGCCCCGATGGGTCTTGTCGGCGAGGTCCTTCAGGAACAGCGCGTTCATCGTCCCCTTGAACCCGATGTGCAGGTGCACCCACCCGTTACTTTCATCCGTCCGAAAGAGTTTCTGCAATCAAAGGCGAAGGGCAGTGCGCACATCTTCATCTACTCCACATCGTCAAGCTTGGTTTGACCCAGTTCGGAGATGCGTGCGTAGAGATTCACAATCCAGCGATGCTTCTCGCGCGGTTGCGCGCTGGGCTGCGGCTCACTCCGAAGGCGAAGACCTCCACACTCAGTCACGACGAAGTGCGCTACTACTCATTTGCCGATCCTCCGGGGAACGTTTACGCGCTACCTGACCGGCTAGCGATGCACAAACATGACGGCTTTCGAGAGCAGCATGAGTACCGCATTGCATTCGGAACGAGGCGAGATGTGTTTGACTTCGAGCACATCGACTATCAGCTGGCGGTTGAAGGCACTCACCAGCCGAGACAGGCCCTCGACGGTTCACATCGCTGGAAGTTGACTCTCGGATCGCTGGCGGACTGCTGCCGGCTGCTCTAACCGACTCCTAGAACGAGTCCGCGGTCTTGGTGCCCCTTCGGGCAGGGCTTTCGCTGGTAAAATCAAAGAATGAAACGCGAACCCGCGGAGATCCTGAAGGACGCCCTCGCGCTCCCGACCGAAGCCCGCGCGGCGCTCGCCGGATCTTTGCTGGAGAGTCTTGACACAGAGGTGGACGAGGACGCCGAGGCCGCCTGGGCGACCGAGGTGAGCCGCCGTTTGGCCGAGCTCGATAGCGGAGCGGTGAAGACCATTCCCTGGGCCGAAGTTCGCCGCCGACTCGCCGCGCGCTGATGCCTCCGTTCGCGGTCGAAATCCACCCGCTGGCCGCGGACGAAGCTGAGGCCGCTGAGAGGTGGTACCGCGAGCGCAACGAGACCGCGGGGCGCGCTTTCGACGCGAGCTCGATCGAGTCGTGGCGTTGATTACCGAGCGACCTGAAGCTGCGCCTCCTTACATCGGCAACACCCGACGCTTTCTGGTACGCCGATTCCCTTTCTTCGTCGTCTATCGCGTGTACAACGCCCATGTGCAAGTTGTCGCCATTGCGCACGCTCGGCGGAGGCCGGGTTACTGGGTTCAGCGCTGAAACGTGTCTGTGGCGAAAGACTCGAAACCCACTTTCGGCCACCAGTTCGGAGCCGTGGCAGTCTCGTCCGTGGTAGAGGCGAGTTGAGAGTCGCGTCGCGCCAACGAACAGCGAGCTACACGAGCTGCGCGGCTCGACACCACGCGGAATGCAGCCGGCCAGACCATCGGGGTGCGCTTCGCGGAAGAGCCGCGTCACTTCCGACTCGCCCCGACGGCGTTCGCGCCGGAGGCCACGACGCTCGCCACGGTAACGCCGCGCGCCTTGGTCCGGCTCGAGGGCGCCGCCTACTCGGTGCCGAGTCGCTGGGCCGGGCTCGACCTCGTCGTGCGTATCGGCGTGACCACCGTGACCATCGTCGGCCGCGAGGGGACGCGGATTCTGCATCCGCGCAAGCGCTTTGGGCAGCGGTCGATCGACTACCGGCACGACCTGTCGGAGCTCGCGCGGAAGCCGCAGGCAGTGCGCCAGGTGCTGCCCGATCTCCTGCGGGATCTGGGTGGCCCGTTTCCGGCGATCTGGGATCAGCTCCAC
>WHSN01000214.1 GCA_009380045.1 Luteitalea sp.
ATGGCGCTCGTCGGTCACGAGCCAGGCATCGGCGAGCTCGCCGCTCGTCTCAGCGGGTCGCGCCATCCCTTCGAGTTCAAGAAAGGGGCGATCTGCCGGATTGATCTCGCGACCCTGCCCCCGGCAGGCCCAGGAACGTTGCGGTGGTTCATGACGACCAAGATCCTCCGACTGATCCAGAAGTAGACGCCGGCCTCCCGATCCCTGCTCCCGGCTGCGCCCACATTCTCACTGGTATTTTCCGGTCCTGGTCCGTTACAGAGAATTTACTCATCCCGTCGCGTGCCCCGACCGATGATTTGGTGCTGCACACAAGGGCACATTCAATGTACGAGCTCAGCTTGACGTCAGCCGACCACGTTCGCCATTACTCGGTCTTTCCTGCGGCCGCAGCCGGGTGGGAAGTGACCGTTCAGCACGACCGCTCGCTCCGCCTGCACGAGGTGTATCACGATTGGCACCGCGTGGAGCGTGTGCTGGCGCGGTTCGAGCGGGAAGTGTCGGAGCTCGTGGCGTCGGGGTGGGAAGTGTTGCGTCGCGCTAGTCGATGAAGCGATAGCCGAGGCCGACGACGGTTTCGATCTGTCGTCCGGCGCCTCCCAGCTTGCTGCGCAGACGGCCGACGTGCACATCGACCGAGCGGGTTTCGACCAGGCGATCGTAGCCCCACACGCGCTCCAGCAGCTTGTCCCGCGAGACGACCCGGTTCTTGTTCTGAACGAGGTAGCGCAGCAGCTCGAATTCACGGCGGGTCAGCCGAATCGAGGCGCCGTCCACAGCCACCGCGACGGCATCGAAGTCGGCGTTCAGGCGCGTACCCGCGTACGCCATCGCCTGCGGCTCGTCCGGTTTCGCGGACCGGCGGAGCACCGCCCGGACGCGAGCGCTCAATTCACGCAGGCTGAACGGCTTCGTCACGTAGTCGTCGGCGCCAAGCTCCAGACCCTGCACCCGGTCGGCCTCTCCGGTCTTCGCCGTCAGCATGATGATCGGCATGTGCCTGGCGTCTGAGCGCGACCGGAGGATGCGACAAACCTCGAGACCGTTCAGCACCGGCAGATTCAGGTCGAGAATCACGAGGTCGGGCGGGCGGGCGGCCACCGCCTTCAACGCCGCATCGCCGCTGCCGACGATCTCGGCGTCGGCTCCACCGCCCCGCTCGAGCGTGTGCTTGATCAGACCGGCGATATCCTGCTCGTCTTCGACGATGAGAACACGGGGTTTGTGCATGCTGGGCAAGCACACTATCGGCCTGGCGTTTCGCCGTGGTATCGAAGGTGTTAATTCTGGGTTACGTCAAGTCGGGGCCGCGTGCTATTCTGCCAATCAGCCTGAGGCTGTGCCCGAAAGGAGCCACGTGGGTCAAGCGTCCCGCCGCGCGTTTCTGGTCGTGATCCCCCTGGCCGTGCTCGTGTGCCTGCTGGCGCCCGGCACCGCAGCCGCCCAGGAGTTCATCTCCTACTCCAGCAACCCGCGCAACATCCTCGAAGGCAACTGGCAGTCCTGCCAGGACGATCGCGTCCGGTACGCCGAGCGGGTCTACGACCATATCGTCAACGGTGTGCCGCAGTTCGAGGTGCATCTCGGGCCCCGCCGCGAGTTCGGTATTTTCACCGGTGTCCAGGACGAGCACCGCGAGCACAACTCGCCGGAGAACCTGTTGGAGCCTCACGTGGTGACGATGCAGGGGAGCCGGGCGCAGCGGCGTTGGGAGCTGCCGTCGCTGAAGCTGGCGTTCACGGTCACGCTCGGCGGCGGGTCCCGCACCGACTGCGAGAGCTGGTACATCCTCCTCGAGCCGCTCGAAAAGACCTCCGACTAGCGCCAACCTCCAGCAGGGGCGAACCTCGTCCCGGATCCCTCGTCTCGCTTTGTTGCCGCGTCGTGATGCGGCTGCCGCCCGGTCGTTACGCCACCCCTTCATCCTGTGGGCATGGTGGATCGCCTGCCGACGGCCACAATCACGGTGATCGTCTGTGCATACAACGAGGCGCAGTTCCTGTCCGCCTGCCTCCATTCGCTGCTCGCGCAGTCGCGTCCGCCTGACGAAGTGATCGTCATCGACAACGCGAGCTCCGATGCGACTGGCGCCGTGGCCCGCGCCGTTCCGGGCGTCACAGTCGTTGACGAACCGGCCAAGGGGCTCGTGGTGGCGAGGGAGACGGCCCGCCGCGTGGCGCAAGGTGAAATCCTCGCCTACGTGGACGCCGATTGCCGGGTTCCGTTGCAGTGGATCGAGCGGATCGAACAGCGGTTCGCACGGCACCCGGCGCTGGTGGCGGTCACCGGTCCGTACCGCTTCTACGACTGGGACCTGCTCGGGTGCGGGCTGATCCGCGCCTACGACCTGCTGGTGGCGCCACCGACGCACCTGCTGGTTCACCACGGGTTCGGCGCCGGGGCGATTCTCTATGGCGGCAACTTCGCCGTCCGCCGCAGCGCCCTCGAACGGATAGGCGGATTCGACCGGTCGATCGAGTTCCACGGCGAGGACACGAACCTTGGCCGTCGACTGACGCCGCTCGGCCACATTGCGGTGGCGCGCGAGTGCTGGGTGTGGACGTCGGCGCGCCGTTACCGCGTCATGGGGAAGCGGAAAGTGTTTGGCCTCTACGTGCGGAACTTCTGGTCGGAGATCCTGCGGCATCGGCCTGCCGACCACGATCACCTTGACGTGAGAGCCTGAGTGCCGGGGTACGAGCCGTTCCTGCTCTGCGACTTTCATGTTCACACCACGTGGAGCGACGGCCGGCTGTCGGTTCGGGACGTCGTGGACCTCTACGGCCAGACCGGGCGTTTCGACGTGATTGCCATTACCGACCATATCCTGATGAAGCGCGACCTGATGGCCAGGGCGGGGCGGATGCTGACGCTCGGGCGGAAGCAGTTCTCGGTGACCCCGGAACGCTTCGACGCCTACCTCCGTGACGTCGCCCGCGAGTCGAAACGTGCCGAGAAGCTCTACAACCTTCTGGTGATTCCAGGGGCGGAGATCACCCAGAACCATATTCAGAGCCGAAAGAACTCACATATCATCGCCCTGAACATCAAGGAGCACATCAGCGCCGACCAGCCGGCCGAGGAGATCCTGAGAGAAATCCGCCGGCAACGGGGCGTCAGCATCGCCTGCCATCCCCATCACCGCACCACCCGCCGCATCGAGATCAGCACCTGCTACCTGTGGGATCACCGGAAGAAGCTGGCGGATCTCGTGGACGTGTGGGAGGCGGCGAACCGGGACGACTTGTTCTCGGTGACGAGCCTCAAGCACTTCCCGTACATCGCGAACAGCGACTTCCACAAGCCGAAGCATCTCTACTCGTGGAAGACGCTGCTGCGCTGCGACAAGAACTGGGAATCGGTGGCGGAGGCGATCCGCAGCAACGTCGACATTGCGCTGACGTTATATCGCAACGGGTCGTGCACGGCGGCGGAGCGCGAGGGAGAAGGAGCGACCGGCGCGGCCGGTGACCGGTGAGGAGTGATCGCACAGCGGCGTATGGCCGCCTTCCTGCGATCCGCGTTCTTTTCACCGGACACCGGGCGCACCGGTCGCCCGACCCTGTCATGGCTCCTCCGCGTCAGCGTGGCCGGGACCACTCTGCCTCTCTGTCCCGATCGCGGCCTGATAGGGGATCCCGGCCGAGCGGCACGCCCAGGGCAGTCACCAGCCGGCGATGTCACCGCGATGGCCGCCCGCCTCGACAATGGAAGGGGATCGAGCCAGCTTCGTCGAACTTGCTGGGTGGCAGCGGTTTCGTTTCAGCCATGGTGTAGCGGGTCCTGACGGACCTGGCCGAACAGCCCGGCCCGTCGCCGATGTCAACTGAGCGGCGCTCGTTACCCTACCAGAGGAACTTGAACCCGAGCTGCAGCTGTCGGGGATCGAAGGTGCTGGTGATGGTCCCGAACGCATTGGCGCTGCGTTCCGCGTTCGGCGCACGGAAGTTCGTCCGGTTCAGCAGGTTGAACGCCTCGATGCGGAATTCGAATCGCGCGCGTCCGACCAGGGCGATCTGTTTGCTCGCGACCGCGTCGATCTGCCAGAAATAGGGACCGCGCACGCTGTTACGGGGCGCGTTCCCGAAACGGCCGGCTCGGGTCGGTCGGCAGCACGACGGCGTCCCGGTCAACGTCGCGCGGCGTGAAGCCCGGCAGCTCGGCTTTGACCGAATAGTTCCCCACCCGGACGGTGACGAACTCGTAAGCGCCCCGGTCGTCCGTGGTCCTGGTCAGGACGATGCCCGTGTCCGTGTTCAGCAGCGTGACGGTCACGCCCGGCAGGACGCCGCCGCTGGTGTCGCGCACGGTTCCGGGCACCGCACCGCTGTCGAACTGTGCCCGCGCCGGCGCGGCAGCGATCAGCCACAGCAGGGCAATCGCGTCACTCTCGTTCTCATCGGTTGTCCCTCATGAACGCAGCTCGGTCCGCTGCAACGGTCCTGTCACCGTATCAGCCGGCAGTGTCCACCGTGTCACACCCCTGTCACGACAACCTCACGACGCCTGCGGCCGGATATTACTCCGGAGCAGCGCGTCTTGATCGCGGCGCCCGATCCGCCGGCTCCACCGGTGTCGCCGTCAATTTACGTGGACGCAAACGGAGCGACACGCGGCCGAACCGGCGGCGCGGCAGGATGGGGAGCGCCGCAACAGGAGAACGCCGTGGACACTGAGCGCACTGACGACGTGCTGACGCGCATCGTTCTTGCGCCACCCGTGAATTTACACGGATGTAACACCGCCGAATTATCCGCGATACACGTGCCGAATAGCTTCGCTGCAGACTTTTGTTGGCGGGGCGGCGCCGCAAAAGGGAAAATCCCGGAATGATGATTTCGTGTCGAGGAATGCGTGTTGGGGTGCTCGTGCTGACGGTCGTCTCGGCGGTGGCGTGCGGCGGCGGGAATCAGCCCGCGGGAGATGCGGCGACCCCGGGCGGCGGCGACCGCGTGCAGATCAACGGCGCCGGAGCGACCTTCCCGTATCCGATTTACTCCAAGTGGTTCGAGGAATATCGCAAGCTGCACCCGACTGTCGAGATCAACTATCAGTCGATCGGTTCCGGCGGTGGAATCCGGCAGATCACGGCCGAGACCGTGTTTTTCGGCGCGACCGACGGGCCGATGACCGACGAGCAGTTGAAGGCCGCTCCGCGCCGGGTGCTGCACTTCCCGACGGTGCTCGGCGCCGACGTGCCGGTCTACAACGTGGCGAATGTCGGCCCCGATCTGAAGTTCTCCGGGACGCTGCTTGCCGACATCTTTCTCGGCAAGGTCAACAAGTGGAACGACCCGGCGATCGCGAAGCTCAACGCCGGGGTCTCCCTGCCGTCCACTGACATCACCGTCGTTCACCGTTCAGATGGCTCGGGCACGACCTACATCTGGGCGGACTACCTCGCGAAAATCTCGCCCGAGTGGAAGAGCAGGGTCGGCGTGAATACCTCCGTGAACTGGCCGACGGGCGTCGGTGGCAAGGGCAACGAAGGCGTCGCCGGCCTGGTCTCGCAAACGCCTGGCTCGATCGGCTACGTGGAGCTGATTTACGCCAAGCAGAACAACATTGCCTACGGCATGGTGCAGAACGCGGAAGGCGAGTTCGTGAAGGCCTCCGAGACGTCGGTGACCGCCGCGGCGGCGGGCGCCGCAACCAGCATGCCCGACGATTTCCGCGTGTCGATTACCAACGCCCCGGGCGCCGGTTCCTATCCAGTTTCGTCGTTCACCTGGTTGCTGCTCCTCGAGGACGCGCCGGACAAGAATCAGGCGCGGATCATGGTGGATTTCCTCAAGTGGGCGTTGACCGACGGTCAGGGCTTCGCCACCCAGCTCGGGTACGCGCCGCTGCCTGCGGAGGTGGTAAAGAAGGAGATGGCGCTGCTCGAAACGGTCAAGGTCAGCTAGCCAGGGCGGGATGAAGGACGTCGCACGGCGAGACTTCGTGTTCAGGATCGGCACCGGCCTGTTCGGGCTCGTGCTGATCCTCATCGTTGTCGCGATTGGCTTCGAGCTGACCAGGCAATCGAGGCTGGCGATCCAGAAATTCGGGTTCAGCTTCTGGCGAACCGACGTGTGGGATCCGGTCGCTGGCCAGTTCGGGGCGCTGCCCTTCATCTGGGGCACGCTCTATTCCTCGATCCTCGCGCTGCTGATCGCCGCGCCGATCTCGCTCGGCATCGCCGTTTTCATCTCAGAGCTCTGTCCCGCACGCCTCAGACAGCCGCTGATGTTCCTCACCGAGCTGCTGGCGGCCATTCCCTCCATCGTCTACGGTCTGTGGGGCATCTTCGTGCTCGTGCCGTTCGTGCGGTCCCTGCAGATCGCCACACCCGACTCACTTCGTCAGCTTCCGCTTTTCACCGGTCCGCCGCTCGGCGTCGGCATGCTCTCGGCCGGCCTCGTGCTGGCGATCATGGTGATCCCG
>WHSN01000099.1 GCA_009380045.1 Luteitalea sp.
CTCCAGCGGGAAGGGCTGGTGCTGGCGCGGCGGACCATCGCGAAGTACCGCGAGGAGCTCAAGATTCCGACATCGAACCAGCGGAAGGTGTTGTACTGATGCGGCTGGTCCTCACAGGCAGACATCTGGACATTACGCCGGCGATCCGGCGCCTGGTCGATGGCAAGCTGGCGAGGCTCGAGCGGATGCTGAACGACAGCGCGCTCTCCGCGCAGGTGGTGCTGGCGAAGGAGAAGAACGGCTACCGTGCCGATGTGACGGTGCATGCGCGAGGCGAGAAGTTCCTGCACGGTATCGGCAAGGCGGACGCCATTCAGGCCTGTCTGGCAGGGGCGTTCGAGAAGATCGCCCAGCAGGCGCAGAAAGTGAAAGGCAAGTGGCAGGAGCGGAAGCGCCGCGGCCCGGCAAAGGGCGGACCGCTCGACGACGGGTCGGCAACGCTGCCTCCCGACGACCGGGCCGCACCGTCGCCGCCACGGGTCCGCGCTCGAATGCCGCAGATTCTCCGCGCCTCACGCCAGCGTCTGATTGCCATGTCGGTGGCCGACGCCGCGCGGCAGGTCGACGGCGGCGACCGCGTCGTGGTGTTCCGGGATCTGGAGACCGCCATGGTGTCGGTGCTCTACCGAGCGGCGTCGGGAGAGCTGACGCTGGTGGAGACGGAGACGTAGTCGTCCGTTCGGTTGGGCCAGCCCTTGGTTGGGGCAGTGGTACCTGGCCAGTGGCGGGACGATCGGCGATCTTTTGCACGGGTGCTGGCGATCAATCCGAACGACCCGCGACCGAACCGACGACGAATGGCCAACGACCCACGACCGAACCGACGACCAATGGCCAACGACCCACGACGACAACCACGTAACGACTGACGTTCGTCCACAAATGCCCCAGATGCCTGGCGTTCATGTCGGTGCGCTGCTGCGCGCGCGGACCGAGGCCCTCGGGCTGTTGCTCGAGCTGGTGGCCGGCGGTGACGGTCTGGAACGCCTGATCACCAGTCCCCATGTGCAGAAGACCGGACTGGCGCTGGCGGGGTTCCACGAATACCTGCGGCCGGGGCGGGTCCTGATATTCGGAGAGAGCGAGATCAGGTACCTGGAGAGCCTCGACGGTCCAGCCAGGACGTCCGCCCTCCGGCTCGCGCTCACCCACGACGTCCCGTGTGTGCTGATCACCGGCGGCTTCATGTCACCGGGCGAATTGGCCGTCGAGGCGGAGCGGGCGCGTGTGCCGCTGCTCAGGACCGCGACGCCGACGCCGATCGCAATTGCGAAACTGAGCTCGCTGCTCGAGGACCGCCTAGCCGAGCGAATCATCCTCCATGCGGTGCTGCTCGACGTGCTCGGGCTCGGCGTGCTGATCACGGGAGAGAGCGGCATCGGGAAGAGCGAGTGCGCGCTCGACCTCATCGTGCGTGGGCATCGCCTCGTGGCCGACGACACCGTCGAGATCCGGCGTCGTGTCGAGACGATCCTCATCGGCACCTGCCCCGAGCTGACCCGCCATCACATGGAGCTGCGCGGGTTGGGCGTGATCAACGTCAAGGAGCTGTTCGGCATCGCCTCGACGCGCGCGTCGAAGCGGATCGAGCTCGTGGTGCAGCTCGAGCGATGGAACCCGTCGCGAGAGTACGAGCGCCTGGGGCTCGACGACGAGCTGCAGGAGATCCTCGGGCTGCGCGTGCCGCTGATCAGGATGCCGGTCGCTCCGGGCAGGAACATCGCCATCCTCGCCGAGGTCGCGGCGCGCAACCAGCTGCTGCGGACGCGGGGTCACAACTCCGCCCGGATACTGGCGGACCGGCTGGAGCAGACGCTTCGCCGCGCCGATTCGGCATCCGCCCTGCCGGTCGAGCCCGACGACGAGGACGACGACCTCGAGACCGAGGGGCTGCCTTGAAACGGCCGAATCTGGCCGGCAAGCTGACGCACCCGTTCATCATCCTCACCGGGTTGTCGGGATCGGGCAAGTCACAGGCGATCCGCGCGCTCGAGGATCTCGGCTACTTCTGCGTCGACAATCTGCCGACCACGCTGATTCCCACCCTGGCGAAGCTGACCCTGCGTGGCGGCGACATCGAAAAGGTCGCGATTGTCGTCGACGTCCGTGAGGGGAACTTTCTGTCGTCGTTCCCGAAGATCTATCGCCAGGTCCGGAAGATCCGCGGGCTGAAGGCGATGCTGATCTTCCTCGATGCGAGCAACAGCACCCTGGTTCGGCGCTTCAGCGAGACGCGCCGGCCGCATCCGCTTGCGCGCGGGCGCTCGGCCAGTGAAGGAATCCGCGACGAGCGGGCCCGTATGGCGGCGATCCGCGACATGGCGGACGAAATCGTCGACACCTCCGACATGACCGTGCACGAGCTGCGGCAGTTCTTCATGGGCCTGTCCCGCGATCGGACGCGCGCCAGGCTGGTGGTGACCATCCTGAGCTTCGGCTTCAAGCACGGGGTGCCGCTCGACGCCGACCTGATCTTCGACGTCCGCTGCCTCCCGAACCCGCATTTCGTCCCGGCGCTGCGGCGCCGGACCGGGCGCGACCGGGCAGTGGTACGGTTCATCGAGAAGGACGGCAGCACCCGCGAGTTCATCGAACGGCTCGAGAGCTACCTCCAGTTCGTCCTTCCGCATTACATTTCTGAGGGCAAGAGCTACCTGACGGTGGCCATCGGGTGCACCGGGGGGCGGCACCGCTCGGTAATGATTGCCGAGCGCGTGCGCCGGGCCCTCTCTTCAGTCGCCGGGGCGCAGATCCGGGTGCGCCACCGGGACATCGGGACATCGTAGCGGGGAAACGACGCCTGGTCTTTTGCGCCCGGGTAGTGATCGTTATGGTCGGCCGATTCTGATCTGGAGACAGAGTACTAGATGATTGGAGTGGTCGTGGTGACGCATGGGCAGCTGGCCAACGAGCTGGTGAACGCCGCCGAGATGATCGTCGGCGACCTGCCGCAGTTCACGGCGGTGTCGATCGGGTGGCACGACGAGGTCAACGAGACCCGCGAGGACATCGCGCAGGCGATTGAACGGGTGCGGGCCGACGCCGGGGTGCTGTTGCTGACCGACATGTTCGGCGGCACTCCCTCAAACCTCGGCATGACGTTCCTCGAGACCGACCGGCTCGAAGTGATCACCGGTGTCAACCTGCCGATGCTGATCAAGCTAGCCTCGCTGCGCAGCTCGCACGACCTTCTGGCCGTTGCCCGCGAGATGAGGGATCATGGGAGAAACACGATCTGGGTCGCCTCCGACCTGTTACGGGGGGAGAAGACGCCGTGACATCTAGAACCGTCACGGTCGTCAACGAGCGCGGGATGCACGCCCGGGCGGCGGCCAAGTTCGTGCACCTCGCGACCCGCTACTCGTCGCAGGTGCGGGTGGCGCGACACGGCCGGGAGATGGACGGGAAGAGCATCATGGGACTGCTGCTGCTGGCCGCCGCCAACGGCACGGCGGTCACGATTTCAGCGGTAGGCACCGACGAGCGCGCGGTGGTTGACGCGTTGACGGCACTGGTCGAAGCGGGGTTTGGCGAGGACGGATGCAGCGTCTGACAGGTATCGGCGTGTCGCCCGGGACGGTGGTCGGACGTGCGGTCATTCTCATCCAAAGGGCGCAGGTGCTGCGCTACCGGATTGCTCCGGGCCGAATCGAGCACGAGCTGGCGCGCCTCGAACAGAGCCGCGCGACCGCGCGCGACCAGCTGCTGGACATCCGCGCGCGCGTGGCGAGACGTCGCGGACCGGAGCTGGCGGCGCTCTTCGACGCCCAGCTCCTGATGCTCGACGACCCGCTGCTGGTGCCGCGCGCCGATGCGCTGGTCCGGCGGCAGCGCGTCAACGCGGAGTGGGCGCTGCAGCAGGTGTTCGACGAGTTCTGCGCCGTGTTCGACGAGGTGGCCGATCCGTACTTACGCGAGAGGAAAGGCGATGTGGCCGACCTGGTCGGCCGTCTGAAGATGAACCTGCGGCAGGGGCTGGCGACCCCGCGCGATCTGCTGCGGGAGGTCGACGAAGCCTCGGTGCTGATTGCCGACGAGCTCACGCCGTCGCTCGCCGCCCAGGTCGACTGGACCAAGGTGCGGGGCTTCGCGACCGATGCGGGGAGCCGGACCTATCACACCGCGATACTCGCGCGCTCGCTCGAAGTGCCGGCCGTCGTCGGCCTGCACGAAGCGAGCCGGCTGATCCAGCCCGGCCAGCTGGTGGTGATCGACGGCAGCGCGAACGAGATCATCATCGATCCCGACGACGCGGTGCTGGCCCGTGTCTCGAAACCGGCGCGCGACATCCGCTCGCCGCTCGAGGACGAGGCCGACCGCCGGCGGCCCGCCGCCACCGCCGATCATGTCCCGATCTGCATCGACGCGAACATCGAGTTTCCCGACGACCTGCCGGCGGCGCGGTATGCGGGTGCCAATGGCATCGGGCTGTACCGGTCCGAGTTTCTTCTCACGGCCGCCGACGGCGCGACCGAGGAGGACGAGCAGTACGAGATTTACCGGAGCATGGTCGAGGGGATGGCGCCTGGCCCGGTGACGGTGCGCACGTTCGACGTCGACGAGGATCAGCTGGCCTTGCAATCCGCGGACTCGCCGATCGGCGGGGGGTGGATCGCGAATGAAGAGCGGGGAAGCCGGCAGGGTCTGCGTGGTCTCCGACTCAGCCTGACGCGGCCGGATCTCTTCCGAACCCAGTTGCGGGCGCTGCTGCGCGCCTCCCGTCACGGCTCGCTGCGCATCATGTTCCCGTTCGTGTCGGGCGTCGAACAGTTGCGCGAGGCGAAGCGGCAGGTCGATCTGGCCGCGGCGGAGGTCGCACGACGTGGTGAAGCGCCGCCACGCGTGCCGATTGGCGTCATGATCGAGATTCCAGCGGCCGCCTACACCGCCGACCTCCTGGCGCGCGAGGTCGACTTCTTCACGATCGGCACCAACGATCTCATCCAGTACTGCCTGGCGGTGGACCGCGCCGACGAGCGGGTGTCCCGTCTCTACGAACCGCTCCACCCGGCGATCCTGAGGGTGATTGTCATGGTGCGGCGGGCGGCGGCCCGGCGGCACATCCCGGTGTCGTTGTGCGGAGAGATGGCATCGGATCCGGCGCTCCTCACGCTGCTGGTCGGGCTCGGCCTGCGAGAGTTCAGCATGACGCCTGGCGCAATCGGCGTCGCCAAACAGGTGCTGTCGGAGGTGCGAAGCGACGATTTGCGAGCCATGGCGCGCCGCATCCTGCGGCTGCCGACGGTCGACGAGGTGGAGCGAGAGCTGCTCGCGGCATTGGGCCGGCCGGTGGTGGCGCGGCATGTGTAGACGCAGGTGGCGACCGGTGAATGCGCTTTGGCGGCATCGTTGCCGGTCAGGGGCCTGATGCAGGAGAGAGATGTTGACCACTGAGATCACGCGTGTGGAGAAACCGTGGGGCTACGAGCTTCACTGGGCGAAAACCGAGCGATACGTCGGCAAGCTGATTCACGTGAATGCCGGCCATGCCCTGAGCCTCCAGTATCACAACTTGAAGGATGAAACGATCTACCTGCACGCCGGCCGGCTGCTGTTCGAAATCCAGGAAGGGGAGCAGCTCGTGAAGCGCGAGATGCTGCCGGGTGAGCGGGTGCACATCACGCCGAAGACAATTCACCGGATGACGGCGATCGAGGACAGCGACATCTTCGAGGTGTCAACGCCGGAGCTGCACGACGTCGTCCGCCTCGAAGATCGCTACGGCAGGAAGACGTAGGTTCAGAACGGGATATCGTCGTCGGTGAGCGCCTCGGACGGTTCCTGGCTGGCGCCAGGCGCCCCGAGGCTTTCGGCGCCGCGATCGATCGACTGGCCGCGGCCGGCGCCGCCGCCGAGCAGCACCAGGCGATCGCACCGGACCTTCGTGCTCTTGCGTTTGACGCCTTCCTTGTCGGTGTACTCGTCAGTCTGCAGCCGCCCCTCGATGTACACCTGCTTGCCTTTCAGCAGGTACTCGCTGAGCGACTCCGCCTGTTTGCCCCACAGGTCGATGGTGTGCCACTCGGTGCGCTCCTGCCGCTGTCCGGACTTGTCGTTCCACACCTCGGTGGTGGCGATGCTGAATTTCGAGACCGCGGCGCCGCCAGGGGTGTAGCGGATCTCGGCGTCCCGCCCCAGATTGCCGACCAGAATCACTTTGTTCACACTGCCCATGCGGACATCCCTTCGCGAGCCCGAACGTTACCGCTTCGGCTCCGGCACGAGGTCGAGCAGCCGTTGCTGCGCGATCGACGCGCCGGTGGTGTTCGGGTAGTTGTCGATCACGAACTGAAACGCCTCGCGCGCTTTCTCGGCGTCACCGAGCGATTTCAGCGCCGTACCCTTCCGGACGTACGCATCCGGGACCACGCTGCTCTTCGGGTAGACCCGAATGAGCGTGTCGTAGGCCTCGATCGCCTGCGGGTACTTGCCCTCTTGAAAGTACGCGTGTCCGATGTGCACCTGGGCGTCGGGCGCCTGCGGCGCCTGTGGAAAGGTCTTGAGGAACGCATCGAACCCGAGCACGGCCAGGTCGAACTGCCCGGCGTAATAGTCGGCGCGCGCACTCTCGAACAGCTTCTGGGGTGAGGCGCCGACTGCCGCAGCGCCCGTGGGGACCGGTGCCGCGGTGCCGTCGCCTGGCGGTGTGAGCCCGGCCACCGGCTCGCCATCGGGTCCGAGCGGTGGCGGCACGGCCGCCGCCGCAGCCGCCGCGGCCGACATCACCGATTGACGCAGCGCGTCGAGCTCCTGCGACAGCGATCCGACCCGCACGCTGCTGTCATCGACCTTCTCCCGGACGACACGCAAGTCGCCGGTCAGCGCGTCGATGACCAGCTTCTGATCGGCGAACGACTTGCGGGTCGAGTTCGTCTGCTCCTCGATCCGGACGTTCACCGCTTTGATCGACTCGTTCAGCGCTCCGAGCAGGTTCTGCAGCTGCTGCGACTGTTCCTGCAGGATCCGGATGTCGGCCATCATCTGCCGCGTTTCCTTGTCGGCCGCCGCCGCCGGGGCCACCGATGCGCCAACGAGCGCCAGCGACAGGACCACCGTTGAAAGGTTGATCTGCATACGCCTCACTTTGCCGTGATCACGAAATGCGCCCGGCGGTTGCGGGAGAACGCCGCTTCTTCGCGCCCCGGATCGAACGGAAACTCCTTCCCGTAGCTCACGGTCCGCAGGCGATCCGCGGAAATGCCGAGCGAGATCAGGTAGGCACGAGCTGTGACCGCCCGGCGCTCACCCAAAGCCAGATTGTACTCGGCCGTCCCCCGCTCGTCGCAGTGACCTTCGATGGTGATGGCCCAGGTGGCGTACTGCTTGAGCACCGATGCGTTCGCGTCCAGGATCCGCTGTCCGTCCGGCGAAAGCTCGCTGCTGTCGTACTCGTAGAACACCGGCTTCAACGGAGACGTCCGGTTGAGGTCGTCGAGCGACGCCGACGAGATGGCGTCGTCCTGGACCGGTTCAGCCGGGACAATCGTCGGCTCACTGACCGGCTCGGGCGGCGCCGGCGGCCGGCTTGCCGTCGCCGACGGCGGCGGGGGCGGCGGGGTCGGGCGTGCGACCGGCGGCTTCTTGCCGCAGGCGGCCACCAACACCGTGAACAGAATCAGCATCAGTGCCGCGGCACTCCACAATCGTCGCATCGAAATACTCCTGCTTCTCACGAATTCCAATTCCTGATTCCCAATTCCCGATTCCTAATTGCAAGCATCACTTCGACCAGTCCGGACCGTAGTTGTTCCCGGTCCGCGTGATCTGCCGGAGGTCTTTGCCGTCCCGGGCGATGGTGAAGATCTGCGACTTGCCCGATCGCGTGGACATGAAGGCGACATGCCGGCCGTTCGCCGAGAAGGTCGGGCTTTCGTTCGTGCCCTCGCCAAACGTCAACTGGCGCACCTGTCCGCTGGCGAGCTCCAGGACGCGGATGTCCAGCCCCGGCCCGGTGCGGGCGGCATAGGCGATCTCGTTGAACGGCGCCGGCGACCACGTCGGCCGGTCGGCATAGGACTCGCGAGTGACCTGACGCTGGCCGAGGCCGTCCACGCCCATCACCCACACCTGCGGCGTGCCGGTGCGGTCCGAGATGAACGCGATCTGGATTCCTGACGGTGCCCACGTCGGCGAGGTGTCGATCGCCGCATGGTTGGTCAGCCGGCGGGCATTCGATCCGTCGCGATTGGCGACGTAGATCTCGCTGTTCCCGTCGCGAGTCGAGCTGAACGCGACTCGCGTTCCGTCTGGTGACCATGCCGCCAGCCAGTTCTGGCCGGAAACGCCCTTGGTGAGCTCTTCGAGGGTGCCCTGATAGATGTTCGAAATGAAAATCTGCGGCGCGCCGCGGCGATACGAGGTGTAGGCGATCGACCGCGCATCGGGCGACCAGGCGGAATTGATGTTCAGCGACCGCTGGGTCGTCACCCGGCGCTGATTCTCGCCGTCGTAGTCGGCGATGTAGATTTCCTTCACACCGCGGTTCTCGACGGTGCCGCCCATCCGTTCGCCGTCGCGATCCGAGTTGAACGTCAGCTTGGTCCGCGCCACCCCCCGCAGCGCCCGCTGCTGCTGGTGGATCTCGTCTGAAATCGTGTGCGCATAGAGCCGCCGGTTCGCAATCGAGCCGCTGTACTCGCGCGCGAAGGCCGCCTGACGCGACCTGACGTTGAACAGCCGCGCCTCGACCCGCACGCCGGTGTCCGTCTTCTGGACCGTGCCGACGATGACGCCGTCGGCGTTGATCTCGCGCCAGCGATCGAAGGGGACATCGTCGAGCGACGTCGCCGTCGGAATGCTGTTGTAGACGTCGCGCGGGATCAGGGAGAACTCCCGTTCGAAGCTCAGGTCGTCAAAGAGCACCCGTCCGATCGTCCGGGCCGCCTCAATCGTCTCGGCATCCGCCGGCCGGCCGTCCCGGGTTGGCACGGCGATGAAGTCCGGCACGGCGAACCGCGGCGCCGCACCCGCCTCGGTGCTGCTGATCGTCGTGCTGACCTCGCTCGGCTGCTGCGGGGTTGGCGGCGCGACCGGTTGCTGTCTGCCGCGGGCTCCGAGTCCGGCGGTGACGAGCGCAGCGGCAACGCACACGCCGACGGCAGCGGTGCCGATCCGCAGCCCGCGGGTTGTCGGTCCTGCCGTAAAGATTGTCCGGCTCATCTCGTGTACTCAAAATGAAGGTGAACGGTCAGCGAAGGATTCGGGAAGGCGGCTGGCAGCGGCGCCAGTTGCCGGGTAGCCACGACGGCGCGGAGCGCGTTGATGTCGAGCGCGGTGTAGTTGCTGGTCTTCTCCACCGACGAACCGGTGAGCGTTCCATCGCGCTGGATGGTGAACAGGACGATCACCAGGCCCGCCACCTCGGCACGAGCATTCCAGTTGCCGCGGATCCGGTTCACCATGTCGATGAGGTATTCCGGACAGCAGAAATCTGCGACGTCGATAGTGGAGCCGGACCCAGCACCGCCGCTGGTCGTGAGGCCGAAGCCTTGACCACGCGCACCGGTCTCGGCAATCGCCGATCCCTCGCGTGGCTCGGCGCCTTTGGTCGGCGTCGTCCCTCGAGCATCGTCCGGCGCCTGTTTCACCGGTGCGGCCGGCGCGGGCTTCCGCGGCACCGTTCCGGGAAGCGGCACCGTCATCTCCGGCGTCCTGGCCGCCGGCGGCCGTATCGGTTCGGGCCGCTTCGGCGCCTCGGGCGGCGTCTGGGTCTGGACGGCGCGTCCGCCGATTGATGTCATGCCGCCGCTCGTCGGGCCGCCGTTTCCGCCGCCGAGTGAAATCGTCATCACCGTCTTCGGCGGCGCCTCCGGCTGCGACAGCCACCCGCCCGGCGCCACCACCAGCGCCGCGACGACCGCGCCGTGCACGAGAACCGACACCACGGCCATGCGCCGCAATCCGTCCGGCTCGTGCATCCGGTCGCGCAAGATGTCGGTGACGTCCACTCAGATCTCTCCCGGAGCCTTGGCGACCAGCCCGACCTTCTCGACGCCCGCGTCCTTCAAGCGATCGAACACCTCCATCAGGTCCTGATACAACACGCTGCCGTCGCCGCGCAGATAGACCTGCTTGTCGGTCAGCGACTCCATCTTCTGCCGGATCCGCTCCTGCAGGACGTCGACGCGAATCTGTTCCTCGTTGAGGAAGACCACCCGATTCTGGCGGTACGACGCCGGCACGGTGACGAAGACGCGCTCGCCTTCGACCGCGCTGGCCCGCCGGGACACCGGCAGGCTGACGTCAACGCCGCGCTGGATCATCGGAGCGGTCACCATGAAGATGATCAGCAGCACGAGCATGACGTCCACCAGCGGCACGACGTTGATCTCGGCGAGCGAGCTGGCGACGCGCCGGCCGCGAACACGGCCCGTGCCGGCGTTGCCGCTGGACTGAACATTGGGCATGGGTGGGGAAGCCGTCCGCGGGCTAGGTGAAGTTCCTCTCGGCGATGTTCAAGAACTCCATCGCGAAGTCGTCCATCTCCGCTGCGAACAGCTTCACACGATTCGACAGATGGTTGTAGGCCACCACTGCCGGAATCGCCGCGACCAACCCGGCGGCGGTCGCCACCAACGCGTCGGCGATGCCCGGCGCCACGACGCCGAGGTTGGTCGAACCGGTTTGCCCGATGCCCTGAAATGCCATCATGATGCCGACGACGGTTCCGAACAGCCCGATGAACGGCGCGACGCTTGCCGTGGTGGCGAGGAAAGGAATCCGCTTCTCGAGCTTGTTGACCTCGACGACCGACGCGCGCATGAGTGCGCGGTCGACGGCTGGCAGACTCTTGAGGGTAGGACGTTGGCCGCCGGCGGTTGGATGGGCCGGATCGTTCAACGCACCGCCGGGCGGGCTCTGGCGCAGTTGGGCGGTCAGCTCGGCGTACCCGGCTTGAAAGAGACCGACCAGCGGGCTTTCACCAAGCGACCGGCAGACCGCCTGCACCTCGGAGAACTTGTTGCTCCGCCGGAACACATCCAGGAAACTGCTGGATTGCCGCTTGGATCGGCGGAAGACCCAGAGCTTGTAAAGGATGATCGCCCAGGAAGCGATCGAGAGCATGGCGAGGGAGATAAGAACAGCCTTCGAGAGCGGGCTGGAGCCGATGATCAGCGAAAGGAGAGAGGAGTTGGTGCCTACGGGCACAGCACCGCCTTGCTCCTGCTGCAGCAGGGCGAAGAACGGGCGAACAAGCGTGCGCAAACGGGCCTCCGAAACATGAGCTGCGCCGCCCTGGACAGCGCGTCGGTCAGACTGTAGCACGATGAGAAAATCGCTGTCAAACCTATGTTACGATTGGAGTTCTCTGCCTTTCGATGCTTCGCTTCCTTAGTATCCGGCGCCTCGCGGTCATCGATTCGGTCGAAGTCGAGTTCGACCCGGGGTTGAATGTCCTGACGGGCGAGACCGGGGCCGGCAAGTCGATTCTCGTCGAGGCGGTCGGCCTCCTCCTGGGCGGTCGCGCCTCGGCGGAGCTCGTCCGTACCGGCGAGGACGTCGCGTCCATCGAGGCGATCTTCGAGAGTCATGGCGAAGAGCTGCTGGTCCGGCGCGAAGTCACCGCCCAGGGCCGCAGCCGCGCCTTCATCAACGGTGCCCTCACGACCGCCGCCGCGCTCAAGGACGTCTCCGCCAGACTGATCGAGCTCCACGGCCAGCACGAGCATCACACGCTCCTCGATCCGACCACCCATCTCGCGGTACTCGACGGCTTCGGAAAGCTCGATGCCGATATCGCCGTTGTCGACGCGACGTTCGAGGCGTGGCGCGCTGCCGCCGACGAACTGGCTGGACAGAAGCGGGCCGCCGCCGAGCGGGGCGCGCGGCAGGAGCTGGCGGCATTCCAGCTCGCCGAGCTCGAGCGGGGGACGTTGACGGCGGGGGAGGACGAGGCGCTTGCGGCGTCCCGCCACGTGCTGGCGAACGCGGAGCGCGTCGAACGGTTGTGCGCCGAGAGCTACGCCAGTCTCTACGATCGCGACGACGCGGTGCTGGCCGGGTTGGGGGGAGTGTGGCGCCGGGTCGGGGAGCTCGCGGCGATCGACCCGCAGTTCCAGCCGTATCTCGAGGCGCGCGACGGGATCAAGTCGCAGCTCGAGGACTTGGCGTCGTTCCTGCGTCGGTATCGGGACGGCGTCGAGGCGTCACCGGCGAAGCTGCAGCAGGTGGAGGATCGGCTCGCCCTGCTCGAGCGCTTGAAGCGCAAGTATGGCCCTTCGCTCGGCGCCGTCATCGAGCGCCGCGATCAACTCCGCGACGAGGTCGGCCGCCTCGAGCAAGGGGAGCAGCGGTTGGCGGAGCTTGAACGGGTTCACGCTTCCACCCGCGGCGCGTTTGTCGTCGCCGCCACGGCGCTCGGCGCCGGCCGCCGCCGCGCCGCCGGGGCTCTCGGCCCGGAGCTCGAGCGGGCGCTCGCCGAGCTGGCCATGGATCGGACGCGCGTCGAAGTGCGATTCGGACCCGAGCTGCCCGAAACCGGCTGGACCCGGCGCGGCATCGATCAGGCCGAGCTGTTTGTCTCTCCGAACGTCGGCGAGGAGCTGCGTCCGCTGGCGCGGATCGTGTCCGGCGGCGAACTGTCGCGCATCATGCTCGCGCTCAAGGCGCTCACCGCCACCGCCAGCCGCGGATTGAGCGATGGGGCGCACCGTTCGCCGGGCGGCGCGGCGCCGGGCATGATTTTCGACGAGGTGGACGCCGGCATCGGCGGTCGGGTCGCCGACGTCGTCGGACGCAAGCTGCGGACGCTCGGCTCCGCGTTCCAGGTGCTGTGCATCACGCACCTGCCGCAGATTGCCGCGTACGCCGACACGCATTTCCGGATCGAGAAGCAGGTCGAGGACGGGCGCACGCGGACCACGGTCGTGCGGTTGGAGGGGGAGGCGCGGGTCGAGGAGATCGGCCGGATGCTCGGCGGCGAGGACGTGACCGACCGGATCCGGGCTTCGAGCCGGGAGATGCTCGAGGCGCGAGGGGCGAAAGGCGAATCGAAGGTGAAAGGCGAAAGCGAAAGTGCCGTCAGCCGGGCCGCGGGCCCACGCTCGAGGTCGAGGAAGTGAGCCCGGCGTGCCGGCTGCCGGAGGCCTCTCCGGGGCCAATCATGAGTGACACGCATGGCTCGTAAATACCTGATTGAGACCTTCGGCTGTCAGATGAACGTGCACGACTCCGAGCGCATGGCCGGACTCCTCGAGCAAGCCGGGTTCGAAGCGACCGAGGAAGCGGCGGAGGCCGACGTCGTGGTGATCAACACCTGCAGCGTGAGGGAACGCGCCGAAGAGAAGTTGTACACCCGCCTCGGGGAGCTGCGGCTGATGGCGGCGGAGCACGGGCACGATCCGATCGTGGCGGTCGCCGGCTGCGTGGCGCAGCAGGAGGGGGCGGCGATCCTGAAGCGCTCGGCTGGCGTCGCGGACGTCGTGCTCGGAACCCAGGCGATCCGTCGTCTTCCGATGCTGGTCGAGCAGGCGGCCACCACACGTCGTCCGCTGGTCGACCTGGATCCGTTCGAGGACGTCACCTTTCCCCTCGGCGTGACGAGACGAAGCGATCCGGTCAAGGCCTACGTGACGATCATCGAAGGCTGCAACGAGTTCTGCAGCTTCTGCGTGGTGCCCTACACGCGCGGCCACGAACGGATGCGGCCACTGGCCGACATCCTGGGGGAGGTCCGCGAGGCAGCGGACAGCGGACGCCGCGAGGTGCAGCTGCTCGGGCAGATCGTCAATCACTACGAGGCGCCGGACGTGCCCGGCTGCGACTTTGCCGGTCTCCTCGAAGCGGTGCACGAGATTTCCGGGATCGAGCGGATCCGTTTTGCCAGCCCGCATCCCCGGCACGTCTCGCCGCGCTTGCTGTCGGCGATGGCGCGGCTGCCGAAGGTCTGCCGACACCTGCACCTGCCGGTCCAGTCCGGTTCGACCCGTGTGCTCGAGTCGATGCGGCGGCGGTACACGCGCGAGAGCTATCTCGATCTGGTCGGCCGGATTCGCGGGTCGCTGCCGGGCGTCGCGCTGTCCACCGACATGATCGTCGGCTTTCCCGGGGAGACCGCGGCCGATTTCGACGACACGCTGTCGCTGACCGCCGCCGTGCGGTTCCAGTGCATGTTCTCGTTCAAGTACTCGCCGCGGCCGAACACGCTGGCCGAGAAGCGGCTGGCAGATGACGTGGCGGAAGGCGAGAAGACGCGCCGCATCGTCGCGCTGCAGGCGCTGCAGCGGTCGATTCAGTCGGGGTTGCACGACGCGCTGGTGGGGCAGACGGTGGACGTGCTGGTGGACGGGGCCAGCCGGCGGCTCGACACCGAGCTGTCGGGGCGGACGTCGCAGAACGTGGTGGTGAATCTGCCGGGGCCGCAGGCGTGGATTGGCCGGACGCTGGCGGTGACCCTCGAGCGCGCGGGCGCGCACAGCGTGTGGGGGCGGGCGGTCGCCGGGGACCGAGACACCGGCCCTGCGGCGCCCGGCGATCCGGCGGACGGCGAAGGACGAGCATGACGATTAGTGTTTGACAGCGTAGAAGCAGGGGCCTAGGGTGTATCCATGCAAATCGAGATGACCATCAAAGGACTGATGGTCGATCCCATCACGAACACGCCGATCGTCCTGCTGCGCGACAAGGCCGGCGAGCGGGTGCTGCCGATCTGGGTCGGCATTTTCGAGGCCAATGCGATTGCGTTGCAGATCGAGAATGTCGCGACGCCGCGGCCGATGACGCACGATCTGCTGCGCAACGTCATTCACGACCTCAAGGGGGCGGTGGAGAAGATCGTGGTCAGCGACCTGCAGGAGAACACCTTCTTCGCGCTGATCTACCTCCAGGTGAACGGCGAGAGTGTCGCCATCGATGCCCGTCCGAGCGACGCGATTGCGCTGGCGCTGCGCACGCGGGCGCCGATCTTCGTCGAGGAGACGGTGATCGACAACGCCAAGCCGATCGACTATCCAACGGATGCGGCCGACTCCGAGCGGCTGCACAAGTGGCTCGAGAGCCTGGATCCCGACGACCTCGGAAAATATAAGATGTGATCCGCGGCGGCAAGGATGTCAGAATGTGAGCCTGTTCGGATGTGACCCCACGCGCCGGTGTGAATGGAGCGACCGCAGGGTATGAGGATCGACGTTTCGACCGGCCACGCGTGTCTCCTGTTCCTCCGTCGATCCGGCCACGGCGCTCACCTCCTCACCTCCGGGCGTCCCGCCGTTCTGAGATGTCCCGATCGCCCGTCCTCGTTTGTGCCCCAGTGATAGTCGCCATCGCCAACCAGAAAGGCGGCGTCGGCAAGACGACGACCGCCATCAACCTGGCCGCTGCGCTGGCGCTGCGGGGGAAGCGGACGCTGCTTATCGACCTCGACCCACAGGCCAACAGCACGATGTCGTTTCTCGACATGAGCGAGGTCACGCGCAGCGTCTACGATGCGATCGCCGAGCCGTCGGTGGCGCTGGCGGATGTCATCCACCCGTCGCCGCTGGCGAACCTGTCGATTGCGCCCTCGCGGATCGCGCTGGCCAAGCTCGAGGCCAAGCTGGTCGGGGAGATGGACGCGCACTTCCGCCTGAAGGACAAGCTGGAACCGCTGCAGCAGGAGTACCCGCAGGTGGTGATCGACTGCCCGCCGACGCTCGGGCTGCTCACGGTGAACGC
>WHSN01000170.1 GCA_009380045.1 Luteitalea sp.
CTCGCTCGCCGAATACGCCAACCGCATGCGCCTCGTCCACGATCAGCATCGCACCCGCCGCGGCACAGAGGTCGGCGACCTGGCGCAGAGGCGCGCGGTCGCCGTCCATGCTGTAGAGCGATTCGACGACGATGAAGGTGGCTCGGGCGAGCGGCAGATCCCCCGTCCGGCGCTCGTCGATCAACCGGCCGAGGGCGGTGATGTCGTTGTGCGGGAAGACGACGACTGTCGCCCGTGAGAGTCGCAGGCCGTCGATCAGGCTGGCGTGGTTCCGTTCGTCGGAAAACACCACATCGCCGCGGTCGATGAGCGCCGTCAGCACCGCCAGGTTCGCGAGATATCCCGAGGAGAAGTACAGCGAGCGCTCGGTCTGCTTGAAGAGGGCGAACCGCCGCTCGACGTCGGCGAAGACGTCGCGATCGCCGCGAAGCAGGCGTGATCCGGTGCTGCCGCAGCCGTCCTGGCGGGCCGCCGCCGCAAAGCGTGACACCACCCGAGGGTCGGTGGCCAGGTTCAGATAGTCGTTCGAGCAGAGATCGATGCCCACTGGCGGGCGGAGCGTCCGGCGCAGCCCCTCCGACTCGAGGTGATCGAGCCGGGCAAGGATCCGGCGTTCGAGCGCGCTACCCGCCGGCATTCATCGTGTCACGCGCCGGCATCAGACGCATGCCGAGGCGGCCGAACAACTGCTCATCGTGGGTCGCACCCGGATTGGGCGTCGTGAGCAGCCGGTCGCCGAGGAACACCGAGTTCGCACCGGCGAGAAAACAGAGTGCCTGTGCCTCGTCTGTGAGCGAGAGACGTCCGGCGCTCAGGCGGACGAACGAGGCTGGCATCAAGATGCGGGCGGTGGCGATCGTCCGCACCAGCTCCAGCGGGTCTGTCGGTGGGACATCGGCCAGCGGGGTGCCGTCGACGCGAACCAGCAGGTTCACGGGCACGCTCTCGGGATGCGGATCGAGCGAGGCGAGCTGCTGGAGGAGCCGGCACCTCACCGCGCGATCTTCGCCCATGCCGATGATGCCGCCACAGCACACGGTGATCCCCGCCCTCCGGACGCGGGCCAGCGTCGCCAGGCGATCGTCATAGGTCCGGGTCGTGATGATGCTGCCGTAGAACTCGGGTGAGGTATCGAGATTGTGGTTGTACGCGGTCAGGCCGGCCGCTGCGAGCGCGTCGGCCTGATCCTGGTCGAGCATGCCGAGGGTGCAGCAGGCCTCCAGGCCCAACCCGCGAACGACGCGGACCATTTCGAGCACCTGCTGGAACGGCGGGCCGTCGGGCACCTCGCGCCATGCGGCGCCCATGCAGAACCGCGTCGCGCCATCGTCGCGGGCGCGGGATGCCGCGTCCGACAGCTCAGTGAGCGTGACCAGATCGGTGCGTGACACCGCCGTCTTGTAGTGGGCCGACTGCGGACAATAGCTGCAGTCTTCCGGGCAACCGCCGGTCTTGATGCTGAGCAGCATGCAGCCCTGCACCTCGTCAACGCGGTGAAACGCGCGGTGCGCGAGCTGCGCGCGGAACACCAGCTCCGGCAGCGGCGCCGCATACACTGCGCCAATCTCCGAGACCGACCAATCGTGGCGAAGAGGAGGAACGTGGGTCACAGGGTTTCGTCGGTGGTCGTTTCCGATACCGGTCGAGCAGGCTGATCGATCAGCCTGCCGGTGAGTTTAGCAGCAACCACGTGAGCAAGACCAGCAACGACACCACGGCGACCACGATCACGATCGCGGAGGTGCGGCGGCGGCGGGCGGGCACGTGCGGCTTGAACCTCGCCTCCGTCGTGGAGATGCCACAGCGATAGCAAATCAGCGCTTTGTCCGCGATCTCGGTTCCGCAGTTGCGACAGTTCATGGGGGAGGAGCGTACAACACTACGGGCGCGGGGTGCGGGTGCGGCCGGTCGGAGACTACAGCAGCTGTGCGCTGATCTGTTCGAGCGGCGCGATGCCGTAGACGTCGCGCGGCAATTGACGCACGCGCACGCGTGAAAGGCGCTTGAATCGCCGGTCGATCTCTGCGAGATAGGTCTGTTCCTGCGCCTTTCGCGAATGGTAGAAGTCGCCCTGCAGGTCGTCGGGCAGCACCCGGTTCACCACCAGCCCGCCGACGTCGACGCCGGTGTCCGAGAGCAACTCCGCGGCGCGGGCCGTTTCCTCAATCGCCAAGCGCTCGGGAATCGTCACGAACACGAACGAGGTCATCGACCGGTCCATGATCGTGGAGCGCAATCGACCGATCCGCGCCCGACGCCGTTCGAGCGCGCCCAGCACCGGGTCGGCGGCGGCCGCCGCCTCCGGCGTCTGATCGGATCCGCGGTCGATCTCGACGACGGCGCGGCGATGCTTCACCAGCGCCTGGATCCACGCGTTCATCGCGTCGGGCATCCGCAGCAGCTGCAGCGTGTGTCCCGTTGGCGCGGTGTCGAAGACGATCAAGTCGAAGTCGCGCTCGCGATCGACAATCAAGTCGATGATGCGGTCGAGCAGCGCCACTTCGAGGAGACCGGGCGAGGCGGCCGCCATGTCGATCTGACGGTTGGCCTGCTTCAGCACGTTCGGGCTGAACATCCGCCGGATGTCGACCTTGACGTCGGCGATGTAGCGCGCGGCTTCGGCTTCCGAATCGATCTCGAGCGCCGACAGGTTCGAAAACAGCTGACGCTCGGACGGCCCGATGTGGCGCTCGAAGATGTCCGACGTGGAGTGCGCCGGATCGGTCGAGACGAGGAGAACACGGCGGCCCTTGCGGCTGGCGGCAAGCGCGAACGCGGCCGAGCAGGTGGTCTTGCCGACGCCGCCTTTGCCTCCGAAGAAGACGACCTGGCGCTCGAGGAGCGCCGTCAGCAGCACGGGAGGCTGCCGATCGGCGAGTGCTCGATGCCCATGCGGCGGTGCCAGTCGTGGAACTGCTCGAGCAGATAGGGATAGACCTCGAGCAGATACAGGGTCGCCGGGTTTGGCAGGGCCGTGGCTTCCATGAAGCAGAGCAACAGGAACAGGTCGTTCAGCTCCGCCGTCTGCTGGCGCAGCTCGTACTCGTACCTGACGAAGGCGGCGCCGCGCATGATGTCGCCGAAACGGCTGCGATACTCGGCGAACTGTTGCGACCAGCCCATCTCAGCATTCTAGGCCACCGGCCTCGCCTTTCGCTGAACAACTACCGGTGTCATGGACTCGCAGGCCGACGAAGCTCTCGGGAGGATGCTCTCGAAGTGCGACGAGACGCGCCGAGTGATATCCTATGCACACGACACGAAATGCACACCCTCTTCCACAAAGTCTGGAACGCGCACGCCGTACGGACGCTCGCGAGCGGGCAGACGCAGCTCTTCGTCGGTCTGCACCTCGTGCACGAGGTGACCAGCCCGCAGGCGTTCGACATGGTGCGTCAACACGGCTGGCGGGTGCCGTACCCGGAGCGGACGTTTGCCACGGTCGATCACATCGTGCCGACCAGCTCGCAGAAGCGGCCGTTCATCGATCTGACCGCCGAGCAGATGACGTCAGCCCTCGAGGGGAACTGCCGCGAGTTCGGCATCACGCTCTACGCGCCGGGCGGCGACGGCGGCGACAATCAGGGCATCGTGCACGTGATCGGCCCCGAGCTCGGGTTGACGCAGCCGGGAATGACGATCGCCTGCGGCGACAGCCACACCTCGACCCACGGCGCGCTCGGTGCGATTGCCTTCGGCATCGGCACGTCGCAGGTGCGCGACGTGCTGGCGTCGCAATGCCTGGCCCTCGACCCTCTCAAAGTCCGGCGGATCGAAGTGACCGGCCGCCTGCGACCCGGTGTCTTCGCCAAGGACGTGATTCTCACCATCATCCGCCGGCTCGGCGTGAATGGCGGGGTCGGCTTCGCCTACGAATACGCCGGCCCGACCATCGAAGGCATGACCATCGACGAGCGCATGACGATCTGCAACATGTCGATCGAGGGCGGCGCGCGCGCCGGCTACGTGAACCCGGACGACACCACCTTCGCCTTTCTCGAGGGCCGCAGGTTCGCGCCGCAGGGCGCCGCGTTCGGCCGCGCCGTCGAATGGTGGCGGCAGATTGCCTCCGATGCCGGCGCGACGTATGACGATGTCGTGACGATTGATGCGTCGGCGATCGAACCGACCGTCACCTGGGGCATCAACCCGGGCCAGTCGGTCGGTATTCACGAGTCAATCGCCGCCAACGCCGACCCGGAAGCGTTGGCGTTCATGGGCTTCAGTGGCGGCGCCCCGGTCGAGGGCACCCGCATCGACGTCGCCTTCATCGGCTCGTGCACCAACGGCCGGTTGTCGGATCTCGAGGAGGCGGCGAAGGTCGTTCGGGGGCGCCGCGTCGCGTCGCACGTACAGGCCCTGGTCGTTCCAGGGTCGCAGGCCGTGCGGCGGGCCGCCGAGGCGCGCGGCCTCGACGAAATCTTCACGAAGGCCGGATTCGAATGGCGCGGGGCCGGCTGCTCGATGTGCCTGGCGATGAATCCAGACAAGCTTGAAGGGCAGCAGGTCTGCGCCTCCTCGTCCAACCGGAACTTCAAAGGGCGGCAGGGCAGTCCCACCGGCCGGACGCTCCTCATGAGCCCGGCGATGGTCGCCGCGGCGGCCGTTGCCGGCGAAGTGGTCGACGTGCGGGAGATGCTGGAAGAGGTGCCGGCGTAGTGGCCGCGATCACCGCCGTCGCCGGGCGCGGCCTGCCGCTGCGCGGCGCCGACCTCGACACCGATCGCATCATGCCGGCGCGGTTCCTGCGCGCGGTCACCTTCGAAGGGCTCGAGCACCATCTGTTCGAGGACGACCGTGCCGCGGACCCGGCGCATCCGTTCAGCGATCCGCGCTACCGGGGCGCGACGGTGCTGGTCGTGAACCGCAACTTCGGGTGCGGGTCGTCGCGCGAACATGCTCCGCAGGGGCTGGCGCGCTACGGCATCAAGGCCATCGTCGGCGAGTCGTTCTCGGAGATCTTCCTCGGCAACTCCTCGGTCCTCGGGATGCCGTGCCTGACCGCTTCCCCCGAGAGCATCGACGCCTTGCAGTCGCTCCTCGAGCGCGAGCCCCAGATCGTGATCGACGTCAGGGTCGATACCGGTGTCGTCACCGCCGGCGACTTGCACGTTCAGGCGCAGATGCCCCCCGGCATGCGCGACGCGTTCCTGACCGACCAATGGAACCCGACGGCGATGCTGCTCGATCGATACGAGCAGGTGCGCGCGGTCGCGACCAGCCTGCCCTATATCAGCGGCTTCCAGGAATAAACAACGCGAAATCGGGGCTAGCTCACGATGCCCTGGGCCACCTCGAGAAACGCGTTGGCGGCGTGTGACCGATGTGCCTTCCGGCACACGAGCGTCACCTGGCGCCTGCGGGACAAGCCGGCGACCGGCACCGCGACCAGCCGGCCACTGGCAATCTCCGTGATGGCGCAGCGCCTGGGCAGGAGCGCCACCCCCAGCTCCAGTTCCACGGCGCGCTTGATACCATCCAGACTCGGCAGCTCAATCACCATGTTCAACGCGATGTGGCGCTGCTCGAACAGCCTGAGGACGCGCTCGCGCGCGGGAGACGGATCGTTGTGCGCCACCACCGGCTCCCCCGCCACATCCTCCATCGTGACCTGACGACGCGACGCCAGCGCGTGCGTCGGCGGCACGAGCAGCACCAGCTCGTCGGTGCCAACCGCCACTTCGAGCAACCCTTCCTCGGCGGGACGAAACGTCAGGGCGCCGAAATCCAGGCTGCCCTGCTGGACCTCCACGGCGATCTGGCGCGCCGGCACCCGCCGGACGTCGATGGCAATGTCCGGCACCCTCTGATGAAACCGCGCCATCAGCGGCAACAGCGTGTGGATCGCCGCTTCGTTGGCGCCGATCAACACCCGGCCACGGCGCAAATCGCGCAGCTCGCGCATCGCCGACTCCGCCTCTTCAGCGAGGCGGACGAGACGCTGGCCGTAGTTCTGAAGCACTCGCCCGGCGTCGGTGAGCGTGCCGCTCTTGGACGTGCGGTCGAAGAGCTGCTCGCCGAGGTCGTCCTCGAGGCGCCGCACCGCCTGGCTCACCGCCGGCTGGGTCCGGTGCACCTTTGCCGCGGCCCGCGAGAAGCTTCGCTCGTCGGCGACGGCAAGAAACATTCGAAGCGCTGAGAGGTCCATAAATCTGGCTTATTGTAACGTAATAGTTATCACTTTGACTTCTAGTTAGCCTGACGCTACAACGGTTGGCATGAGCGACACCCCCACCCACGTCGTCATCTTCGACACCACGCTGCGCGACGGTGAGCAGGCCCCGGGATTCTCCATGGACGTGCCGTCGAAGTTGAACCTGGCGCGAGCGCTCGACGCGCTCGGGGTCGACATCATCGAGGCCGGCTTCCCGATCGCGTCGCCGGCCGATTCCGAGGCCACCCGGCAGGTCGCGCGCGAGATCCGGCGGCCGGTGATCGCGGCGCTCGCCCGATGCCGCCAGCAGGACATCGAAGAGGCGGCGCGCGCGCTGGAGCCGGCCGAGCGCCGGCGTATCCATACCTTCCTCGCCACCTCCGATCTGCACATCGAGCGCAAGCTGCACACGACGCGGGAAGCGGTGCTGGAGGCGATTGTCGCCGGCGTGCGCCGGGCCCGGCAGTTCACCGACGATGTGGAGTTCTCGGCGGAGGATGCGACGCGAAGCGATCGAGATTTCCTGTGCCGGGTGGTCGAGGCGGCGATCGAGAACGGCGCCACAACCGTGAATCTGCCCGACACGGTCGGCTACGGCGTCCCTGACGAAACGCGCGAGTTCTTCGCCGAGATCCGCCGGCGGGTGCCGAACGCGGACAAGGCGGTGTTCAGCACGCATTGCCACGACGACCTCGGGCTGGCGGTTGCGAACAGTCTCGCGGCGCTCGACGGCGGCGTGCGCCAGATCGAGTGCACGATCAACGGTATCGGTGAACGCGCCGGAAATGCGTCGCTCGAGGAGTTGGTGATGGCGATGCGGGTGCGCCAGGATCGCCTGCCGTACGAGACGACGATCAACTCGGAGCTGCTCTTCGACACCAGCCAGTTGCTGTCGCGCCTCACAGCCGAGCCGGTGCAGTCGAACAAGGCTATCGTCGGGCGCAATGCCTTCGCGCACGAGGCCGGGATTCATCAGGACGGCATGCTGAAGGACAAGCGGACCTACGAAATCATGCGGCCGCAGGACGTCGGGCAAACCGCGGAGCAGCTCGTGCTCGGCCGCCATTCAGGGCGCCATGCCGTGCAGCGCCGGTGCGAGCAACTCGGCATCGTCTTGACCACCGATGAGCTCGCGCTCGTCTACCACGCGGTGATCACGATGGGTGAAAACCGCAAGGCCATCGCCGACAACGATCTCAGGCGGATGGTCGAGCGGACACGGTCAGGCGAGCGGTCGGATGCGCCGGGTCACGAAGCCGTCGGCCACGGGCATGGGGCCTGACCGGGCTGAACCGTCTCCGATGGCACTCCTGCAAGGACCTCGTGTTCTGCCGGCACATGACCGGGCGACGCGAGGAATCTCTGGTGATGCTGCGGCTAGGGCTGCTCGGTCGCGCTCGAGGGAGCCGGCCCCGGGGTGGCGGTGCCGTAGTAGATCCCGTTGAAGAACATCTTGAACGTGCCGTGCGGCTGTGCGCGCCACAGCACCTCTGGCCCGAACAGCACGACGCGGCCCTTGCCGATCGGGGCCTCGACGATGGCGACCGCCTGATCCAGATACGGCTGGCCCAGGGCCCAGCCGCTGCGCAGCGGCATCGGGTTGTCGAACCACGCGACCGGCTTCACCCCTGCGCGCATCGCCTCCGGCTGGAGCCGGAACGCCGGGCTCTCGTCCCACATCACCATCGCCCTGTCACCCATCCCGTACGCGAGTGGATGGGTCGGATCGACGCGCGCCTCAAGAATGGCGCCCGGAACGTAGAACTTCTCGCGCGGCAGCGGCCGCTCCACCCCGCCGTCGACACGCTCGACCAGTGCGCTGCGAACCGGGAGTCCAAAGTGATGGCCGATGGCGGTGGACGACCCGATCGTCAGCACCGTACCGCCGTTCTCCACGAACTTCCTGAGCTCGGGCACCGTCCTGGCCACCGAGACGCGGCCGAGCCATCCGCGGAACTCCGCGGGAATGGTGGCCGCATCCGGTTGCGCACCGTCGGGCCCGGCGCCGCCGGCGACCGGATCCCGTTCGGGAATGGCGCCGTCGACGAAAACGAGCACGTCGTACTTCGCATTGAGGCCGCCGGCATCGAGCATCGCCGGATACACCACCTCGAAGGGAAACTCGTACTGCTCGAAGAGCCACCGCGTCCAGCCCGACGGCATCGAGCCTCCGTACTGATCCCACAGGCCGATGCGAACGGGCTTGAGCCTCACGGTCGTGGCCGGCCGCGACCCGACCGTCGCGAAGTGGAGCCCTTTCTCGGCCGACAGCGTCTGCAGGATCGGCAGAGTCGACGGCTTCGCGGGAATGAACATCGCGCCGGGAGGATGGGTCCTGCCGTCAACGGTCCACGGCGCGGTCAGCCAATGGACTTCCTCGTTCGCCTTCAACAGGCGGTTCACCGCGACGAACGCGTCGTTCACTTCGTGAGCGAGCAGATAGCCGCCCGCCGGTGAAGCGGTGGCCTCCGGCCCGATTCTGCCCGGCGTCACCGCGACCAGGTCGGTCAGCTTCTCGAAAGGACCATCGAACCCCTCGAGGATGCGGTCGAAGGTGATCGCCATCGAGTAGGCGATGTTGTAACCGGTGACATCGTACGGCGGCCGGGGCGGGCCGCCCGGATAAGGGATGTCGTCCGGGTAATCCTGCGGTTCGAACATGTCCATCACGTGGGCGCGGAACGCCTGCGCCGCCTTGACGACAAACGATCCGGCCGGATACTGCTTGTCGCCGACAGTGAAGGGCGCGGTGGCGCGATGCGCGACGACGCCCGCCTTGATCAGGGTGTTGATGAACTTGGGCGCCGGGCGTGGCGGCGCCGGTCTGGGCAGCGCGCCGATCGATGTCTTCACCAGCGTGCTGCGCGATCCCAAGGCGCGCGATCCGCGCGGCTTCATCCTGCCGTCCGA
>WHSN01000082.1 GCA_009380045.1 Luteitalea sp.
CGGCGGCAGCGCGGTCGTCGTCAGCAGCGCCGTCCTGCACTTCGCGCGCGACGACGAGCACTTCGAGGCGATGCTGCGCGGAACCTGGCGGCCGCTGGCGCCGGGTGGACTGTTCTTCTGCCGGCTCGCCTCGTCCATCGGCATGGAGTCGCGCGTCAGCGCGGTGGGTGGCGGACGGTTCCGCCTGCCTGACGGCTCCGAGCGCTATCTGGTGGACGAGGCGAAGCTGGTGAAGCTCGGTCGCGAGCTGGGCGGCTCGCTCCTCGATCCCATCAAGACCACGGTGGTGCAGAACCAGCGGTGCATGACGACGTGGGTGCTGCGCAAGTCTGCGGCCTAGACGAAGGACGGGGAAATATCATCACGCCATGCAGCTCGCCGACCTTGTCGCGACTTCCCGTGCGGTCGGCGAGTCGAGCGGCCGGCTGCAGAAAGTCGCGCGTCTCGCGTCACTCCTCGAACAGGCGAGGGCCGACGAGATCGAGATCGCGGTCGCCTTTCTGAGCGGTTCGCTTCGGCAAGGACGGATTGGCGTCGGCGGCGCCTCCATTCGTGACGCGCGAGGGGTTCAGCCTGCCGGGGCAGCCACCTTGCAGCTTCGCGACGTCGATCGCGCCTTCGAAGACATCCGGAGCATCGCTGGCGCCGGCTCGATCACCGCCCGGACGACGCGATTGCGCGACCTGATGGCCCGGGCCACGGCGGACGAACAGGACTTCCTCACGCGGCTGCTCTTTGGCGAGCTGCGGCAAGGCGCGCTGGAAGGCGTGCTCCTCGAGGCGGTGGCGCGCGCCGCGCGCGTCCCGGCCGCTTCGGTCCGCCGGGCCGCCATGCTGGCCGGCTCCCTGGCAACCGTGGCGGTGGCCGCGCTGGCCGCCGGGGGCACGGCGCTCGACGCGTTCATCATCCAGCCATTCCAGCCGGTGCAGCCGATGCTCGCCGATTCGGCGGAAGGCGTGGACGAGGCGCTCCGCGACCTGGGCAGCGCCTCGCTCGAATACAAGCTCGATGGCGCCCGCATCCAGGTGCACCGGTCCGGAGACGAGGTCCGCGTGTTCACACGAAATCTGAGGGATGTGACCAAGACGGTGCCGGAAGTGGTGGCGGCGGTTTGCGCAGTTCCCGCCCGCGAGCTGATCCTCGACGGCGAAGCGATTGCCCTCCGCCCAGATGGTTCGCCGCACCCGTTCCAGATCACGATGCGGCGCTTCGGGCGCACGCTCGAGGTGGAGCGGCTGCGGAGCGAGCTGCCGATGTCGCCGTTTTTCTTCGACCTGCTGTATCTGGACGGAACGGCGTTGATCGATGAGCCGCTCTCGGCCCGCGTCGCCGCGCTCAGCCGGCTGACCCCCGTCACGCTGCAGGTGCCACGGATTGTCCCCGCGAGCGCCGCTGACGCCGGCGCGTTCATCGCCCGTGCCGAGGCGGATGGTCACGAGGGCGTGATGGCCAAGGCGTTGAACGGTGTCTACGCGGCGGGTCGGCGCGGCCAGACCTGGCTGAAGGTGAAGCGCGCCCGAAGCCTCGACCTGGTGGTGCTCGCCGTCGAGTGGGGGAGCGGGCGAAGGCGCGGAATGCTGAGCAACCTGCACCTTGGCGCCCGGGACGCGGTTCGCGGCGGATTTGTCATGCTCGGCAAGACGTTCAAGGGGCTGACCGACCCGATGCTCGCGTGGCAGACCACGAAGCTGCTCGAGCTGGAAGTGGCGCGCGACAGCTATACCGTGTACGTCCGGCCGGAGCTGGTCGTGGAGATCGCCTTCAACGACGTGCAGGAGAGCCCGCGCTACCCCGGCCGTCTGGCGCTCCGTTTCGCCCGGGTGAAGCGATATCGCACCGACAAATCGGCCGCTCAGGCCGACACACTCGACGCCGTGCGCGACGTGTACCGGCAGATGACAGGGCTCGAACCGCCTGTGCTGTAGAGAACGTCAGCCCTCCGCGTCGATCGAGACCGGGTCCGCGTCGAGTATCTCGGATCCGCGTCGGGTATCCCGGACCGCGTCGGGCATCCCGGACCGCGTCGGGCATCCCCGGTCCGCGTCGGGCATCCCCGGGTCCGCGTCGGGCATCAGGGTTTCGTATTCGTCCGTTGCGCTTTTTTGAGACCCCGTGCTATATTCGTCAGGTTCTGTTGAAGCTAGGACACCCTATCTAGCTTCACACCCTCGGCGCGACCGGCTTGGTCGATGCGATGGGGCCCATGCGGCGGGCTGCCCCGAGTCAAATCGGGGCCGGGCTCGCAGGACTGGCGCTCCGTTCCCGGAGAGACGGCTCTCGCAATTGGGCATCGCTCCCGGAGAACCGCTGACCGGCGTCCGTCGCGACACACAAGCAGTAGGGTAGCCCGTTTCAGGCGCCAAGCCTTCGGCTTCTAGGCCTGAAACACACGAAAGGCGCGCTGACCGCGCGGCCTGAATTTGTTCATGTGGTCATCTGGTATCCGGGTCAATGACTGACCCAGATTACGAGATGACCAGATGACGAGATGAAGATATGCCGACGATCAGTCAGCTCGTCCGTGACGGCCGCAAGAAAATTGTCACGAAGACCAAGAGCCCGGCGCTGCAAGACAGCCCGCAGAAGCGCGGGGTGTGCGTCCGCGTCTTCACCCAGACGCCCAAGAAGCCGAACTCGGCGCTGCGAAAGGTGGCGCGCGTCCGGCTCACCAATGGCATCGAGGTGACGACCTACATCCCGGGTGTCGGGCACAACCTGCAGGAGCATTCGCTGGTGCTGATCCGCGGCGGACGGGTGAAGGATTTGCCGGGGGTTCGCTACCACGTGGTCCGCGGCACGCTCGACGCCGTCGGTGTGCAGGGGCGGATGCAGGGGCGGTCGAAGTACGGCGCGAAGCGCCCGAAGAAAGCGTAAGCAGCCGGAAGCCTGAGGCCCAGAGGTACGAATGCCGAGACGAAGAGAAATTCCCAAGCGCGACATCGCGCCGGATCCGCTCTACGACAGCCCGCTGGTCAGCAAGTTCATCAACTGCGTGATGAGCGACGGCAAGCGGAGCACTGCCGAGCGCATCCTCTACAAGAGCTTCGACATCATCAAGGAGAAGACCGGCGACGATCCGGTCAAGGTCTTCAAGAAGGCGATCGACAACGTCAAGCCCAGCCTCGAGGTGAAGTCGCGGCGCGTCGGCGGCTCGAACTATCAGGTGCCGATCGAGGTGAACCCGAACCGGCGGCTGTCGCTGAGCATCCGCTGGATTGTCGGTTACGCCACCTCGCGCGGCGACGGCAAGACGATGCAGGAAAAGCTCGCCAACGAGCTGCTAGACGCCGCCAACCTTCGCGGCGGCGCGGTCAAGAAGCGCGAAGACACGCATCGGATGGCCGAGGCCAACAAGGCGTTCGCCCACTATCGGTGGTGATGGGGAATTGGGTCATCTGGTCAGTTGGTCACCCTGGTCAATGACGAGTTCGACGGGATCAATGGACGAGGTCAATGACCAAATCACCCAATGACCCAATGACCCAATGACCCAATGACCAGATGACCAGATGACCAGATTCGAGATTCAGTAATGGCCAGGCAGTCTCCACTCGGCAAAACGCGCAACATCGGCATCATGGCGCACATCGATGCCGGCAAGACCACGACGACGGAGCGGATCCTGTACTACACCGGCATCACCTACAAGATCGGTGAAGTCCACGAAGGCACCGCGGTGATGGACTGGATGGAGCAGGAACAGGAGCGCGGCATCACCATCACCTCGGCCGCCACCACCTGCTTCTGGCGCGATCACCGCATCAACATCATCGACACCCCCGGCCACGTCGACTTCACCGCCGAAGTCGAGCGCTCGCTGCGGGTGCTGGACGGGGCGGTCGCGGTGTTCGACTCGGTCGCCGGCGTCGAGCCGCAATCGGAGACCGTCTGGCGGCAGGCCGACAAGTACCGGGTGCCGCGGATCTGTTTCGTCAACAAGATGGATCGCATTGGCGCCGATTTCCGGCGGACCTTCGATCAGATCATCTCGAAGCTCGAAGCCAACCCCGTCGCGATCCAGATTCCGATCGGCTCGGAGGATCGCTTCCTCGGCGTCATCGACCTGATCAAGATGAAGTCGATCACCTACAAGGACGAAACGATGGGGGCCGACTACCTGGTCGGCGAGATCCCGGAAGACATGCTCGACGAGGCGAAGCACTACCGCGAGCAGTTGATCGAGAAGGTCAGCGAGGCCGACGACAAGATCCTCGAGACCTACTTGAAGGGCGAGGAGCCGACCGAGGACGAGATCAAGGCGGCGCTCCGCAAGCGGGTCAACAGCTCGGTTCGCGGCAAGGGCGAGGCGGCGTTCGTGCCGGTGATCTGCGGCTCGGCGTTCAAGAACAAGGGCGTCCAGCCGCTGCTCGACGCCGTCGTCGACTATCTGCCGTCGCCGGTCGACGTCCCGGCAATAAGCGGCCTCGACCCCGACAAGGCCGAAGAGACGCTGATCGAGCGCGCCTCGTCCGACGCCGCGCCGTTCAGTGCGCTGGCGTTCAAGATCATGACCGATCCGTTCGTCGGTCAGCTGACGTTCTTTCGCGTCTACTCCGGCGTGCTGACGTCGGGCGCCAACATCTACAACGCGACCAAGCAGCGCACCGAGCGCATCGGCCGCCTGCTGAAGATGCACGCCAACAAGCGCGAGGACATCAAGGAGGTCTACGCCGGCGACATCGCGGCCGCGGTCGGCCTGAAAAGCGTCTCGACAGGCGACACGTTGTGCGACGAGAAGCACCCGATCGTGCTCGAGTCGATGGACTTTCCCGAGCCGGTGATCTCGCTGGCGATCGAGCCGAAGACCAAGGTCGACCAGGAGAAGCTCGGACATGGGCTGCAGAAGCTGATGGCCGAGGATCCGACCTTCCGGGTCAACACCGATCAGCAGACCGGCCAGGTGATCATCCGCGGGATGGGCGAGCTCCACCTCGAGATCATCGTCGACCGCTTGAAGCGCGAGTTCAACGTCGAGGCGACGGTCGGCAAGCCGCAGGTCGCCTACAAGGAAACGCTGACCCGCCCGGCGGACGGCGAGATGAAGTACGCCAAGCAGACCGGCGGCCGCGGCCAGTACGGCCACGTGAAGATTCACCTCTACCCCGGCGAGCCGGGCTCGGGCTATATCTTCGAGAACGAGACCGTCGGCGGTTCGATCCCGAAGGAGTTCATCAAGCCGGTCGACGAAGGCATCAAGGAAGCGCTCACCAGGGGCGTGCTCGCCGGCTACCCGATCGACGACGTGAGGATCGAGCTCTACGACGGCTCGTACCACGACGTCGATTCGTCGGAGATGGCGTTCAAGATCGCCGGGTCGATGGCGTTCCAGGATGCGGCGCGCAAGGCGAAGCCGGTGCTGCTCGAACCGGTGATGCGGGTCGAAGTGGTGGTGCCGAAGGAGCACATGGGCGACGTCATGGGCAACCTGTCGAGCCGCCGCGGCCAGATTCAGTCGCAGGAAGATCGGGGTGGCACGCAGATCATCCAGGCGCGTGTGCCGCTGTCCGAGATGTTCGGCTACTCGACCGACCTCCGGTCGCGCACCCAGGGCCGCGCCACCTACTCGATGCACTTCGATCGGTACGAGCCGGCGCCACAGAACGTCAGCGAGGAAGTCGTCGCGCGCATGCAGGGAAAATGACCCGACGGTGATCGTCGTGACAGGAAAACCATGGCAACAGCATCATTCAGCGACAAGATCCGGATCCGTCTCAAGGCCTACGACTATCGCGTCCTCGATCAGTCGACGAGCGAGATCGTCGAGACCGCCAAGCGCACCGGCGCGCGGCTGGCCGGTCCGATTCCGCTGCCGACCGCGAAGAACAAGTGGACCGTGCTCCGGTCGCCGCACGTCGACAAGAAGTCACGCGAGCAGTTCGAGATCCGCACCCACAAGCGGCTGATCGACATCTTCGAGCCGACGCCGCAGACCGTCGATGCGCTGATGAAGCTGGACCTGCCGGCCGGCGTGGACGTCGAGATCAAGGCGTTCGGCAAGGAACACAAATAGCCATGGTGACAGGAATCATCGGCCGCAAAGTCGGCATGACGCAGATCTTCGACCCCGACGGCACCGTCCATCCGGCCACCGTCATCAAGGCCGGCCCGTGTGTCGTGGTGCAGGCCAAGGCCGCGCCGACCGACGGCTACGAGGCCGTTCAGCTCGGCCTGGTCGAGGAGAGGCCCGCCAAGCTCGGCAAGCCGATGGCTGGCCACTACAAGAAGGCCGGCGTGCCGCCGACCCGCGTGCGCCGCGAGGTGAAGGTCGCCGCCGGCGGCGAGGCCCCGAAAGTGGGCGAGCAGGTGCTGGCGTCGATTTTCGCCAACGGGGAACGGGTCGACGTCGTCGGCACCGGCCGCGGCAAGGGCTTTCAGGGTGTCGTCCGCCGGCATCATTTCGGCGGCGGCGCGGCGACCCACGGGTCGATGTTTCACCGCGCGCCCGGATCGATCGGCGCCTCGTCGTTTCCCTCTCGCGTCGTCAAGGGGATGCGGATGGCCGGCCGGATGGGCGGCAAGCGCGTGACCATCCACAACCTCAAGGTGCTGCGGGTGGATCCGGACAACCACCTGTTGATCGTCGAGGGCGGCATCCCTGGCGCGCCGACCGGCTACGTCATCATCCGCAAGGCGATCACCGCCAAAAAGCTGAAGGTGGCGCAGGTCGAGAAGCCGAAGAAGGGCAAGAAGTAACCGTATGCAGCTCGATGTCGTGAATCACAACAACGAGAAGATCGGCGCCGTCGAGGTCCGCGACGATCTGTTCGGCGGGCGGGTGAACACCGGCCTGATCTGGGAGTCGGTGGTGCGCGAGAATGCCGCGGCGCGCCAGGGCACCCACGCGACCAAGAACCGCGCCCACGTCAGCGGTAGCGGCAAGAAGCCGTGGCGCCAGAAGGGCACCGGCCGGGCGCGGGTCGGCGAGATCCGCAATCCGCTGTGGCGGAAAGGCGGCACCGTGTTCGGCCCCCAGCCGCGCAGCTACGACTACAGGCTGCCGAAGAAGGTCGAGATCGGCGCGCTGCGCGCCGCGATCGCACAGAAAGTGCAGGACGGCGCGCTGGTCATCGTCGACGCGCTGGCGGCGTCCGAGATCAAGACCAAGGCGGCGGTGGAGATGCTGAAGCGGCTGGGCGTTGCCGGCAAGGCGCTGGTCATCGACGTCGCGCTCGACGACCGGCTGGCGCTGTCGACCAGGAACGTGCCCGGCGTCGTGATGCGGCAGAGCCATCGCCTCTCGGCGCGGGACGTGATGAACGCGCCGCGGGTGATCGCGACCCGGGCGGCGTTCGAGAAGCTGCAGGAGGCGCTCGGATCATGAGCCTGAAGTTGACCGACATCCTCCGTCGGCCGCTGATCACCGAGAAGACGTCGCTGCTCCGCGAGGACGGCCGGACGATTGTGTTCCAGGTGGCGCCGGACGCGAACAAGATTCAGATCAAGCACGCCGTGGAGAAGCTCCTCGGCGCCAAGGTCGCCACCATCCGGACCAGCATCGCGCACGGCAAGATCAAGCGGCAGGGCCGCTATGCCGGCCAGCGTCCCGATTGGAAGAAGGCGTACGTGACGCTCCGCAAGGGCGAGAAGATGCCCGACTTCCTGGAAGGCGCGTAATCATGCCGATACGCAAGTACAACCCGACCTCGCCCGGTCAGCGGTTCCAGACCGTGCAGACCTTCGATGAGATCACCACCCGGGAGCCGCACAAGCCGCTGGTCGAACCGCTCCAGCGCTCGGGTGGCCGCAACAACCAGGGCACCCTCACCTCGTGGTGGCGAGGCGGCGGGCACAAGCGGATGTACCGCATCATCGACTTCAAGCGCGACAAGCGCGACATCCCGGCCAAGGTGGCGACGGTCGAGTACGACCCGAACCGATCGGCCCGAATCGCACTGGTGACCTACGCCGACGGCGAAAAGCGCTACATCCTGCAGCCGAACGGGGTGAAGGTGGGCGACACGATCGTCGCCGGATCGAACGTCGACATCCTGCCGGGGAACGCGCTGCCGCTGCGCAACATTCCGCTCGGCACCCAGATTCACAACGTCGAGCTGAAGCCGGGCAAGGGCGGGCAGATCGCGCGCAGCGCCGGATCGTCGGTGCAGCTGGTCGCGAAAGAGGGCGAGTACGCGTCGGTGAAGATGCCGTCGAGCGAGATCCGCAAGATCTTCATCGATTGCTACGCGACGATCGGCCAGGTCGGCAACCTCGACCACGAGAACGTGTCGATCGGCAAGGCGGGGCGGAGCCGGTGGCTCGGCAAGCGTCCACACGTGCGCGGCGTGGCGATGAACCCGGTCGATCACCCGCTCGGCGGCGGCGAAGGCAAGACGTCGGGTGGCCGCCACCCCGTGACGCCGTGGGGGCTGCCGACCAAGGGCTACAAGACGCGCAACCGCAAGACGACCGACAAGTTCATCGTGCAGCGGAGACAGAAGTAGCAGACAGAAGTAGCGGAGAGTGAAAATCCTATGAGCCGTTCACTGAAAAAGGGCCCGTTCGTGGATACGCCGCTCCTCGAGAAGATCAGGTGATGAACCGCGCCAACGAGAAGAAGGTCATCAAGACCTGGTCGCGGCGATCGACGGTCATTCCCGAGTTCGTCGGGCACACGCTCGCGGTGCACAACGGCCGCAAGTTCATCCCGGTCTACGTGACCGAGAACATGGTCGGCCACAAGCTCGGGGAGTTCGCCCCGACGCGGCAGTTCAGGGGGCACACCACGAAGGTGAACGAGAAGGCGGCGTCGGCGGCGCCGGCCGCCGGTGCCAAGCCGGCCGGAGCGGGGAGCCAGTCATGATTGAGGCGCATGCCACCGCCCGCTACGTGCGGACGTCGGCGCAGAAGGCCGGACTCGTGCTCGCGCTGATCCGCGGCAAGGACGTCAACCGCGCCCTCGCCACGCTCAAGTTCACCCGCAAGGGGGTGGCCGAGGACGTGGCCAAGGTGCTGCGGTCGGCGGTCGCGAACGCCCAGCAGAAGGACGGGTTCAGCGGCGACGTCGACCGGCTGTTCGTGTCGGCGTGCTACGCCAACCAGGGGCCGTCGCAGAAACGCGTCCGCCCCGCCCCGATGGGCCGCGCGTTCCGGGTGCTGAAGCGCACCGCGCATCTCACCGTGCGGGTCGCCGAACGGGCCGAGAAGGTCGGGCCGGTCGGGACCGGCGTGGGCACCGAGGCGCCGAAACGGCGCCGCGCCGGCGCCAAGAAACAGACACCGGCGGCGAAACGCGCCACCAAGAAAGCGAAGGAGTAACCGTGGGCCAGAAGGTTCACCCGTTCGGGTTCCGCCTCGGATTCAACAAGACCTGGCGTTCGCGGTGGTACTCGGACAAGGACTACGCGAAACTGCTGCACGAGGATCTGGCGCTGCGCGCCAACCTCAAGAAGCGGTTCTCGCACGCCGGGGTCTCGAAGATCGAAACCGAGCGCGCCGCCAACAAGCTGAAGATCGACATCTACACCTCGCGGCCGGGCATCATCATCGGGCGCAAGGGGTCCGAGGTCGACAAGCTGAAACAGGAAATCCAGAAGCGCACCAACCGCGAGGTGTTCATCAACATTCAGGAGATCCAGAAGCCGGAGCTCGACGCCCAGCTGATCTCCGAATCGGTGGCGATGCAGCTCGAAAAGCGGGTGGCGTTCCGGCGTGCGATGCGCAAGTCGGTGGAGTCGGCGCTGCGCTTCGGCGCCCGTGGCATCAAGGTGCGCGTGTCCGGCCGCCTCAACGGCGGCGAGATCGCGCGCTCCGAGTGGTATCTCCACGGCCAGCTGCCGCTGCAGACGCTCCGCGCGGATATCGACTACGGGTTCGCGGAAGCCAACACCACGTACGGCCAGATCGGAATCAAGGTGTGGCTCTACAAGGGCGAGCGGCTGGTGCCGCTGCGCGGTCGTGAAGAGGAATATCGCGAGCGCGGTCCCCGCCGGCCGCAGGGGCGGGCGTAGGAATTACCACTATGTTGATGCCGAAGAAAGTGAAGTTCCGCAAGCAGCAGCGCGGGCGCATGGCTGGCAAAGCCTGGCGCGGCTCGGACGTGTCGTTCGGCGACTTCGGGCTCAAGGCGCTGGAGCCGTGCTGGATGACCGCCCGCCAGATCGAGGCGGCGCGCGTCGCGATGACCCGCTTCATCAAGCGCGGCGGCAAGATCTGGGTGCGCGTCTACCCGGACAAGCCGATTACGAAGAAGCCGCAGGAGACCCGCATGGGGAAGGGCAAAGGGGCGCCGGACCAATGGATCTGCGTCGTCCGGCCGGGACGGGTGCTGTTCGAGATGGAAGGCGTGACCGAGACCGAGGCGCGCGAGGCGATGCGGCTGGCGGCGGCGAAGCTGCCGATTCTCACCAAGTTCGCCACCCGCTTCGCCCAGGAGAGGATGCTATGAAGGCGGCGGAGCTGCGCGATCTGGGCGCGGACGAGTTGAGCATCAAGGAGCGCGATCTCACCGATCAGCTGTTCCGGATGCGGATCCAGAAGTCCATGGGGCAGCTCGATGCGCCGGACACGATGCGCACGGTGCGCCGCGATCTCGCGCGCATCAAGACGGTATTGAGGCAGAAACGGGACAGATAGTCAGTGAGATAGAGGAATTTGGTCATCTAGTCATCTGGTGACTTGGTCATTGGTCATCTAGTCATCGGGTGATTTGGTGATCTGGTCATCTGGTCATCTGGTGATTTGGTCATTGATTTTCGAGATCGGCTCGTTGATTTTCGAAATCCTGCAATCGATGACCAGATGACCAAATCACCAGATCACCAGATCACCAGATCACCAGATCACCAGATCATCAGGTGACCAGATCGTAGGATTAGCGTATGGCACAGAAATCCGAAAAAGTCGGCGTCGTCGTCAGCAACAAGATGCAGAAGAGCATCGTCGTCGCGGTCGAGTGGCAGGTGCGCCACGGCCTCTACGGCAAGACCGAGCGCCGGACGTCGAAGTTCATGGTGCACGACGAGAACGGCGAGGCGAAGATCGGCGACATCGTCGCGATCGTCGAAACCCGTCCGATCAGCCGCCGGAAGCGCTGGTCGCTGAAGCAGGTGGTCCGGCAGGCGGCGCAGGTCTAGGAGAGCCATCATGATACAGATGCGATCGATCCTGGACGTCGCCGACAACTCCGGCGCGCGCAAGATCGCGGTCATCAATCCGATCGGCGGATCGACCGGCCGTTACGCGCGGCTCGGGGACATTGTCACCGCCTCGGTCAAGGAAGCCACGCCGGAAGGCACCGTGAAGAAGGGGCAGGTCGTGAAGGCGGTGATCGTGCGCACGGTCAAGGAGCAGCGCCGGCGCGACGGCAGCTATATCCGGTTCGACCGCAACGCCGCGGTTCTGGTCAACGACAACAACGAGCCGATCGGCACCCGCGTGTTCGGGCCGGTCGCCCGCGAGCTGCGCGAGCGGAAGTTCATGAAGATCATCTCCCTCGCTCCGGAAGTTCTGTGACGTTTATCGTCGACATCGCCCCCCGCGCCGCGACGACGGATCGATGCGTGGGCGGCGTGCCCGGCGGTTGAGAGTGTCAGTTATGACCCGTGTAGCTACTCCAGTTCGGAAAAACGACAACGTCCTGGTCATCACCGGCAAGGACCGGGGCAAGCGCGGCCGCGTCCTGAAGATCGATCCGGCGAAGAACCGGCTGGTCGTCGAAGGCGTGAACATGATCAAGCGCCACACCAAGCCGAATCCCGGCAAGAACATCAAGGGCGGGATCGTCGAGCGCGAGGCATCGGTGCACGTGAGCAACGTGCAGCTGGTCTGCCCGGAGTGCGGCGCGCAGACGCGCGTCGGGCACAAGATCCTCGGCGACGGCCGCAAGGTCCGCATCTGCCGAAAGTGCGAGGGAGCGGTCGACAAATGAGCCGGCTGAAGGACAAGTATCAGAAGGACGTCGTGCCCGCCCTCCAGAAGGAGTTCGGCTACACCAACGTGATGGCCGTCCCCCGGATCCGGAAGGTGGTCGTCAACATGGGACTTGGCGAGGCGACGTCGAACGCGAAGATCATCGACACCGGATCGGACGAGCTGGCGCGCATCGCGGGCCAGAAGCCGGTGACGCGCCGCGCCAAGAAGTCGATCGCCCAGTTCAAGGTCCGCAAGGGCCAGCCGATCGGAACGATGGTGACGCTGCGCAGCGAGCGGATGTGGGAGTTCCTCGATCGCCTGATGACGATCGCCCTGCCCCGGGTGCGCGACTTCAAGGGGGTCTCGCCGAAAGGGTTCGACGGCCGCGGCAACTACACGCTCGGGCTGCGCGACCAGCTGCTGTTTCCCGAGATCGACTACATGAAGGTGGACAAGGCGCGCGGCATGAACGTGTCGGTCGTCACCTCGGCGCGGACCGACGAAGAGGCGCGCAAGCTTCTCCAGTTCGTCGGCATGCCGTTCAGGGCGTAACCTCCGGAGTTGGCTCCGGCGTTCGGGCGTTGGGCTTCCGCTGAAGCCTGCCGCCGGCACGCCTGAGGAGCCGAGAGAAACGAAGATGGCAACCACAGCGAAGATCGCCAAAGAGCAGAAGAAGCCGAAGTTCAAGGTTCGCCTGCGCAACCGCTGCCGGCTCTGCGGCCGGCCGCGCGCCTACATCCGGAAGTTCGCCCTGTGCCGGCTGTGCTTCCGGAAACTGGCGCTCGAGGGCGACGTTACAGGGGTCACGAAAAGCAGCTGGTAGCGAACTGGTGCACGGGCACGCCGCACCTCGCACGAAAAGGTTTCAGAGATATGACCGATCCAATTGCCGACATGCTGACGCGGATCCGCAACGCTGTGATCGCCAAGCACACGCGCGTGGACCTGCCCGCGTCGCGGATCAAGACCGACATCGCGCGCATCCTGCAGGACGAGGGCTACATCCAGGGCTTCAAGGTGCTCGACGACGCTGCCGCCGCCAAGACCACGGCTCTCGTCAAGACGCTGCGGCTGTTCCTCAAGTACGGCCCTCACGGCGAGCGGGTGATCACCGGCGTCCAGCGCATCAGCCGCCCCGGCCGCCGCGTCTACTTCGGGCGCGACGATGTGCCGGAAGTGCTGGCCGGCCTCGGCACCAGCATCCTGACGACCTCGCGCGGTGTCATGACCGGCCGCGAAGCCGTCAAGGCGGGCGTCGGCGGCGAAGTGCTGTGCAATATCTGGTAGGGCGACAAGGATTCTGAACATGTCTCGAATTGGGAAGAAGCCGATCACCGTCCCCAAGGGCGTCACGATCACGGTGCTCGACAATGCCGTTGAAGTGCAGGGCCCCAAGGGCAAGCTCACGCAGCGGGTTCCGAGCGGGATCGATTTCGAGATCGCCGATGGGGACCTGGTGGCCAGGCGCGCGACCACCGATCCGGCCCTGGCGAAGTATCACGGTCTGGCGCGCAGTCTCGTCGCCAACGCCGTCGCGGGCGTGACCGACGGCTTCAAGCGCGAGCTCGACATCGTCGGGGTCGGCTATCGCGCGGAGCTGAAGGGCAAGCAGGTGATTTTCGCGCTCGGCTTCTCGCACGCCGTCGTGTTCGACGTGCCGACCGGGATCGACATCACAATCGAGAAACAGACCCACATCACGGTCACCGGCGTCGATCGCCAGCTGGTCGGTCAAGTGGCGGCGAACATCCGACGCCTGCGCAAGCCCGACCCCTACAAGCAGAAGGGCGTGCGGTACACCGGTGAAGTGCTGAAGAAGAAGGCCGGCAAGACGGGGGCGAAATAGGCGATGCAGATCAAGACCAAGGAAGATCGGCGCCGGCGCATTCAACTGCGCCAGCGCAAGCGGATTGCCGGCACCGCCGCCCGGCCGCGGCTCACCGTGTTCCGGAGCGTGAGCCACATCTACGCGCAGGTGATCGACGACTTGAGCGGTCGGACGCTGATCTCGGCCTCCACCGTCGAGCCGACCGTGAAGGCGACGTTCGCCGTGGACGTGAGCGGCGGCAACCTGAAGGGCGCCGAAGCGATCGGCCGCGTCATCGCCGAGCGTTCGATCGAGAAGGGCATCAAGCGGGTAGTGTTCGACCGCGGCGGCTTCCTCTACCACGGGCGCGTCCGCGCCGTGGCGGACGCGGCGCGCAAAGCCGGATTGGAATTTTAGGAGCAGTATGCGCACTCGTGAACGGATCGACGCCAGCCAGCTCGATATCAAGGACAACGTGGTTTCGATCAACCGCGTCACCAAGGTCGTCAAGGGCGGCAAGAACCTGAGCTTCAGCGCCCTGGTGGTCGTCGGCGACGGCCACGGCGTGGTCGGCTTCGGCGTCGGCAAAGCCAAGGAAGTGCCGTCGGCGATCAAGAAGGGTATCGAGGCGGCGAAGAAGAACCTGATTCGCGTGCCGCTGCACGGCAACACGATTCCGCACCCGATCGTCGGCGTGTTCGGCGCCGGCAGCGTGCTGCTGAAGCCGGCTCCCGACGGCACCGGGATCATCGCCGGCGGCGCCGTCCGCGCGGTCGTCGAATCGGCCGGCATCACCAATATCCTCACCAAGTCGCTCGGTTCGGCGAATCCGCACAACGTCGTCCGCGCGACGATTGCCGGACTCGACTCGTTGCAGGATCCGGCGTTGCTGGCGCGGATGCGCGGCAAGGAGCTCGCCGATGTCACGGCGCGCCCGCGCAAGCGGGCGGCCACCCCGGCGGCCTGAGGTCGGACAGCGGACAGCGGCCCCTCTGTCGTGATTGGGGCGTCGTGGCGCGGCAGATGGTTTCGACGGTGCGACGTGTCGTCGGCGGATGAAGGAAGTATGGCCAATCAACGGACCGATTCGACAGGCAGCGGCACCGTGAGGGTGACGCTGAACAAGAGCCCGATCGGGTTCAACAGGAGCCAGGGCGCCGTGGTTCGGAGCATGGGACTGCTTCGCATCCGGCACACCGTGGAATTGAAGGACACGCGCGAGACGCGCGGCCTGATTCACAAGGTGCGTCACCTGGTGACGGTCGGGTAGAAATTTGGTCATCTGGTGATCTGGTCATCTGGTCATCTGGTGATTTGGTTGATTTGGTTGATTTGGTCATCTGGTGATTGGTCATTGTTGACGAACTTCAATGACCAGATGACCCAATGACCAGATGACCAGATGACCCAATGACCAGATGACCCAATCATCAGATGACCCAATGTATTAGGGGAAGCCATGGATCTTTCAAATCTCAAACCGCCGAAGGGCGCCAAGCACGCCAAGAAGCGGGTTGGCCGCGGCCAGGGCTCGGGCAACGGCAAGACGGCGGGACGCGGCCACAAGGGTGCGCAGTCGCGTTCGGGCTACAGCTTCAAGCGCGGGTTCGAAGGCGGGCAGATGCCGCTGCACCGCCGCGTGCCGAAGCGCGGCTTCACCAATCCGACGCGCGTCGAGTACGAAGTGATCAACCTGGATACGCTCGGCGAACGGTTCGATGCCGGTACGGTCGTCACCCTGGAGCTGCTCGCCGAGCGGCGGCTCGTCAGCGGCGCCCGGTCACGGCTGAAGGTGCTCGGGCGCGGCGAGATCGGGAAAGCGCTGACCGTCCGCGCGCACAGGTTCAGCGGGACCGCGGCGGAGAAGATCGCTGCCGCTGGCGGGGCGACGGAGCTGATCGCGTGAAGTCGGGGGAGATGATCGCGTGAACGACTTGAATCGCAGGATGGCAGGATTCGGGGATTGCAGGGAGGATGTTCTTTCATAGTGCAATCGACGTCCAATCCTGCAATCCTGCGATCCTGTAATCCTGCAATTTCGAGGATTTAGCGTGGAAAACAACAGTCTGAGGAACATCTTCGCCGTCTCCGAGCTGCGCAACCGCGTGCTGTTCACGCTGGCAGTGCTGGGGGTGTATCGGGTCGGCCACTGGATCCCGACGCCGGGCGTGAACACCGCCGCGCTGTCCGAGCTCGCGCGCCAGCTGCAGGACACGATGTTCGGGATGTACGACATGTTCTCGGGCGGGAACCTGTCGCGGGTCACGATCTTCGCGCTCGGCATCATGCCCTACATCAGCGCGTCGATCATCCTGCAGCTCCTCACCGTGGTGTGGCCGTACCTGGAGAAGCTGTCGAAGGAAGGCGAGCTGGGCCGCCGCAAGATCACGCAGTACACCCGCTATGGGACGATCTTCCTGAGCGTCGTCCAGGCGCTCGGCATCGCGATCTTCCTCGAGCGGCAGACGCAGGTCACCGGCGGGCTGCCGCTGGTCTACAACCCCGGGCTCGCGTTTCGCCTGATGACGGTGCTGACGCTCACGACCGGCACCTGTTTCATCATGTGGCTCGGTGAGCAGATTACGGAGCGGGGCGTCGGCAACGGCATGTCGCTCATCATCTTCGCCGGCATCGTGGTCGGCTTCCCGCGGGCGGTGATCCAGACCATCGACCAGATTCGCACCGGTCAGCTCGGGCTGATCTCGATGCTGGTGCTGGTGGTGGTGATGGGGCTGGTCGTCGCGGCGATCATCTTCGTCGAGCGCGGACACCGGCGCGTCACCGTGCAGTACGCCAAGCGGGTTGTCGGCCGGCGGATGTACGGCGGGTCGAGCACGCACATTCCCTTGAAGGTCAACACCGGCGGGGTGATCCCGGTGATCTTCGCCTCGTCGATTCTTGCGTTCCCGGCGACGATTGCCGGCATGTTCCAGGGGCAGTGGGCGCTGACGATGACCGAGCAGCTCAGCATCGGCATGCCGCTCTACAACCTGTTCTATGTCGCGGGCATCATTTTCTTCGCGTACTTCTATACCGCCATCATCTTCAACCCAGACGATGTCGCGGAGAACATGCGCAAGTACGGCGGCTTCGTGCCGGGCATCCGGCCCGGCAAGCGGACCGCCGAGTACATCGACCAGATCCTGACGCGGATCACGCTGGCCGGCGCGACCTACCTGGCGCTCGTCGCCATCCTGCCGGAGTTTCTCCTGAGCGGATTCAAGGTGGCGCCGATTCCGTTCGTCGGCGAGTGGCTCGACACCAACCTCCCGGCCTTCTTCACGCAGGGGCTCGGCGTGACGTTCTTCTTCGGCGGCACGTCGCTCCTGATCGTGGTCGGTGTGGCGATGGACACCGTGCAGCAGGTCGAATCGCAGCTGATCATGCGGCACTACGACGGCTTCATGAAGAAAACGCGCATCCGGGGACGGCGGGCGTAACGTTGGTCGTTGGTCGTTGGTCGTTGGTCGTTGGTTCAGTCGTTGGTCGTTGCCTCAGTCGTTGGTCGTTGGCTCAGTCGTTGATCGCGAGCCGACCACGGGAGATGACCGTGGTCGAGGAATGATTGTCGAGGAATGACGAATCACCAGGGAAATTGACGAATCACCAGGAATGACCATTGCCAGGAATGACCAATCGCCAGGAATGACCAACGACCAATGACTGAACGAACGACCAACGACCAATGACCAATGACCATCCGCTGAACCTGATCATCCTGGGCCCTCCCGGCGCCGGGAAGGGCACGCAGGCCGAACGACTCGCCCGCGGCCACGGCATTCCGAAGATCTCGACCGGGGACATGCTGCGCGAGGCGGTGAAGGCAGGGACCGAGACCGGGCTTCGGGCGAAAGCGATCATGGATCGCGGCGAGCTGGTCAGTGACGACGTCATGATCGGCATTGTCCGGGAGCGGCTCGATCGGGCGGACGCGCACAGCGGGTTCATCCTCGACGGCTTTCCGCGCACCGTCGAACAGGCCAAGGCGCTCGACCGCCTGATGGATGGCCGGGCGCCGCTCATCGTGTTGGACATCGTGGTGCCGGAAGCGGAGCTCGTGCGGCGTCTTGGGATGAGGATGGTCTGCAGCGAGTGCGGGGCAACTGCCGACGGCGTCGAGATCGCGGCGCCGGCGGTCGCGGACCAGGTGATGATGGGCGGAGTGGCGGCGCCGGGCTCGGCCGAATCGGCCGTC
>WHSN01000105.1 GCA_009380045.1 Luteitalea sp.
AGCTGAGCGCCGCGGTGGAGGCCGCGTGCGCAGCGGTGGGACTGGCCCGAGCCGAGCGCGAGCGGACGGCGACGGCGCTGGCCCGGGCGCACGCCTCGCTGCGCCGGCAGGAGACCCTCGAAGAGGCGGGTGCGATCTCACGCGACGATCTCGAAGCCGCGCAGACGTTGGTGCGGTTGTCTGAAGATGGCCTGCACGCAGCGGACTTCAACATTGCTCGTGCCGAGCAGGATCTGCAGATCGCCCGCGCCCGGCTTCAGCAGCCCCAGGCGGGAGGCCGACCAGTCGAGATCGTGTCGCCGATCGACGGCATCGCGTTGAAGCGCCTACGCGAGAGCGAATCGGTCGTGGCTGCCGGTGAGCCGCTCCTGGAGGTCGGCAATCTCGGCGACCTCGAGGTCGTTGCGGATCTGCTGTCAACCGACGCCGTCCGCGTGCCGCCACACGCCCGAGTCCTGATCGAACAATGGGGCGGCAACCATGCGCTCGACGGCCATGTCCGCCGCGTCGAGCCGTCCGGCTTCATGAAAGTGTCCGCCCTTGGGGTCGAGGAACAGCGGGTCAACGTGCGGATCGACTTCGCCGATCCCGCTGCGGCCGCTTCGGCTCTCGGGGACGGCTATCGCGTCGAGGTGCGGATCGTTGTCTCGGAGCAGCCGGATGTGCTGAAGGTGCCGGTCGGAAGTCTCTTTCGTCGCGGCGAGGACTGGGCGGTGTTCGTCGTCGACGACGATCGAGTGCGGACGCAAATCGTCGAGATCGGTCAACGCAATGCCGCTGAAGCAGAGGTCTCGACCGGCCTCACCGACCGACAGCGAATCGTTCTCTATCCACCCGACACGCTCGTTGACGGCGCGAGGGTGGTCGGCCGCTGACCCGGGCCCGAGAGCGATGCGCGAAACGTTTCGTACCGCCTACCGCGGCTCGCGACGCTCAGCCGGAGATCGTGCGCGCCTGCATCGGGCGGCGGATATCAACGCCCGCCGTATCGACCTCAGCATGACGGGAGCGATGATTCGGCTCACCGGTACTGTCGGATCGTGGCACGAACGCGATGCCGCCGAGCGGGCGGCGTCGCACGCCATCGGCGCGGTCGTGATCGACAGTCGGATTGACGTCAGCCCCGACGACCCATTCGTCGACGATATGTACGAAATCCCGCGTCGCGCGTCTTCGGCGACCGGGGTCGGGTAGATGCAGCAGGTGAGTGGAGAATCCCCCACTCTTTCTGTACTGGCTGTACTGGCCCCTCTCGGGCTCGTGCTCAACGTGCGGTGCCGCGGCGTCAGGAGATGCCTTGCAGGTCGCGGTTGCTGCGCGGAGAGGAGAGTGGCGTCATTGAGCGTCTCGTTGCTGGATCGACTCCAGGTAGCTCACGAGAGTTGCGATGCGGGCGTCCGCCGTTTCGAGTGGGCTCCCGTCGCGCGTCGATTTGAACGCGTCGCCCCAGACCGGCATCTCGCGGTCGCCGTGCGACTCGACGTCCCGACCGTCGATGATCCGGCGCACGCGGGCACCCGGGAACATTCCGCCGTTCCTCTTCGAAAGCTGCGTCAGATCGGAAGGTGCGTGACGCAGGGCACGAGCGAGGGGGCCGTTTCCCGTTCCCTCGTTGCCGTGACAGCTCGCGCAATATGTCTTGAAGAGCTCAGGTCCCGGCCGGGCATTGACGGCGCCGGCCTGTTGCTGCCTTCCGGCCGCAATGACCGAAGGGACGACACCGAAGGCGAGGACGAGAAGGACCAACCATGGCGCGCACCGGGACATGACCTGACGTGTCGTTAGGGGAGGAGGCATTGGACGCTCCGCTGGAGTGTGTAGCAAGACAGACTGGCGGTCAACTTCATGGCGATCCGCGCCTGAAGCGACGACCTCGCCGAACACCACTTCCTCAACCTTGGGTGCAGCGACCTTTCGCGACGCCCATCGGCGATCCACCTCAACGCCGGCGAAGCTGGATCAGGGCGCCCAATGCCTGCTCGGCCGAATACCGGACCTGCTCAGATGCCACTGAGGCATCCAGTCGATGCCACTCGACCTCACCGCAGTCAGACTCGAGTTGCATCTCGAGCACGTCGATCGTCGCGTCGGAGGCATCGTGCACGCGGGTGGCGAGCCGCTCGGCCAACACCGCCGGCGTGCCTTCGAGCCACAAGCCGGCGAACGGCACACCGGCAGCGCGGGCAACTTCGGCGATGGCCGCGCGATCCTCGGGTCTCGCGTACACGGCGTCGGCGATCGCAGCCTGGCCGGCCGTGAGGGCCGTCCGTGCGCGTGTCCGGATGGTGTCGTAGACCCGGCGCGTCAGCGCCGGTGAATAACCGTCCGCGCCCAGCCGCTCCAGCGGAGCGACGCCGAGCAGACTCTTGCGAATGGTGTCGCTGCGGAGGATCACCGCGCCAGGCGCCGCACCGATGTCCGGTCCGAGGCCCCGTGCAAGCGTTGACTTACCCGAGCCCGAGAAGCCACCGACGGCGATGAGACATGGCAGAGGCGGAGAGAGGAACCTCTCCGCGAGCGCCAGGTATTCACGGGAAGCGCCCTCCAGGCCGAGCCGCTGCCGATCGTCGGACTGAACCTTCGCCGCGCTGACGCTGGTCTTCGCTCGCACCGCGGCCCGGCACGACAAGAAAAGCGGCAACAGACCAAGCCCGTCGATCTCGCCGCTGCGAGCCAGATACTCGTTGAACACCATGTTCGCGTGCTGTCGGAGATCGCGTCGCCACAAGTCCATCAGCAGAAAGGCGAGATCGTACAGGACGTCGATGCACGCGACGTCGTCGTTGAACTCGACGCCGTCGAACAACGTCGGCACACCGTCGATCAGACAGATGTTGCGCAAGTGCAGATCGCCGTGGCAGCGTCGCACGAAGCCGGCGCGGCGTCGCGCGTCCAACTGCCGGGCATCACGGTCCAGGACGTGACGGGTGTCCGCGGTCAGACGCCTGCAGATCGTCGCATCCAGCACGCCCGCACCCTGATCGGAGAATCCGAGCGCGTTGCCATCGACGACCCAGGCCATGCCCTCTCGTCCGCCGCGATCCAGACAGCGTTCCGCGTCCGAGTGCAGACGGGCGACGCCGTCGGCCAGGCCGCCCATCAGCGCCATGTCCAGTTGATGCCGGTCAGCGAGCCGATCGAACAGCGTGTTCTGGTCGAAGCGCTGCATCTCGACCAGCCAGTCAATCGGCACACCATCGCCCGCCAGCGCCAGTGACCCGTCTCGCTCGCGTGTCACCGGAAGTACGCCTCGATACAGAGACGGCGCAGTCCGTCGATTCAGCGCCACCTCGGCCTCGCACGCGAGTCGCCGCCGCTCGACCGAGGAAAAGTCTACATAGTCGTACCGGACCGCGCGTTTGAGCTTGTATGCGCGGTCACCAGCCAACCAGACGATGCTGATGTGGGTGTCGATTCTCTCGACCTCGCCGGCAGCGGGCCCGTACGTGGCTGGCGCCGACAGGAAGGCGATGACACTGCCTTGTTCCTCAATCCCCATGTGCCAACTCGAGCCAGCAACGTGAAAGGATCGTCAATGTTTGAGCCAGCGAGGCGAGCCGCCGACGTTCGTCCACGGGATTTGCCCAGACAGGGACCATGCAGATGAACGCGCTCCGGGCCGGATGCGTCCACAGTCGATCAACACGCGGGGGAAGCCATCACTCGATGACAGCAAACGCCTCGCCCGATCGCCTGCAGACGTCGTTCGCCCCGTCGGCCGGCCAGTCCTCGGTGTTCTGCCGCATGGGACTACCGCCTGAGTCGGATCCACTACTCACGTCGCTCAATGGTCCGACACGCGTCAAGACGTGTTTGGTCGAACGCTTGCGGCACGTATGAATCCGGCAACGAGAACATTCGCCTTTCGAGGTTGGGCCGAGGCGGCGCCCTTCTGTCCTGCAAGGCGGCCGTCGGGTCATGCGGACTCGGTCACGACGCGGATCTTCTGCAGCAGCTCGCGAGCGTCCCTGTCGCTCGGATTGATCTCCAGGGCGCGGTCGACGAGCGTAGCCGCCTCTCCCAACTGACCGCTGATGGCGAGCGCGCGCGCAAGCATGACAAGCGCCGTAGGATCGGACGGCAGCAGCGTTACCGCGCGCCGGGCGTGTGCAATGACCTCTTTGAGGTCGCGCCGGGCGTCGAAGAGCGTCGCGGCCAGGGCCAGCTGCCCGATACCGATCTCGGGAGCCAGCCCGACAGCACGCCGAAGCGGGGGGATCGCGTCTTCCAGAGCGCCCGTTGACACCAACGCCAATCCCAAGTCGAGCAGCGCTTCCGGCTCGTTCGGACGACGCTCGAGGTATCGGCGATAGTGAACGATCGCGTGCTCAAACCACTGCCCCTTCACGAGCTCGTCGCCCAGCCAGCGATCGGCCTCGATCTCGCGTGGAGTCGTTGGGGCGGGGGCGTTCGCCTCGGGCCAGCGCTCGAGCCAGTACACAAAGATAGAGTTGCCAATCACCTCCACGGGTGTCAGGTTGCGGATATCGCGATAGAAGAGCTGCCACTGCAGATCGTGGTAGACGCCGGTCAGCACGGTGGCGCCGACCGCCACGTATCCAGGCAGTCTCGGCTTCGCCCACGGCCGGGCGATCGAGGGGAGCACGAATGACGGCGTCGCTGCCGGAAGCGGTGTGTAGTCGATGCCGTAATACGCCGGATCGGCCGTTCCGAAGTACGCGAGCCCGATGTGAGACACGCCTTCACGGTCCATCCACTTCTTCAGCAGTTTGAGACCCTGCCCCCAATCGATGTTCGAATCCGCGAGATACTTGTAGCCGTTGCGCGGACCACCGACGAATCGATTGAAGAAGGTGAGGGTATGCGGATAGACGCTGGCCAGAACGATGAGCCAGAGGATCGTCAGGCTCGCGAGCGCCAGCCGGCCAGCGCGTCGGCGAACCAGCGCCATCGCGCCCGCGGCGGCGGTCAGTAGAAAGAAGGGATAGAGCGGCAGGATGTGCCGAAGGCCGACCTGGTGGGTATTGGTGACGGCCGCAGCAAGGTAGATGACGACCGGCAGCACGATAAAGGCCTCGTTCATCCATCCAAGCTCGCGCCGGCGCTGAACGCAGACGAACAGCCCGATCGCCAGCAGCGCGATGAACGGGATCGGCGTCTTGATCAGAAAGGCAACCGGGAAGTAGTACCACCATCCCTCGGTGCTGTACGCGCCCGCCAGGAATGTGTAATTCGGTGGTTTCATCGACTGCGCGAACATCAGGAACCCCTCGGTGAAGATGTTCGGCAGCAGATGGTGCCCGTCGATCCACCCGGTGACGGCAGCCAATACGGGAACCGTACGGGCGAGCGACGCCTGCTCGAGGTGCAGGACCCACGACGGCGACCGGCTGGGGGCGTATTGGAACCCGTAGACCGCCCACACCGCGACGAACGAGGCCACGGCCAGGAGCACGACGATGGCCGCCGCGGCCCGTGCGGTGACGGCCGATCGCTGCGTCGTGGCGACGATCAGCAGGGAGACGACCAGCGGCCCCAGAATCAGCGCCGAGAACTTGGTGACGATCGCCAGCGCAAAGAACACGCTCAGGCCGGCAAGGTTGAATGCGGAGACGCGCCGGCACGTCCGCCAGAGGAAGTAGATCGTGCCGAAGATGAAACAGGTGATGCCGATGTCGGTTGTCACCAGAGATGCATTGGCCATCACATTCGGCGACAAGGTGTAGAACACCAGCGCACAGACGGCCGGCGCGAAGCCTAGCCATTCATACGTCCAGCAGAACAGCAGGATGCCGAGCACGACGCCCCAGATGACGATCATGAATCGCGCGGCATTGAGCAGCCGATCGGCGTCGTTGTCGACGTACAGGAACTTCGTCGAAAAATCGTAGGCCGTAGAGCCGGAATGCCAGTCGGCCGGGGCCGTCCGATCGATCACGCTCGTATCGAGGTGGATGTCTCGCATGAATAGCAGCGGCAGCGCGGCCCACATGCGAATGAACGGCGGGTGGGTCACTTCGACGCGGTAGTCGCGTTCCGCCAATGCCACGTAACCGGTTGTGAGGTGAACGGGCTCGTCCCAGATCGCCGATTTCTGGGTGTAGCTGACCACCTGGAGGACGCTGAACGCCACGGCGAACACGGCGAGGGCCAGGAAGATGGGGCCTCGCGGTGCGGCTCGTTCATCGGCGGGCGCCAGCCGCTGTGGCGGGACGCGCTGAGAGCGGCGACGGCCTCCGTCGTGCGACGTCATCGCGGTCTCCTTGGGCGAGTTTCCTACATGGTTCGCGCGCAGACCATTGGCAGACAGTAACTCCGACTGCCGTCTGACGGCAAACTATTTGGGGCGCCGATGAAATACGGCCGATTCAAGCGCTGGATCGGTTGGACCGATGCTGCCGTTCGCCGGGGCGATCACGTTCGGCGGCGATCGAAATCACCGGCTTTTCCGACATCGTTTCGTCATCCAGCGAAAGGCACCAGGCTTCCAACGCCGCTCCGCCGGGCCAAAGTGTTACAGCGCGCAGCCGCGAGGCCTTTGGCGACTCTCAGAGCCCAACGGTTGCCAGTGGCGCCGTGGTCACGACATCTTCCAGCAGCCGGCGTGGCGAGTGCGGTGCTTCGCGCTCCGCGTACCCGAGCCTGAAAACAAACGTGGGTTCCCAGCCGCTCTCGCGCGCGAAGATGGCGAGCGCCGAGCCGAACTCGTCCTGTCGTCCCAGCATCTGGTTGCGATCGATCACTTCGACCGGCTGATTGAGAGGCTGCGCCGCGAGACCTTGGGCCGTCGCAGCCAGATGCAGCCGCTGCCAGGCGCGTCCCGCCGCAATGGCGTTGGCCATGTCCAACCGTTCAGGTACCAGGATCATGCCGAAGACCGGAGCGGTCGCCGTGTGCGTCGCTCGGGTGGCATCGAGCCAGATCCGATCGATGGTCGCCGCATCCGGATTGGGCAGCATCTTCGCGGCGACGGTCTTGAGCCGGCTTGTACCAGCCGCGTCGATCGTCACGCCGTCGCGCTGTGTCAAGACGTCCCGACTGCCGGTGCGTATCCATCGAAAGCTGTCCAGCGACATGTCGGGATCGGCGATGATCCGTTCGGTGGCTTCCACGATGAGCGCGCCCATCTCGCTCCGAGCCACAGCGTCGGCGAGAAAGACCACGCGAAGTGTTGGGCTCGCGACGAGATCGGCAAGCCCGCGCAAGCGCTCTGGCGCAATCGGCCGATCTCGGTAGGGACCGCGGTGCGTCCGCCGCCTGGGAATCGCGTCGAAGAGCGGGTCGCGGAACGGCGGGTCCGCTCCGAGAGCAATCCGTGCCGCGATGGCAGGCTGCGGCCCTGGGGAAACCCCGAACCGGCCATCCGCGACCTGGACATCCGTGGCGATTCCGAAGGCGCGCGCCGCCAACACCAGGTTCTCGATCGCGCAGCCCAATCCGAGATGCATCTCGCGACGGAACGGGTCGAACGAGCCGAGGTGGCGAGAACGATCGGCGTAGACCGTGATCGCAGACGTGGACACCTCAAATAGCCAGGGCTGCGTGTTGTGTGGGCTGGCGGCGAGCATGGCTGCACGGAGCGGCCTTCGGTTACCGTCGAGGCCGCTGCCGCGCCAGTCCTCCCATGAGGCGTAAGCCGGACCGGTCGCACCTGTGAAGACTCCGCGATACCACGCACGATATCCAAGCGCGGTAAGGGCCATTGCCCCCGCCCCAGCCATGACTGCCTTTCGGGATGACATGATCGCCTCCTGCACTTCCGCCAGATTCACAGCGGCCCTAATGCGCGGACGGCCCCATCGATCGCGTTGTGGGCGTCGCCCGAATGACGAAACCGCAAGCGATGCGGCGCAGACCGCGGCGAGCGTCGCAATGGTTCGCATGGCGCAGCTCCGAGCCTCGGCTATCGAGCAGGCTCGAACAACTCGATGGGATTGCCGTCGGGATCCTCGAGCTGAATTTGCCTGCCGCCGGGACCTGTCTCCATGTCGTTCCGAAAGTGGAGGCCGGCTTTCTTCAAAGTCTCGATGAACGCTGGAAGATCGTTGATCCGAAGCACGATACGGTTCCAACCGCCGGGTTCCTGCTGCTGGCCGTCGGGCATCGGCCGAGATCCCGACGCTTGTGGGCCGCTGAGCAGAATCTTCGCGTCGCCGAGCGAGACGTTGGCAAACGCGGGAAGCTGTTGGTGTTCGAGTGTGAAGCCCAGGTGTGTCGCGTAGAACGTGACCGAGCGAGCCACGTCTTTGACCTGGTATCGGACGCCGTGCACGCCTTGAACGAACGCGTGCCTTGCGCTGCGCTTCTCCTGAGCTGGCTTGGTTGTTTCAGCCGCAGTCACCATCTCTTCTCCTGCCGGTTGGGAATTGCTTGATCATGTTGTCACTGTTTTCTGCGGGCATCAATCGATTCGAGGGACGACGACAACTCGGCAGCGGGGACGCAAGCCGATTCACGGCCATGCGAAGGTTTGACCGAGAACTGGCGTTCTGGAAATGAGAGGTTCGTCTTCGGATGAGTTGTCTGGGTGTCAGGGCCTGATTTGCAACTGGCTCGTCCGCGCGGCGTGACGCCGAGCCCTACGCAAATTGACGGTTCACAACACATTGCCGCTCAATGCCATGGCTCGGGTGTCCGAAATACGCCTACAGGTTTCGGACAGCCGCGATCGTGGCGGATCGACACCTGGCGAGACCGTCGCGGTGGAGTTGTGAGACGCCGGAAGATCAGGACCAACGGCAAGCGCGGAGATTCTTCGAGTCGCTCAAGTAACACGTCGACTCGATCGCTGTCGCCGACGCCGGCGGGAAGCCGGTAGACTACCTCGTCACAGGCTTCGGAGACGCCGCGATGGTTCTGCCGCCTACGACGCGCTGAAAGAAGGCCTGGGCGCTGCGCTAACTGCCACGTCGCACGATGCCCCGGCGGCGAATTCGCCCGATGCGTTCGACGCAGAGACCGCGGCGTTCGCCCTGATCGAGCACAAGGAGCACACGAACATGAAGCCCAAGAACACGGTCTGCCTCTGGTTCGACAAGGACGCGCATGAGGCGGCGCGCTTCTACGCCGCCACTTTTCCGGATAGTGAAGTGACCGCTGTTCACGAGGCGCCCGGTGACTACCCGGGCGGCAAGGAGGGCGATGTGCTGACGGTGGAGTTCACCGTGCTGGGCATTCCCTGTCTCGGTCTCAACGGCGGTCCGGAGTTCAGGCACAGCGAGGCCTTTTCCTTCCAGATCGCCACGGACAATCAGGAAGAGACGGACCGCTACTGGAACGCGATCGTCGGCAATGGTGGCAAGGAAAGCCAGTGCGGTTGGTGCAAGGACCGCTGGGGCCTCTCCTGGCAGATCACGCCGCGCGCGCTAACCGAGGCAATTGCGGCTGGTGGCGGTGAGGCAAAGCGTGCCTTCGAGGCGATGATGCCGATGAAGAAGATCGACATCGCCACCATCGAGGCAGCGCGGCGGGGCTGACGTGGACACGACGGGTTGCGCCATCTGAGCGGCCCTGGGATCCCACCAGCGCACCTGTCGCGCGTCTTCGATTGGTTCGAAAGGCCGATGCCTCGCGCAAGTCGTCTGGAGGCAGCGGTCTGCGCTCGAAAGAGGCGTGTCGCTTGTAAGGTTTCGCCACAAACTTGCGTTCACAAGAAGTAGGAGGGGTCTGCCTTGCGGAAGGGCTTGGCTGGGTGTCAGGGACGGATTCGCAACTACCTGATCACGGCGGCGTGAGGACCACCTCTCGCAACCGCTCACAGTGAGTGGCTTCCGGGCTCCTCGACCCGCAGCGAAAGTCCGAAGTTTGTATACAGATTTCGGACAGGAATCGGGTGACCATTACCCGCCCGCCCCGCCGTGGGCATTGCGGACCACTCGGGTCACCGACATTTTCCTACCGAAGGAGATGGCGTTGATACGCCCAGGCCGTCGCCGCGGCGCGCGAGGGCCACGTCCAGCTTGACGAAGATGTTGCTGACATGGCGGTCGACGGTTTTTCGCTCACGAAGAGCACATTGGCGATCGCTTGTTGGTCTTGCCCGATGCGAGGAGCAACAGCACCTCGAGTTCCCTCGCGCTGAGGCCATGGGCATCCGGCGTTCCGGTTTCGCCCCGCGCGGCCAGTGCCTCGACCGCCGCCACGTCCGGGGCCGCTCCGAGCTGAACGAAGGTCTTCTGTGCGGCGTCGAGCTCTCGCGCGGCGCCGTCGGTATCGCCGAGCGCGTGAAACGCCCGCGCCACCAGGACGCGGATGCGCGCGCTGAGGTACGGAGTTCCCACCCGTTGCCAGACGTGCTGGGCGTGCCGGAGCGGGTCGATCGCGCCACTGGCGTCGCCTTCTGCCAACCGAACGGCCCCCTTCGCGTGCTGAGCGATCGCGCTCAGGATCTCCATCCCAAAGCCTTCAGCGAGCGCACTGAGTTCGTCCGACGCCCGCCGCGCCTCGGCGAGATCGGAGGCGGCCAGTATGATCTCGACGTGCGCCGGCAGAAAGTTCGTGCGACGGAGGGGGTCCGTCGTCGCGCGCAACACGCGACGACTCGCTGCCGCAGCCAGGTCGACGCGGCCCTGGGCCATGCGGAGCAGGGCCAGGCCGGGATGCGGATCCCGGCCGCGCTCCGTGGCCAGGGCATAGGCCTGTTCGGCCTCCACCATCTCGCCGCGAAGGCGATGGATCTCGCCTTGCTGGTAGACCGCGTGGCCCGCGCCGCCGTCTCTCGACCGGGACAGCCGGGCCGCCGCGCGGCGCGCCTCTTCGAACGCCTCCGGCCACGCGCCGCCGAGTTGCAGGATCTCGGAGCGGTGGATGAGGCACAGTCCCGCGAAGGGCACGAGCTGCGGCTGAGCCTCACACCACCGGCTCAGGGCTGCGGGCCATTCGCGCGCGATCGAGCGCGTAGCTCTGCTGGCAGGCGGCGATCATGCCACAGTAGATCAACCCGGTGACGACCGGCGACAGATCGCCGCTCATCGCCGCCACCATAGCCTCGTCGAGGAGCGGCAGACCTTCTGCGTTGACCCTGCCGGACCAAGGCGCGTCCCTCGAAGCTCCTGCCGAGCGCGCTCAGGTCGCGGTCTTTGTAACGCTCACCGATCTCGGCGGCCTCCGCCGCAGCGGCCCGGGCGGCAGCATGATCCCCCTGCCGCCGTGAGGCGGAAGATGCGCGGCAACCGCAAATAGCCACATTTGACACTGTCTTGCCCCTCGGAACCAACCAGGCGCTGCGCTCGCATGAGCCAGCCGCTCGCCCGAGCCATCTCACCGAGTGAGGTCCACCGCAATGCCAGCCAGCACGCGGCCCTTGCCGCCGGCCGGGTCTCGCCCGTGCCGAGTCTCAGCTGATGAAGCCGCTCGAACGCCTCGAGCCCCGATTCGTCCCGGCCGGTGAGGATCGCCGACCAGGCCAGGCGCTCGACGTCGTCGGCCGCAAGCGGACCCGCCGCGCTGGCCTGCGACAACGCGTCATATGCGATCGCCCCAGGCCCGGCGCTCATAGGCGCTTCGGCCCGCCAACGTGGCGTTCTCCATGGCGACGAGTCTACACACAAGAGCGCCTTCCAACGTCCGAGCGGGTCGAGATGTTTACCGTCCGACGTGAACAGCCAGCGCTAGGAGGCACGTCGGCTGCGTGGGCATACCAATGCGGCCACGGTGGGTAGAACCACCCATTTCATCCGAGGCTCGCGATTGGGTAGTCCTGCCGAGGTTGTGGCGACCGGTTTCTCTCTATGCTCTGGGCATCGGCAAGACGCGCGGTGCAACCGCCGCGAGGAGCGAGGAGATTCGCATGGACAGGAGCGACGAGTTGGCGGACGTTGTCAACGGTCTGATCGAGGAGGGCGAGGCGTTCCGGCGGGTCCGCGCCGTCTCCGCGTCCCCGGCTCGATCGCGCCCCGCGCGCGGCGCCCGCGTCTTTCACGCCGGAATGGCCGTCGCGTTTCTTCTCACGACGTTTGCCGGTTTTGCGCCGACCTACTTTTTGAGGGGGCTCTCCGACAGGCCGCCATTGAGCCCGCTCCTTCACGTCCACGGCCTGGTGTTCACGTCGTGGCTACTCCTGCTGCTCACCCAAACCGTGCTCGTCGCACGGTATCGCGTCGATTGGCACCGCCGCCTGGGGATTGCCGGAGCCGTGCTTGCCGCAGTCATGGTCCCTCTCGGGATCATGGCCGGCATCGCCGGCGCGCGTCACGGGATCATCACGGGCGGGTCGGAGCCGCTCGTCTTTCTGATCTTCCCGCTGGGCCAGATGGTCCTGTTCGCCGCCTTCGTGGGTGCGGCCGTGTGGAAGCGGCGACAACCCGAGAGCCATCGGCGGCTCATCCTGCTCTCGACGGCTGTCGTCGTCACGCCGGCGATCAGCCGGATCCCCTTTGTCCCGAACCCGATCGCGGCTCTCGGATTGAGCACGCTGTTCGTGGCCGCCGGGATCGTCCACGACTGGCGGTCGCGCGGTCGGGTGCATCCCGTCTACATCTGGGGCGGTCTCATCATTCTGGTGTCGGGCCCGGTGCGCTTCGCCCTTGGACAGACAGGCGCGTGGCAGGCGTTCGCCCGTCTTCTCGTCGAGTAGGGCCCTTGAACTTAACGCGACGTCTTCCCCAACAATCCTCGGGAGGTCCTAATGACGACGTGGACGACGATCGGGTGTCGTGCGGCGATTCCGGCTGTTCTGCTGTTGCTGGTCGCGTACGGTGACGCGGACGGGCTATCGTGTCGGACGAAGGGCGCGGAAGACGGTCGAGGAGGGCGATCGCTTCCTGTCGTCAGGTCACTGAGCCGTAGCATGCGAGCCAGACAGACAATGTCAGGTGGGAGTGGGCGTGTTCGCATTCGGCGAGCCACGTGGCGAGAAGATTTGGTTCGCAGGGCAACGTGAAGTAACCGTGCTTGGCTTCGGATCCATTCGCATCAGAAGCTCCGACAGTAAGGGGCCTGTCAAGGCAGCCTGCATCCTGAAGGACGCATCTGCTGTGCCACTTCCGAAGATACCCGTCGGCGATCGACGAGTGAGGTCGTGAGCGAAATACGTCGCGTGATAAGGAGTCAAGACCATACGCGGTGGTTGCCCCAGTCCTACTTCCGCACCAGAGCGGCGAGATGCAGTGTCAACCACGTAGTCACGGCGTCCCGCAATTCCAGGGCGAGAGCACGCATCGTGTCTGCATCCGCATCGGACACCAAGCCGATCCGCTCGTATCCTGTGATATTCCGTTTCTTCCGACAATGCATCAAATGTGGTTGTCACCGACGTCTCGATGCCGACGGTTTCCTTCAGCGACTGAATCACCTGTAGTGATGGGAATCCCGCGCCGCCCGGTACCCGGTGGCGGCAGGAGCGACGGTAGCCGCCTGCAAGGCAGCGTTGTAGGCGATGTTCATCCGCCAATCCGCGCTCAGTCCTCAGCCGCGCTGTCGGCGAGGTCCCGTTCGACGACCTGGAGCAGGTCGCGAATCTCGTTGTGACTCGTCTGATGCCTTGTCAGCCAGCCATTTCGCTCCCAGTCCGACAAGCTCATGATCTCCCCCCACCACGGACATCCGAGGCCCGCTCAGGACAGTCGTGAGGAAATGATGCTGCGCGCTGAGCTTCTCCAGAAACTCGCGCGGCGGTTACACAGTTGGATTGATGTCTCGCCCAAGTCGCCCCTGCGCCTGCCCCAACGCTTCTACGACATCGTGAAACGCCGCATCCCCGATAACGAGAAGATCGATGTCGCTTTTCGCGCGCAGTTCGCCGCGTGCCGCGGAGCCGAACACAAGAGCGACCTGAACACGGTCCGCCAGCGGAAGAAGTGCCTCTCGGAGTACGTCGGTCAAGCCGGCCGTCTTGGCAAACAGCTCTCGCAATTCCGGAAAGATCGGCGCATCTCGATTCGCCTGGAAGTACACCTGCCGACCGTCCACGGTGCGTGTCAACAGTCCCGCGGCCGTCAACTTTTCGAGCTCGCGTTGTACGGCGCCCACCGACGTGCCTGTGTGGCGAACGATCTCGCGAAGGTAGTACGACTCATCGGCGTGTCCGAGCAGCCACCCGAGCACGCGTCGACGGGTACTGCCAAAGAGCAGCGTGGCTGCATCCACGTTGGAACCCGCCTTTGTTGTTGTTCCCAGAGGGGCAACAAGTGTGCCCATCGTGGCAACGATGTCAACGGTTCAGCCCGGCTTCGTGAGCCCAGTTCACTACATCGGGATTCTGCAAGAATGGTCTTCGCGGGCCGACGAAGGCGGCGCCCCTCCTTGAACAGTCTGCAATGAGACAGTCTGCCCGTCTCCGGTCCGGTAAGCGCCCGCAGCCCGCGCGGACCGCGGTGATGTACGTCCGCGTGTCATCGAAGGAACAAGAGAAGGAAGGCTTCTCGATTCCTGCGCAGCGCAAGTTGCTCCAGTAGTGCGCGCTCGACCATGGTCTCGAGATCGTCCGCGAGTTCGAGGACGTCGAGGACGTCGAGACGGCCAAGCGCTCCGGCCGTCAGGCGTTCACCGAGATGATCGCCTTCCTGGCCAAGTCGTCCTGCAAGGTCGTCCTGGTCGAGAAGACCGACCGCCTCTACCGCAACATCAAGGACTGGGTGACGATGGCCGACCTCGACGCCGAAATCCACCTGGTCAAGGAGGGCACGGTCCTGTCGGAGGACTCCCGGTCCTCCGAGAAGTTCATGCACGGCATCCGCGTGCTGATGGCGAAGAACTACATCGACAACCTCTCCGAGGAAGTCCGGAAGGGGGATGCGTGAGAAGGCCGAGCAGGGCCAGTGGCCGACGGTTGCCCACATTGGTTACATCAACGACACGGAAGTCCGACGGATCGATGTGGATCCGGAACGCGGTTCGCTGGTGGCCAAGTTGTTCGAGTGGTACGCCACGGGCACCGTCTCACTGAAGGAACTGACGGCGCGTGCCGCGGCGATCGGCCTGACGCACCCTCGGTCTGGGCGAAAGCTGACGAAGTCCGAGATCCACCGCGTCCTGCACAACCCAATCTAC
>WHSN01000173.1 GCA_009380045.1 Luteitalea sp.
GGGCACTTCGAGCGATGACAACATCGTGTGGGGCACGTCGAGCGACGACAACATCGTGTGGGGCACGTCGAGCGATGACAACATCGTGTGGGGCACGTCGAGCGACGACAACATCGTGTGGGGCACGTCAGCCGGCCATGACGGCGGCCGCCCGGCGGATGCCGCTATGGAGTCCCGAGGCGTGGCAGTCAAGGGAGGCCTGTAGTCATGGAGATGACGGCGGACCGTCGTTCAGGGCTCGATGCGACCGTACCTGGATGCAGCACCCCGGCGTCCGCCGCTCTCACCAGCAACTGGCGTGAGCGGTTACCGGTGCTGAGCGGCGACCGCGTCACGCTGCGGCAACTGCGTTCGTCCGACGCGCCGTCGCTGTTCGCGCTGCTCACGACCGAGGAGGTGTCGCGTTTCATCTCGACGCCCCCGGAGAGCGTCGGCGGCTTCGAGCGCTTCATCGCCTGGACCCACCGCCAGCGCACCGCCGGCATCTACGCCTGCTTCGCGGTCACGCCCGAAGGCTCCGACACTGCGATTGGGATCTTCCAGGTCCATCAGCTCGACCTTGCGTTCGATACCGCCGAGTGGGGATTCGCGATCGGGTCACGATTCTGGGGCACCGGCTTCTTCCAGGCAGCGGCGGAGCTGGTGCTCAGCTTCGCGTTCGACGTCGTCGGCGCCCGCCGCATCGAGGCGCGGGCGGCGCTGAAGAACGGACGCGGCACCGGGGCGCTGCTCAAGCTCGGAGCCGTGCACGAGGCGTTTCTGCGGTAGTCGCTGCATCGCAACGGCGAGTCGCTCGATCAGGGGCTCTACGCCATCCTGCGGGACGATTGGTGTGCGAGGACCCGGACGAAGCGGCGGCTCCAGATCGCGCGCGTGCACTGAACGACGGGCTGAGGTCGCTGCCGGCTCGTCACCCTCCCTCTCGTTCGATCGGCCTTGCCGCATCTGCGGACCACTCGCTCCACGACCCCACGTATAGCTTCGCTCCTGACAGCCCGGCGTGCTCCATCGCCAGCAGGTTGTGGCAAGCCGTCACCCCGGAGCCGCAGTAGCAGATGGTCCGTTCCGGCGGCACGGCGCCGACAACTGCCCTCAGCTGAGTGCGCAGATCGTCTGCCGACTTGAAGGCGCCGTCTTCGGTGAGGTTCGTTCGGAAGAAATGATTGGCGGCGCCGGGAATGTGCCCGGCAACCGGGTCGATGGTCTCGTTTTCGCCCCGGAAGCGGTCCGGTGCGCGCGCGTCGAGCAGACGCCAGCCGCGGGCGTGGTGCAGGCGCTCGACCTCCTCGACTGTCGCGACCAATTCGCCACGAGGGCGAGGCACGAACGTCTCCTCGGCACGCCCCTCGACGCCGACGCCGACCGGCCGGCCCTCGCGCACCCACGTCGCCCAGCCGCCATCGAGCACCGCGACCGCGTCGTGGCCAAGCCAGCGCAGCTCCCACCACAGCCGGCTGGCATACATGCCGGCGTCCTGATCGTAGGCGACCACCTGCGCCCGACTGCTCACGCCCCAGCGTCCGAAGGTGCGCGCAAGAGTATCCGGATCGGGTAGCGGATGCCGCCCATTGGCGCCGGTTCTCGGTCCCGAGAGATCGCGATCGAGGTTTGCGTAAACCGCGCCGGGGATGTGTCCTTCCCGGTATGTGCGCTCGCCCCACGACGGGTCGGTCAGATCGAAGCGGCAGTCGATGACGACGAGCGCCGGATCGTTCAGAGCCGCCGCCAGTTCATCGGCGCTGATCAAGGTGGTGTAAGACATGGCCCGCTACGATATCTCAGCGGTCATGATCGCCGCCACGCCACCGCCCGGACAGGCCGAGCCGCGCCGTTGACTCCGTCGAGGCGGGAGCCGCTCGAGAACGGCGCCCCCACGGGAATCGGGGCGCCAACGCGCGTCACGGGCGCGCATTTGATGGAGAAGGGCTCAGCCGCTGTATGATGCGCAGGCGAGGCCAACGATGACTTTGACCGAAGCCTGTTGTCCGATCGCGATCGCCGTCGCCTTCGGTTGTGTGGCTCCCACCGCCCTGGCCCAGTCCGACAAGCTCCAGGGGGTCACCTACCGCGCGCCGAGCGGCACGACGTTGCGGCTGATGCTCGACGAGTCGAACGTCGGCCCTGAGGTGACGCTCGGAGAGATGACGTTTCCGCCGAACCAGGATTCGGGGGACCACACCCACGGCGCGATCGAGATGTTCTATGTCGTGTCCGGCGAGCTCGATCACGTGGTGAACGGCGTCAGCCACCTGCTCAAGCCCGGGATGTCCGGCTTCGTCAAGCCACCCGACAAGGTGCGGCACAAGACCGGGCCCGCCGGTGCGAAGGTGGTGGTGGTCTGGGTGCCGGGCGACGAAGGACGGCGCATCGCGTCCAGATGGCAGAAGGAGCCCTAGCCGCGCCAGATCCGCAGGCCCCACGGCCACGAAGGGTTGCCTGATGCCTCGAGGCAACCCGCGTTCCTTATAATGACAGCAGCCCATGTCACAGTCTGAAGAGTCGACTCCGGCCGCGCCCTCGTCGGCGATCGATTTCATCCGCAGCATCATCGACGAGGATCTCGTTGCCGGCCGGCACCACGGACGGGTCGCGACCAGATTTCCGCCCGAACCGAACGGGTACCTCCATATCGGACACGCCAAGTCGATCTGCCTGAATTTCGGCGTCGCGGCCGAGCGGGGTGGCACGTGCAATCTTCGGTTCGACGACACCAACCCGGCGAAGGAGGACGTCGAGTACGTCGAGGCGATCAAGACCGACGTCTCGTGGCTTGGGTTCGAATGGGACGGGCTGTTCTTCGCCTCCGACTACTTCGAGCGGCTGTACCAGTTCGCGGTCACCCTGATCGGACGCGACAAGGCGTACGTCGACAGCCTTTCGGCCGAAGACATCCGTGCCTACCGCGGCACGCTGACCGCCCGCGGGCGCAACAGCCCCTACCGCGATCGTCCGACGGCCGAAAGCCTCGACCTGTTCGCGCGCATGCGCGCGGGAGAGTTTCCCGACGGCGCGCACGTGCTGCGCGCGAAGATCGACATGGCGTCGCCCAACCTGAACCTGCGCGACCCGACGTTGTACCGAATCCGCCGCGCGACGCACCACCGGACTGGAGACGCGTGGTGCATCTACCCGATGTACGACTTCGCGCATCCCGTGTCTGACGCGATTGAGCGGATCACGCACTCGTTGTGCACGCTGGAGTTCGAGGATCACCGGCCGCTGTACGACTGGTGCGTCGAGAACCTGACCGTCGGCGATCGCCCGCAGCAGATTGAGTTCGCACGGCTCAACCTGAACTACACGATCATGAGCAAGCGGAAGCTGCTGCAGCTGGTTCAGCAGCAGCGCGTGTCCGGCTGGGACGATCCCCGCATGCCGACGCTCAGCGGCCTGCGCCGGCGCGGCTACACGCCGGAGTCGATCCGGGATTTCTGCGGCAGAATCGGCGTCGCGAAGAAGGAAAACATCATCGACATGGCGCAGCTCGAACACAGCATCCGCGAGGATCTGAACAAGCGCGCCCCGCGGGTGATGGCGGTGCTCCGTCCCCTGAAGGTCGTGATCACGAACTACCCCGAACGGCAGGAGGAGCAGCTCGAGGCCCGCAACAACCCGGAGGACCTGTCTGCCGGGACTCGGCAGGTGCCGTTTTCGCGGGTGCTCTACATCGAGCGTGACGATTTCCGCGAAGACCCGCCGAAGAAATTCTTCCGGCTGTCACCGGGACGCGAAGTGCGGCTGCGCTGCGCCTACTTCATCACCTGCACCGAAGTGGTGAAGAACGAGCGGGGCGAGGTGGTGGAGCTGCGGTGCGTCTACGACCCCGCGACGCGCGGCGGCGACGCGCCCGACGGCCGGCGCGTGAAGGCGACGCTCCACTGGGTATCGGCCGAGCATGCGGTGCCGGTCGAGGTCCGGTTGTATGACCGGCTGTTCTCCGTGGAGGATCCGGAGCGCGGCGGCGACGGTCAGACGTTTCTCGACTACCTGAACCCCGCTTCGCTCGAAGTGCTCACCGACTGCAAGGCGGAACCGAGCCTGGCCAGCGCCGCCGTTCCGCTCCGCGTGCAGTTCGAACGGCTCGGATACTTCTGCGTCGACCCCGATTCCCGAGCTGGCGCGTTGGTTTTCAACCGCACGGTCTCGCTTCGCGACACCTGGGCCCGAATCGAACAGCGGCAGTAAGGCGACCCGATGGCGCTCGGCGATCCGGCAGGCGAGCGAACGCCGCGCCCGGGCTCCCAGCCACCAGCCGGGGAATCGCGCCGACCGGATCGAGCGCCACGACGTAGCGATCGTGGGTGACGCCGATCGACCGGTGATCGGCCAGTTCCTCACGTGAGCGTTGACGTGGCCGTGCCCTCAGGTTCTTGCCATCACCCGCCCAGCCTGCGCCGCATGCCGCGCCACATGACTCGCGGTGTAGTCCGCGAGCTCGAACAGCGACAGCGTTCCGAACGGCAAGACGACGACGGCGCCGCTCCCGCGCTCCGGCGTGAGCGACGCGATCGCCTTGCACATCCGCTGACCGCTGGCGCGGAGACGCTCGAGCGCGGCGTCGCGGCTCACCAGATCGGGCGGTTGGAGCGTGGGGAACGCCTTCACCATGCCGGGGGCGGTGTTGCCCGAGAAGCTCTCGCGGAAGTCGGGCGGAGCCGGCTCGGCCATCGGCGTCGCACCGGTGATCACGCTGGCGATCCAATCATTCGTGAGCGCGACATGGCAGCCGAGTTGCGCGGCGCTCCAATGGTCATCGGCTGGTTGCTGTTGCGCGGCGCCCGGGGGCATCTCCCTCAGTTTCGTCATCAGGGTGCGATGGGCGGTGCTGAAACGGACGAGGATACCTGCGGCGCGATCGGCGGACATCGGAACCTCCCTGGCACTGGCGTGACCGGAAAAACGGGCTGAGGCAGCGCGACTTCCTGACGGGCGGCCGCGATTTTACGGTAAAATGCCCGCTTCGCAAACGTGGAATATCAGATCACCCACTACGACCTCGAGCAAGGCGCGCTCGAGATTCAGTACATCGAGGAGTTTTTCGGTGAGTTTCCCCGGAAAAAGACCGCGGCCGAGATCATCCGGCGCCTGCAGCGCCGGGCACACCTGATTCTCCTCGCCAGCGCTCCGCTGCCCGACGACCCCGGGCTCGTCGTTCCCGTATCGTTCAAGGTCGCGCACGAAATCAAAATCGACGAGACCGAGCCCAAGCTCGCCGACCTGGTGGCGCGTCTGCGCGATTACGTGGCTTTCGACCGACGCCGTGTCCTCTACACGTGGATTGGTGGCACACGGCGCGATTGGCGGGGCCAGGGACACTTCCGCGCCCTCACCGAGCAGCAGGAGTGGTGGGCGATCGAGCAGGGCTTCGACGAGATTGTCGTCAAGACCAAGAACCGCTTCTACGAGATGCGTGGCACGCTCGACCACCTGCGGTTCGAAGTGGTGAAATACGAACGGAACACCACCGACAATGCCGAGTCGAAGGTGTACTTGAGCAAGAAGCTGGCGCCGGAGCTGATTCGCACCCATCGCAGCGCCAAGACGGTGGTGCAGGTGCCGGTGTGACCATGGCGCCGGTCACCCCGTACTCCGCGGCGCTCGCCGATCGCGATCCGGTGACCGCCATGCGCGAATCCGCGGAGCGGGTGCGCGTGCTCACCGCCGCATGGGGGCCGGAGAATTTCGAGCGCTCCTACGCCCCGGGCAAATGGACTGCCCGCCAGATTCTCACTCACCTGGCGCAGACCGAACTGGCGCTCGGGACGCGGGCCCGGATGGCGCTGTCCACGCCCGGCTATGTCGCGCAGCCGTTCGATCCGGATGCATGGATGCTGCGTGAGCATTCGCTGTCCGGACGCGACGGGGCCGATGCCTTCGTGGTCTTGAACCGCATGAACGCGGCTTTCTATGGCGCCCTGGCGCCTGCGGATCGGCAGACGCCGCTGGCCCATCCCGAGTACGGAGCATTGACCGTCGATTGGATCATCCATCAATCTGCCGGCCATCAGATTCACCACCTCAGGCAGCTCGAGCAGATCGGCGACCTCGTCGCGGGCTCATGATTTTCGCGGGGCACTCTCCGGTGCTCGTTCCCCATCGCGGATCGCCAAATCGCCGATCACCATGTCGGCGGTCACCAAGTCGTCGTTCCGCTATGCCGCCTCGAACACGCCGGTGGCCGGGTTCTTTCGGACCCGATCCCAGGCGAAGGAGTGTCCGTTCATCGCGATGTAGACGCCGGCCGGCAGCACCTGAACGAACGACAACGCGCTCCCCAGATTGAACAGCCCGTCGGAGCTGCCGAAGGCGTAGGGCACCATGGCGCCGGTCAGAACGACGGTCTTGCCGCTGCTCGATGGAAGCCCGGCCGCCAGCGCGCGCGCCGTCTCGACGATGGTGTCGGTGCCGTGGGTGACGACGATTCGAGGCTCGACCGCCCGGAGGCATTCGGCGACGATCGCCGCGCGGTCGGCGTCGGTCATGTCGAGGCTGTCGATCATCATCAGCGTCAGGATCGACACGTTCAGGCGGCATCGCCCCAGGCGAAGCATCTCGGGGAGATGGGTGGCTTTGAAGAACAGCGTGCCCTTCAGTTCGTTGTACTCCTTGTCGAACGTCCCCCCGGTGACGAGAATCCGGATCACTGGTTGGTCGTGATCGGGGCGTTGCCGGTGGCGGCGAGATACAGGGAGTTGAACAGCATCGGGAAGGTCGCGTGCGTCTGGGCGCGGTGCTGCGGACGCAGGCCGAACAGCACGACGCGCCCCGGACTGAGGTCTACCGACACGACCGCCGCGCGCCCGGCCATCGTTTCCTCGCCGCGGAGCCAGCCGGAGGCGACCACATCCTGGTGCGGGTAGCGCGCGATGATCGTCGGCTTGAGCGCGTCGAAGCCCTCGAGCAGGCTGAAGAACGGGCTGTTGTTGTAGAAGCCGAACGTGTCGGCCGCCATGCCGTATCCAATCGGGTGGCTGGTATCGACCTGGATACGCAGAATCGTGCCCGGGGCGAAGTGCTGGTCGCGCCGGAGTCCGCGCTTCAGGTTGCGCACCGGAAGCGGCAGCCGGTCGATGGCGAAGTCCGAGGACGCGCCCAGCGTGACGATCGTGCCGCCCTCGGCGACGAAGCGGGACAATGTCTCGATCCCGGCGTCCCCGATACCGCCGCGGTACTCGGGACGCACCGCCACGCTGTTGTAGCCCTCCACGAGATCCCGCGGGTTCTGGTCGGGGAGGATGATGGCATCGAATCGCCGCCGGAGGTCGCCGGCACTAACATCCGCGTTGTGAATCGTGGTGTAGCCGAACTCGTACTGTTCCAGCACCCACCGGGTCCATCCTTCGTCGATGTTGCCGCCCGTCCAGGGCGAGTACAGACCGATTCGCGGCGCCCGCACCGTCGCCTGCGCCTCCTCGGCAACCGCCGACGGCGGCTCGTCGGTCTGTACCGTCAACCCGAGCGCCTCGGCGACCTCCGCCAGCGCGTCACGCGAGATGTTCTCGATGGTCACGCGCGACGGCTCGCTGAACCAGAGCCGCGCGCCAGCCTTGAGCAGGCGATTGATCGCGATCGCGGTGTCGGCGCCGGCGTACTCGAACGTGAACCGCGGGCCGTTGCCGGCGACGCCTCCCGGCGACGCGCTCAGCCCGCTGACGCGCGTCATCCGCAGGGCGGGCGGAAGCGGCGCTTCGAGGAAAGTCACGTGGACGCCGAACAACATCCCGAGCGACCACGCGGTGACGTCGTAGGGCGGCTCCGCCGGAGAGGTGGAGCCGCGGCGCACCTCGGGATAGGTCTGCTTCTCCAGCAAGTCCTTGGCGTATCGGGCGAAGACCTGGCTCATCGGGATCACGAACGTGCCGGCCGCGTACACGGTCTCGCCGGCGGTGAACGGCGCGTCTGCCCGGTACACTTCAACCCCGCCCATCGTCAGACGCTCGGCGAGATGCGCGGCCTCGCGCGCGTCCTGCTGGTGCTCGACCGGCACCAGGATCGCCTTCACCGGGCCGGTTGTTCCTTCCTCGACCGTCTGGCGGTTCACCTCGTAGATCTGCCGGAGGATCGCCTCGCGTCGATCGGCGGCGGCGTCGAGCAGCGCCGTCGTCGCGATCAGCTCGTAGTCGACGATGTCGCGGAGCGTCCAGCGGCCGCCCATCCAGGGTCGCGGGTACTCGGTGCGCGGCGTGGTGTCGGTCGGCGCCGGAATCGCTGCGGTCGAGAACTGATTCGCTTCGAGCGGGTCGCGTCCGGGCCGATCGGCCAGCGCCGGCTGGCCGGGGAGAGCGCGCTGCTGGACGACAGGCGCCGCGATGCGCGCGCTGGCGACTTCGGTGAGCAGGCCAATCTGGTTGTGCCACCAGCCGCTCCACGCCATCGCGCCCTGCCAGAAGTTAGTGTAGGTCGAGTTGTAGATGATCCCTTCCTTGCCCGCCGCTTCGAGCGCCGCCGCCTGCGACTGTCCGAGAATCGCGTTCCAACGGTAGATCAGGGGGTGCACGTTGGGATTGATCGGATCGGTCGCCGGCATCACGAAGATGCGGGCGCCGTTGTTCCCCATCTGATGCTGGTCGAGCCAGATGGTGGGGAACCAGTCGTGCCAGGCGAGCTCGGCCATGTACTCGCTCTCCTTCTGCGTGAACATGTACATGTCGCGGTTGTTGTCGTGGCCGACATACGGATGGTACAGGCGCGGAATCGGGCTCGCTTCGTAGGGTGTGCCGAGGTTCTGGTTGAACCAGTCGGTCACCATGATCTGGCCGTCGGGGTTCAGGCTCGGCACCAGCAGCACGATCACGTTGTCGAGGATTTTCCTGGTCGCCGGCGACTCGTCGGTCGCGAGCTGGTGCACCAGCTCCATCGCCATCTGGGTCGCGCCGATCTCGGTCGCGTGGACGCTGCACGTGATCAGCACCACCACCTTGCCCTGACGGAAGATCTCGTCGCGCTCGCGCGCCGACGGCGCCCCGCCCTGGAAATACAGCTTCCGCTCCAGCTGCTTGTAGCGATCGAGATTCTTCAAC
>WHSN01000093.1 GCA_009380045.1 Luteitalea sp.
GGTTGGCGCCGCCGCTCAGGAAGTAGCCGACACGAGACGTGATTCGTCCGCCGATCGTGACGCCGCCGTCAACCGCGCCGAAGGTTCCGAAGTTGAGGCTCGCAGCGCCGGAGACCGGGCGCGGCTCGTCGAGCCCCGACTTGGAGGTGATGTCAACGACGGCAGCCAGCTTCCCGCCGAACTCCGCCGGAATGCCCCCGGTCATCACCTCCGCCGACTTCACGTAGCGCGGGTCGAGAGGATTGGCGAACGCCTCGGAGTACTCGTCGGTCATCGGCACGCCGTCCACCACGTATTGGATCTGGCCGTGGGAGCCGCGTACGTGAATCCGCCCGTTCTGGCTCGGAATGAACCCTGGCGCCGATAGCAGCATGGCCGACAGTTGCTTGCTCGGCGTCGCCGTCGGCAGCTGGTCGATCAGATTGGCACCGAGGTCGACATGGGATCCGGTGGACGAGGTCTCGAGCAGCGCGTCGCTCGACACGTTCACGGTCTCGCTGAGGCCGCCGATCTTCAGCTCGACGTCTTTTGCCAGCGGCACCGAGGACCGGATCTCGATCACCTGCTCCACGGGCGTGAAGCCGGACAGCGACACCTCCAGCACGTAGGTCCCGTAGGGGATGTTCGCGAGCGTGTACTTGCCGCCTCCGTCCGACACGGTGCTCTGGGTGCCCCGGGAAACCCGGTTCGACAGCGTCACCGTGGCGCCGGGAATCGCCAGCCCTTGCGGGTCCTTCACCACGCCGGTAATCGTCGCCACGTTCTGCCCGCGTGCAGCGCCGGCGAATCCCAGCACGCACGCACACACCACGGGCACCACACGCCGCATCCCGCGACTCGTCAACTTGTTCATCACTTCCCCCACCTGCAGATACACGCGTCCGCGCAGGTCGCGGACATCCGGCGAGAAAACGACTGCGGATGTCAGGCGGGCGGCGGGGCGCGGGCGGGCTGTCGGGAGACGGTCGCTGAACTGAATTGAAGGACGGTCGCGGTGAAGAGGCGGAGCTCGTCAGCTTCGTGAACATCCGCCAGCGCTTCGGTCTGAACGGTCCGGAGCGACAACCAGTGACACACCGCACAGTGTTCCGGGCCGGCCGGCCTCGAGCCGGGCTCGCCGCCACTACCGACGACGAGGCGGTGCGAAGTGTGGTCGTGGACGACGGAGACCGGGTTGCAGATGGCGTCGTCGGCCTCGCTGTGGAACAGCGTCGACGCCGACAGCGAGACCACGCACACCAGGGTGGCGAGCGAGAGCAGCGGCGCCAGACCTGAGTGCCGGATCGCGCGAAGCATCGAGGATCAGGTTAGGCGTCGTGCGCGGGAATGTCAAACCGGGTGACGTGATGACGGCTGGAGCAATTGTGCGAGGTGGAGGCCGGCCCGGGCGGGCACCGGATCAAGCTGAGCGGCTCAACCACCGGCGAAGGTTGGTGAACGCAGCCAGCATCTCGGCGTGCGAGTAGTTCGCGTTCCGGCCGCTGGGGTTCGGCAGCACGAACACCTTGGCGCCTTCGAGCGGCTCGGCCTGCATGCCCAGGACGATCGGCGTCCGCACGCCGAAGACTGCACGGTAGAGGGTCACGCCGACGAAGGCGACAACCGCCGGCTTCCAGCGCCGCACCTTCCGGCGCAGCGCCCGCGCGCCGGCGACGTATTCGTCCGGCCTCAGCGCGTCGATGCCTGGCGTCGGCCGCGGGATCAGATTCGTCACCCCGTATCCCCAGTCCGGCAACCGGTCGTCATCCTCCGCGCGAACCGGTTCGGGCGTCAGCCCCGACTGATGGAGCAGATTCCAGAACCGGTTCGAGTAGCCGGCAAAGTGATGCCCGGTGAGCGCAGACCGGACTCCCGGGTTGATGCCGACGAAGAGCACGCGAACCGGGAGCTTCACCCGGTCTTTCAACCGCAGCGATTCGAGCTCGGGTGCGGGGCGTTTGGGTAGAATGGCGGCCATGAATTGGCTGTTCAAGGAGGAGCCGGCGAACTACGCGTTCGACCTGCTCGTGAAGGACAGGAAGACGACCTGGACGGGTGTGAAGAACCCGCTCGCCCAGAAACACCTGCGCGCCGTGAAACGAGGCGACCAAATCCTCTACTACCACACCGGCGACCAGCGGGCGGTGGTCGCGATTGCCAAGGCGCTCGGGGACGCGTACCCGGACCCCGGCGACGCCACCGGAAAGCACGTGGTCGTGGATGTGGGTCCGGTGAAGCGGCTGCCGCGTCCGGTCACCCTCGCGGAGATCAAGGCGGATCCGGCATTTGGAAGTTTCGCGCTGGTCCGCATGTCACGGCTCTCGGTGATGCCGGTCACCGACGACCAGTGGGATCGCATCGTGACGATGGCAGATGGGCCTGGCAAGGCTGGCCGGTGAAGGCGGCTGCCCGAGCACGTCTGACCGCCGGACTCCGCCCTACCTGCTCTCCGTGAACCCAGCGGGAATCGCCACGTCGGCTGCCGCGACCTCGGTGGTGAGCTTGAGCACTTCGACCGAGGTGGTGAGGAACGTCGCGCGCGGCTTGGGTTCGTCTTCTTTCCGGGCCGCCCTGGCGAGCCCGCCCAGCAGGCCGCCGATGCCACGGGTGGTCGGGGGTCTCGAGTCGGACGCCGACGGCTGCTTCTCGGCCGCCATCTGTTCGGCCGACTTCACGGCATCCAGGGTGATTGTCGTCAGGATCGGTGTGCCCTCCAGCTTGCTGCCCTCGGCGCGCAGCCGCTCGAGAGCAGGCTGCATCTGGGGGTACATCGCCATCGCCGCGGCGATGTCTTGGGGCGAGGCTCCGGCGACCATCGGGCCGGACAACATCTGGGCGTACCTGACGTCGAACTCCTGCACCTCGCTCATCGCGGCCATGCGCGGGGCGAGCCAGATCTCGGTGGTTCCGACCAGCCCGCCGCTCTGTTCGAGGGTTTTCCCCTTCTCGCGGACCGTCACCGTCATGATCGCCTGACGGGTGTCGAAGCCGTTCACCGTTCTCGTCTCTCCGGTGTTCTTGACGTCGAAATCGACCTCGACCTCGGCCGCTGCCTTGCGCGCCTCGTTCGGATCGGGTTCGTTCCCGCCGTCCTTCTGCGGTTCGGCCTGCGCCTTGCGCGCCTCGTCCTCCGCCTTCTTCTTCGCGTCTTCCATCTGGCGGCGCAGTTCCGCGAAGGTCGTCACCGTGTATGTTTTCTTCTTCAGATCGAGGTTGTAGACCTTCTCCTCGGTGAGGTCGATGATCTGGCCGGAACCACCGGAGATGGTGCTCTTCCGGCTGCCTTTGACGGCCACGGTCGATTCCACCCCGTCGCGCGCGCCCTTCCCGCCGAAGATGTTCACCACCCTGCCGAGGACGCCAGCCAGCTCGAACCTGGTTCTCTGGTCGGCGCGGACGTCGGCGTGAACGGTCCAGGCGGATGCAAGGGTCAGACAGAGAGTAGCGGCGGCAGCCGTACGCGAACGGATCATGAAATCCTCCGCAGGAAGTCTAACACCCGGGGAGCGGCTGCGACATGATCGCCCGGCCACAGAGCCCGCGGCACGGCTGCTGGCCGTGACCCTCGGTCTCAGCGCTTCTTCAGCAGCAGACAACCGAGCGGCGGCACCATCAGGCGGATCGACTGGTCGAAGCCGTGGGCCGCGATCGGTTCGCTGCCGACGCCGGCGTCATTGCCGACATTGCTGCCGCCGAAGAGGGCGCTGTCGCTGTTCAGCAGCTCGGTGTAATAGCCGGGCGCGGGGATCCCGATGCGATAGTCGGCACGCGGCACCGGCGTGAAATTGAAGATCATCACCACGAAGTCGTCCGGCGCGGCGGCGAAACGCGCCAGGGCGATCACGCTGTTCTCGTTGTCGTTGGCGTTGAGCCAGCGAAACCCGGCGGGTGAGAAATCGCATTCGTGCAGCGCCGGCTCCGCCTGGTGCAACTGGTTGAGCACCTGAACGAACCGCCGGATGCCGGCGTGGAACGGGTCGTCGAGGAGATGCCAGTCGAGGCTGCGATCGTGGCTCCACTCGCGCCACTGGCCGAACTCGCTGCCCATGAACAGCAGTTTGTGGCCGGGATGACCGTACATGAACCCATAGAGCGTGCGCAAGGTCGCCGCCTTCTGCCACGCGTCGCCAGGCATTTTGTCGATCATCGATCCCTTGCCGTGCACCACTTCGTCGTGCGAGAACGGCAGGATGAAATTCTCGGTGTAGGCGTAGAGCATCGAGAAGGTGACCATGTGATGCGACCACCGGCGATGCACCGGATCCTTCCGCATGTACTCGAGCACGTCGTGCATCCACCCCATGTTCCACTTGTAGGTGAACCCGAGCCCGCCGAGGTGCACCGGTCGGCTGACGCCCGGGAAGGCGGTCGACTCCTCGGCCGCGGTGATGGTGCCTGGATGCTCGCCGTGGGTGAGCAGGTTCAGCCGGCGCACGAAATCGATCGCGTCGAGGTTCTCGCGTCCGCCGAACGCATTCGGAATCCACTCACCCTCGCGCCGTGAGTAGTCGAGGTAGAGCATCGAGGCGACCGCGTCCACGCGCAGGCCGTCGACGTGATACTCCTCGAGCCAGAACAGCGCGTTCGACAGCAGGAAATTCCTGACCTCGTTCCGCCCGTAGTTGAAGATCAGCGTGCCCCAGTCCTGGTGCTCTCCCTGACGCGGATCGGCGTGTTCGTACAGCGCCGAGCCGTCGAAGCGCGCCAGACCGTGCTCGTCTCGCGGGAAATGGCCGGGCACCCAGTCGAGGATCACGCCGAGACCCTGCCGGTGGCAGTGATCGACGAAATACTTGAAGTCGTCGGGCCCACCGAAGCGGCTGGTCGGCGCGAAGAACCCGAGCACCTGGTAGCCCCACGAGCCGGAGAAGGGGTGCTCCATCACCGGCAACAGCTCGATGTGGGTGAAGCCCAGGTCCTTCACGTACGGCACGAGCTGATGCGCGAGCTCACGATAGGTGAGAAAACGGTTCCCGTCCTCGGGCGCCCGCGCCCACGAGCCCAAGTGCACTTCGTACACCGACATCGGCCGGTGGAGCTTGCCGGCCGGCTCGCGGCGATCGGCCATCCATGACCCGTCGCCCCATTCGTAGTGCGAGATATCGCGCACGATGGATGCGGTTTGTGGCGGCTCCTCGAAAGCCACGCCGTACGGATCGGTTTTCTTCAGGAGCGCACCGGCGGCAGTCCGGATCTCGTATTTGTACTTTTCGCCGTCGGGCAGATCGGGAATGAAGATTTCCCAGATGCCGGCCGGCACCAGCAGGCGCATCGGGTGCACCCGGCCGTCCCACCCGTTGAAATCGCCGATGACGCTGACCCGATCGGCGTTCGGCGCCCACACCGCAAAATGGACCCCGGCGGTGCTGCCGATGCGGATGTGGTGCGCGCCGAGCTTCTCGAAGGCACGATGGTGGGTGCCCTCGCCAATCAGATGCAGATCGAAATCGGTGAGCACCTGCCCGTAGCGGAACGGATCGTCGATCTCGATCACATGATCGCCCCGAAAGGTGATCCGCAGGCGATAGTCCGGCACGTCGGCGCCAGGAAGGACCGCCTCGAACAACCCGGCGTACTCCCGACTCGCCATCGGGTGCAAGCTCCCGGTGGCCACGATGCGGACGTCGATGGCTTGCGCCGCCGGGTTGACGGCGCGGATCACGACACCGCGGCCGTCGCCGGAAGGATGCGGACCGAGCACGCTGAAAGGATCGCGGTGCCGTCCCGCCGCGAGCGCGGCAAGGGCGGGATCAACGGGCGAGGGACTCACTGGAGGCATGGTTCGGCATCGACCTGAAATGAAGACGGACAGAGCAGGCGCCCCGCGGCTCTGCTCCGTCCTGCCGGTGTTCCGCGGCGTTCCTACTTCTCGATCGTCGCGGCCTTGATGAAGTCGAGCTTGGGGAACTCCTTGTTCAGATAGGCGTTCCCCGTCGAGGTGATCTGCCCCTGGTCCGGCTTCTCACCATACATCGAATTGATCTTCTCGACGATGTCCAGCCCCTGGATGACTTCACCGAACGGCGCGAACCCCTGCTTGTCGAGGAACCCGTTGTCCTTGTAGTTGATGAACACCTGAGTGCCGCGCGAGTTCGGCGCGCCGGTTCTCGCAAACGTGATGTAGCCGCGCTTGTTGGTCTGTTTGGTCGGCTCATCTTTCAGGCTGGTGGTGCTCCACGCACGCGTGATCGCGGGATTGCCGTGCATGCCGAACTGCACCATGAAATTCGGCACCACCCGGAAGAACCGCACATCGTCGTAGAAACCGTTCTTGACGAGGTTGTAGAAGCGGTCGGCCGCGAGCGGCGCCCAGTCGCGATGCACCTGCACGACGAACGTGCCGCGGCTGGTGTCGAAGTTCACCTTGTAGTCGCCAGGCGCCTCTTCGGTGAGCGCGGCCGGTGTGCGAAGCTTCGCGGTTTTGTTCAGGTCTACCTGTGCGACAACGGTCCCGGCCGACGCAAGCGCGATGCCCACGACGCCGTACATGATCGACTGCAGTCTCATATGCTCCCTCATAGATGAAGTTCCCTTGCCAGAGGTCGGCCTTCCCTCCTCGCGCGCTGAAGGCTCACAAAGTATGATCGCACGCGGGAGAGCATATCAATGTTGCAGGCGCATTTCACGACCAGCGAGGGCCCGTTCACCGTTCGGTTGTTCGAAGACGAGGTCCCGCAGACGGTTGCCAACTTCGTCGGGCTGGTCGAGGGCACGAAGGAATGGACCGATCCGAAAACCGGTCAGAAAGTGAAGCGGCCGTATTACGACGGCCTGATTTTCCATCGGGTGATCGCCGGTTTCATGATTCAAGGCGGGGATCCGCTCGGCACCGGCACGGGTGGCCCCGGGTACAAGTTCGCCGACGAGTTTCATCCGAAGCTCCGGCACACCAAGAGCGGCCTGCTTTCGATGGCGAACGCCGGGCCGAACACCAACGGCGGTCAATTCTTCATCACTCTGGCCCCGACCGGGTGGCTCGACAACCGTCACAGCATCTTCGGTGAAGTGGTGGACGGCCAGGCGGTGGTCGAGAAGATCGGTGGAACAGAGACCAGCAAGCCCGGGGACCGCCCGGTCAAGCCGATCACGATCGAGTCGGTCACGATCAGCCGCTAGTCGCTTGGTCCGGCTGACGCGGTAACGGCAGGTCGCGACGATCGGCGCGGGGCGCGCCCTGGTCGCAGGAGAAGGACCGGAATCTCACCCGGGATTTCCCGGCGAGCTCGGCGGGCTCTCCGTCGACCGCCGTGAGCTCGACGGCGCCGGTCCTTCGATCCGCTCTGGAGGTGAAGACGGGGCGATGGTGAGCGGCGTGCCCCGCTCATATCGCCGCCAGGTGTCGATCGCCGCGTCGCGCAGTGTCTCCAGGAACGCCGGGTCGTCGTTCACCGCCAGCGCGCGCACCATCGGCAGCCCAATCTGTTCGCAGACCTCCGCCGCCTCGTGGTCGAGGTCGTAGAGGACCTCGATGTGGTCGCAGACGAACCCAATCGGACAGAGCACGGCCGCCTCGAGGCCTGCGGCCCGCTCGGCGCGGAGGTAGCCGGTGACGTCGGGGCCGAGCCATGGATCTTCCGGCCGTCCGCTCCGGCTTTGAAAGACGAGCGCCCAATCCGACGAGCCCGCGCGCGCGGCGACGAGCCGCGCCGACTCCAGCAACTGGTCGCGGTATCGGGCTGCGCCGGTCATGGACTCCGGGATGCTGTGCGCGGTGAAGACGATCCGCGCCACCTCCCTCAGATCCGGAGACAGCGTTCGAAGGGCCGACACGATGTGGCGTGCGTTGGCGCCAACGAAGCCGTCGTGCGTATGCCAGTCGGAGACGTAGGTGACCTGCACGTCGCGAAGGCCGGCGCCAACCGCCTCACCTCGCGCATCGTTCACGTTTTGCCGATACTGCGTGCAGCTCGAATAAGAACGATGCGCGGCGCAGATCACGCCGATGGCGCGCCGGACCCCGTCGCGGGCCATCACCGCCAGCGTGTCGGACAGCAGCGGATGCCAGTTGCGCATGCCGACGTAGACCGGCAGATCGATCCCGGCGTCCTTCAAGCGAACCCGGAGGCCTTCAGCCTGGCGCCGCGTGATCTCGGTGAGCGGGGACCTGCCGTCGAACAGCTCGTAGTGCTTCGCCACTTCCTCGACGCGCTCGCCGGGCACGCGCCGGCCGCGCAGGACGTTGGCGAGGAAGGGCCGGATATCCTCGATCCGCTCCGGACCTCCAAAGGCGACCACGAGCACGGCGTCGAACGGCCTGGGCATTACGGGTGACGCCATCCCTCGGAAATTCTCACCCGTGACACGCGACTTCGACAATCCCTGGCGCCGGTTGCGGGCCCACCGCAACCAGTGGCGGCGCGCCGGCCGCGAGGAGCGCGGCGAGCACGAGCGTCCGTCTCATGGATCCCTCCTGGACCCAAGAGTACTCCGCGACAATCGGCTCACGCCATCGCGCTCCTCGCACGCGAACATCAACCACCCTCGGACGGATGCCGGTCTCGAGCAACAGGCCTCCGCGCGATGGGCGGGGTCTACCGCGCCTTCATGCCCGACTGCCCGCGCAAGCGTTCCTCTGCCTCTCTCAGCTCGGGCGTGAGGGCGGCGCCGAAATCCTCCGTCTCGAACACCTGGCGAATTTCGATCTCGGACTCTCCCGGCATCGGGTTTGGCATCCGCTTGACCCACTCGATCGCCTCTTCCTTCGATTTCACCTGAAACAGCCAGAAGCCGGCGATCAAGTCCTTTGTTTCGGCAAAGGGGCCGTCCACGACGGTCCGCTTCGGGCCCGAGAACCTGACCCGGGCGCCTTTCGAGCTCGGCTGGAGCCCTTCCCCCGCCAACATCACTCCCGCTTTCACCAGTTCTTCGTTGTACTTCCCCATCTCCGTCAACAGCTTCTCGTCCGGAAGCACACCCGCCTCGGAGTTCTTGTCCGCCTTCACCAGAATCATGAACCGCATTGTGACTGCCCCTCTCTTTTCTTCCGCTTGGTTGTCGGGTCACCAGAGCCGGCTCCCGTTAGCGCGGGCCGGCAAATAGGCCCTTCATCAACAAGACGAATGGCCTGCGCCCAAATCGACATGCCCGGTGAGCGAAAAACGCAGAGCAGGGGTTGTGCCACACGGACTCATCTACGGCCGACCATCCGCCGCTCCTTCGCGCTCGAGCAGCTTCGCCTTGCGCTCGACACCCCATCGGTAGCCGGAGAGAGCTCCGTCGGTTCTCACCACCCGGTGACAGGGAATCACAACGGCCAGCGGGTTCGCGGCACAGGCCTGCGCCACCGCCCGGGCTCCATTCGGCGAGCCGATCCGCGCCGCAACGGCGGTGTAGCTGCCTGTCGAGCCCAGCGGAATCTCGCGAAGCGCCTGCCACACTCGCTGCTGAAAAGCTGTGCCGCGCACGTCCAGCGGCAGGTCGAGCCCGACGCCTGGCGCTTCGATCAACCCAATCACCTTGGCGATCGTCTGCTCGAACCGGGCGTCTGCGCCGACGAGCGTCGCGCGCGGGAAGCGGTCCTGCAGCTCGCGCACCAGCGCGCCGGGGTCGTTCCCCAGCAGGATTGCGCAGACACCCTTCGCGCTCTGTGCCACCAGGACGGAGCCGAGCGAACATTCGCCGACGGCGAAATGCATCGACGTCTCGGCGCCGCCGGCACGGTAGTCGGTGGGCGTCATGCCCAGAAGCTCGTCGGATGTCTCGTAGAAACGTCCGCCCGAATTGAACCCGGCATCGTAGACAGCTTCGGTCACGGTCTTGCTCCTCTTTTCAAGCTCGTTGCGGATCCGTTTGGTGCGATGCGCCGCCGCGTACGCCCTCGGCGTCACGCCGGTGATCGACTTGAACACGCGGTGAAAGTGGTATGGGCTGATGCCCGCACGTGCGGCCATCGACGCGAGGGTCGGCGTCGCGGCCGCCGCTTCGATCGCGCGGCAGATCTCGGCGACCGTCGCCGCGTGGACCTGTTCGAGCGAGGGCCGATCCGGCCGGCAGCGTCGACACGGCCGGAAACCGGCTCGCTCCGCGTCGGCGGTCGTCGGATGGAATCGCACGTTCTTCGGATTCGCCCGGCGCGATCCGCAGGATGGACGGCAGTAGACGCCCGTGGTTTCGACCGAATAGCAAAAGGTTCCGTCCGCCTGCTTGTCCCTGGCGACGACGGCAGACCATCGCGGGTCGGCTGCTGTCTGCACGCCGCCGGGTGTCTGTCTCGCTCCGGGGGCCTTCATGATCGCCGTCTCGTCGAGCGCCCTTGTCATGCCCTTACTATGACGCCCGGGGCGCCCGGACAACACTCCGACTCTTGCTGCCGAATCGTGCGACCTGCCGCGCCTGGCAGAGCACGCAAAGGCTTCTTCCTACGGTGCCCGTACCGGGCTCAGCGGATCCCCTGACCATCCGCGCCGGGCGGCACAGCGCGCGATCTGGTGATCTCGATGGCGACGGTGAAGGCGCCGCTGTTGGCAATGCGAAACGCCCACGAATCGTAGCCGCTTCTATCGCAGAGCATCGCGTTGCCGTTGAATCCGAGGAGCAGGTGTCCCTCGAGAGCGCTGGCGCCGGAAACCGGAACGGCGCCAGCCCAGCGCGAGCCCACTTGAAAGCCGCCGCCGTCGAAGGTGATGTCGGGCGCCACGTTGCCGACGAGGCTATACGCGTCAGCCGCACGGGTCACCACCCACTCGCAGCCGCTACCCCCGACACCCGACCCGTTCGGTCCGTTCGGTCGGGCGGATGGGGAGCCGTACGGCGTGACCTGTCCCGATGCCCTGATGCCCAACCGATCGCCTCGTGCCACCACCACACCGGTGTCGGTCCACGGCGACGTCGCGGGAACGTTCACGATCAGGCTTTCGTCCGGACGGACCGCCGGAGTGGACGTCTGCGGGGAGCGACGCTGGACCAGTCGAGACGCGTCGGGCGCCGACGCGCCGGGCGAAGGGACGGCCGCAAGGGCGAAAACCGGAAACGCCAGTGAGGCAGCGCGATATCTGAACATCGGTGGCGATCCTTCCCGAACGAGGATCCCGGACGCGCGTCGCGACATTGTCACCGAGCGCCCCTCCCCGGTCCAGCCGGACTTCAACTTCGCTCGATCGATCATCAGGAACGCGGAGTCGTCGATCGGCGCGCTGCCATCACCGGTGATCAGCCTGGCCCCCTCGAACAGCGCCACCGCGTTGGGGGCTTCAGGTGCTCGACTCTCTGACGGCGACGAGCACGCCGCCATCGTCACGACAGTGCAGAGAATGAACAGCGGCAGCTGGCGCATGGCCACTCCAGAAGTCGTTTTCACGGGTGACGCACAGTGTTCCCGACACTATTTTGTCACTTTGGATGTTTCGGCGAGAAACCGCTGCTCCGCGAACCGCTCGCCCCGGGGCCCCGGCGCGGCAGCCGCGCTGGGGTGGAGGCGCCGCGGGAAATCGCCTCGCCAGCGGCTTGTCGGCGGCAGGCCGCAGGTCCGTGACCTGCGGCGGACTTCGGCGCGTCCGAGTCGATTTCCCGTCTCTCGCTCGCGTCGCGCCGCTCGCATGGTTCGCTTCCGCAGCGGTTTCCGCCCGAACAGTCGAGCAAAGTGACAACGTGGAGCTGAGTGCCGGCTGGCGCCGGTCTCGAAATTCCAGAGGCGGATTGCGGCAGGTGGAAAGGCGGTGAGCCTGGCCCGCGAATGAGCCAGGCTCCCAGTGGAACTATCGGCGGCGTGCCGGCTTCTTTGCCGCGACCGCCTTCGAACGTGACTTTGGCGCGGGCGCGTAGCCTTCGTCCTCGTCAGGATGCGCCGCGTCGGCGGCGTCCTGATTGATTCCGCTCTCGGCCAGCGACGACAGCTTCTGGTCCGCCGACTTCTCTTCATCGAGGGTCTGTTGCAACAGGTCCGCCGCATCGGTGTGTCCCATCACACGCGCCCACGCCACGAGGGTGCCGTAGGCGGCCATCTCGTAGTGCTCGACCCGCTGGGCGGCGGCGATCAGGCACGCATCCATCGTGGTGTCGCCGAAGTCCTCCTCCATGACTGACTTGCCTTCCTCGATGATCCCCTCCATGCCGTCGCAGTGCTTGCCGCGGACCTTCTCCTCGATGCTGGCGAAGACCTCCTCCAGGCGCTCGACCTGCCCGCGCGTCTCCTGGAGGTGCGCTTCGAACGCCGTGCGGAGCTCGGGCGAGCTCGCCGCCTTCATCATCTTGGGAAGCGCTTTCGCAATCTGTTTCTCGGCGTCGTAGGTATCCCGCAACTCGTCCACGAAAGCGTCGTGCAGCGTTCCATCGGTCATCGTCGTCTCCTCTCGGTTGTGGGTCTGTTTGCAACACGGCCCTGTCGCACAATCTTCGGCACCGGGGCTCCGGCGCGCGCGTGATCGCGGGCTCGACAGGGCTAGCAGCCCGTGGTGAACGTCTGGCTGCATTCGACGGGCGATGCATCCCCGCCGGCGGCGTTGCTCCTCGCTCAAATACTCCCGGTATTCTCGGTCGTCGCGCCTTGCCCGCGGGGCGCCTCGCCCGTCTCGGTGCGACGCCAGACGTTCACCACGGGCTGCTAGACACGCGGCGGATCCGCTTCACGTTCGAAGTGCCGGTGCCTGGCCAGCGCGGCGATGAACTCTTCCGCCGAGGTGTCGCCGTTGTCGGATTCTGCGACGAGCAGACCCGGGTCGGGCTCGCCGGACGGCAACGTGCGAGGGAGGTTCGCCTTCTCGAGAAGCTCGGCGGCCGCCGCCGGAACGAGCAGCGGCTTGCAGTGCCGGTATTGGTCTTTCAGGAACTCGAGCGTCCGGCCGTCGGCTGCCAACCGCTCCGCCGCCGCAGCACCGTTTGGCAGCACCACGCCATCGAACAGCACGGAGGGCGCCGCCCCCAGGGTGATGTCGATCTCGATTGGCTCTCCGGCCACGGACGTGGCGGCGCCGAGTTGAGCGCCGACAAATCGTGGCACGGCTCCGGCCGCAGTCAGCCGCTCGGCGAGCGCCCGCAGCGCGTTTCCGTCGACCCCGTCGGCGACAAGAATGGCGACGCGACGGGTCGCCACGCTGCCATCGCCCGGACGGGCGAACAACGAGAGCGTCGGCGACCTGGACACCTCGGGTGTCACCTCCTTCGCGAGCGCCTTCGGCATCGGCGTCGGCATGCTCCGCAGCCCCAGGCCCGTCCCGACCGCTTCCGCCAGCTCCGGTGCCACGTTCATCAGTCCGGAGACCATGCGTTCCCGCACCGCCGGGGTTTGCACGCGAGAGAGCTCGAATCTGAACGCGTTGACGATGTGCGCTTGTTCGACGGGAGTCTGGCTGTTCCAGAACAGCGTCGCCTGCGTGTAGTGATCGGCAAAGCGCCCGGCCTTCCCTCGAACCTTGTGCGCCTCCGGTTCGGTCGGCTCTGGAAAGGACACGAAGCCCGCCGCGCCGGCCTGGAACGGGCAGCCGCCACCCAGGGAATTGGGCTCGTACGCCACGCGGCCGCGGTGGATCGCCTGACGGTGCATCCCGTCGCGCTGGTTGTTGTGGACCTGCGCAATCGGCGAGTTGATCGGTATCTCGTGGAAATTCGGCCCGCCGAGCCGTGAAATCTGCGTGTCCACGTATGAGTGGATGCGTCCCGCCAGCAGCGGATCGTTGCTGAAGTCGATGCCCGGAACGACGTGCGCGGCGCAGAAGGCCACCTGTTCCGTCTCGGCAAAGAAATTGTCGGGATTGCGATTCAGCACCAGCTTGCCGACCGGCACCACCGGCACCAGCTCCTCGGGCACAATCTTGGTCGCGTCGAGGACATCGAAGGTGAAGCCTTCGGCCTGCTCCTCGGTGAAAATCTGCAGGCCGAACTCCCATTCGGGGTAGGCGCCCGCCTCGATCGCCTCCCACAGGTCCCGCCGGTGGAAGTCCGAATCGGCCCCTGAGATCTTCACCGCCTCGTCCCAGACCAGCGAGTGCGTGCCGGCGCGGGGATTCCAATGGAACTTGACGAAATGAGACGCGCCAGCCTCGTTCACCAGTCGGAAGGTATGGACGCCAAAGCCCTGCATCGTGCGGTAGCTTCTGGGGATCGCGCGATCGGACATCGCCCACATGAGCATCGCGGTGATCTCGGGCATCAGCGACGCGAAGTCCCAGAAAGTGTCGTGCGCGGTGCCGGCCTGCGGCATCCCGAAATGCGCTTCAGGCTTGGCGGCGTGGACCAGGTCCGGGAACTTCATCGCGTCCTGGATGAAGAAGATCGGTATGTTGTTGCCGACGAGATCCCAGTTCCCCTCGTCGGTGTAGAACTTCACCGCGAAGCCGCGGACGTCGCGCGCGGTATCGGTCGATCCGCGCTCGCCGAGAACTGTCGAAAAGCGGACGAATACCGGCGTCCGTTTGCCGGCTTCCGCGAACAGCGACGCACGGGTGTACTCCGTCAGCGGCTTGTAACACTCGAAGTAGCCGTGCGCCGCTGACCCTCGCGCGTGGACGATACGCTCCGGTATCCGCTCGTGATCGAAGTGGGTGATTTTCTCCCGGAGGACGAAATCCTCGAGCAGCGTCGGCCCGCGCAGACCGGCCTTCAGCGAGCTCTGATTGTCGCCGACCGGGACGCCTTGATTGGTGGTCAGCACTCGATCCGAGGAGTCGGCTCGCACGCGATCGAGAGGGCCGACGGTCATGTTGTTGCCGAGAGAGGGCGCTCCGCTTCCTACCTTGTCCGAGCCATTCACCTCCGTGACGGTGCTACCCGTGACGAGCGGATCGGCGGGGACAGCGGACTGGCCAGGCTTCGGAGCCGTGGCAGCCGCCGGGTCGTACTCGAGCGGCTTGTTGGCATTGAAAGGAAACTGCGAGACCAGCTCCTCAGTGCCGGCGACCTTCGCCGCCAGACGATCGGTGACTGATGACGCCACTGGAGATTCCGGGTTGGACGGCCCGCCCACTGTGGAGCGGCTGTTCCGACGGACACCGGACTTCAGCTCATCCGATTTGCGCTTCGATTTGGCCATGGCTTTGGCGTTGATCTTTTCACTTGCGTGGCGGCCGCGCGGAATGCCCGGCGCTCAGATTCATGAACACAGTCGGCGTGCAAGAATCTGACCGCCGTGAACGGAAGCCGATGCGCAGAATGTGAGGAGCCGCTACGCGGAATTGATTTGTGTGTGCCCGCCGCAGAGCGTATGCTGCCGGCTCAATCTCGTTGCACGTCGCATTCGTCGCCAGGTCGCGTCACCGTGATCACGCGTCACTGAACAGCGCGCCGCGCCTCATCAGGATCGTTGATGCCCGCCTCCCCCGCCATCTACTCGTCCCTCGTCAACCTCTCCGCCGGGATTCGTCCTCGAACTGAAACCGAACGCGAGGAGCTCGCCAGCACCGAACGTCTGCTCGTCCGTTCCCGACTGGACGATGTGTCGGGGCTCACGGGGCAGGCGTTGTCGGTCGAGCGCGCGACCTGGTACGAGGAACACGAGCTCGACGAGAGGCGTCGTACACGTCGTCCGCTGCTCGGTTACCCGAGTGTCGTGTTCACGGGCAAGTACGCCGATCCGATACCGCTTTTGCAGGCCGCGTCGGATGCGGCGGTGGGACGGGAGAGCTTCGGGATCCCCGACCCCGATGTGACGCGCGTGCGGGTCGATGTCGAAGTGCGCACGCTACGGATGGACAACTTGCTGTCGCTCTCCGGCAACGAGGCCTACATCCATCTCTACACGACCGATCGCGACTTCCCGGCGGACGTGGACGCGCCGCGGACGATTCCTCTCGGCTTCCGGGAGGCGCGGATCCTTCATTTCGGCGATCCGAACGACTTCGGCGACACGACGGCGGTGGCCGTCCGATTGGCGACTGGGAGGTGGCGCCGTTCGCGTCCATGCAGGCGCTGCACGGGCCGCAGCGTGATCGCACGACGCTCATCTATCTCGACGCCGTCGAGCCGAAGGCCGAGTTGATGCAGGCGGCGAACCCCGCAGAGACGCGGTTTCCCGACATCATCGAGCTCGAATACCGCATCGAGCCGCGCTTCCGGACCGCGCCGGCCGAACCTCCGGCCGACGGGCGGGCCCTTCGGGCAACCGGCGTCCAGCATCCGGCGCCGACGCTGTTCTGCACCTGCAACCGCAACGGGAACGAGCTAGTGGTGGAGGCCCCGTACGCCCAGGCGGTCCTCGGCGGAAAGAACA
>WHSN01000216.1 GCA_009380045.1 Luteitalea sp.
ATGTCTGCCTTGTCTGGACACACAAGGGTGCAGAAACTCGGGTTCGGTGCGTCTGGCCGGCCGCGCATGACATCCGGAGGCATCGCGGCACACCGATGCGTAGAATAGGCTCGCATCTGATTCCGGAGGCTCTGTGCTGCTCTCCTTCTGCTACCTCTTGCTTCGCGGCGGCCTGCAGCTGGCCATTTGGCGTTGGCGCTCGAACGATTTCAAGGAGCTGGAAATCGTCGTGCTGCGGCACGAGCTCGCCATCCTGCGAAGGCAGACCAGCCGTCCGGCGATGACGACAGTCGACCGCATGCTTTTGGCGGCGGCCAGCCAGTTCCTACCGCGGACGCGTTGGCGATCCTTCATGATCACGCCGACGACGCTGTTGCGCTGGCATCGCCGCTTGGTGGCGAAGCGATGGACGTATCCGCGTCGTGTGGGTCGGCCAGGGATCCGCCGGGAAGTTCGAGACCTGGTCTTGCGTCTGGCGCGAGAAAACCCACGGTGGGGATATCAGCGTATCGCCGGTGAGCTCAAGGGGCTTGGTGTCGCGGTGTCGGCGACCAGCGTACGCACATTGCTGCGGGCAGGTGGCCTCGGACCCGTCGGTACTCGCCGCGGCGTCACTTGGCGCGAATTCGTCCGAGCACATCGGGACAGCATGCTCGCCGTCGATTTCTTCACGGTGGAGACGATCTGGCTGCAACGACTGTACGTCCTCTTTTTCATCGAACTGGGCAGCCGCCGTGTTCATGTCGCCGGATGCACGTCGAATCCGAGCGGGCCGTGGGTGACGCAGCAAGCCCGGCAACTCACGTGGACGCTGACAGAACGGCCGGAGTCGCTCCGCTTCCTAATCCGCGACCGCGACCAGAAATTCACCGATAGTTTCGACCAGGTGTTTCGAAGCGATGAGATCCAAATCGTTCGCACGCCGTTTCGTGCCCCGCAGGCGAACGGCGTGGCGGAGCGATTCGTGCGCACGCTTCGCTCGGAGTGCCTAGACTGGCTGCTGATCCTTAACCACGACCATCTCGAGCGGGTCCTCGCCGTCTTCGTGGAGCACTACAACGGCCACCGGCCTCACCGAGCGCTGGCCCTCACGCCGCCCCATCGGACACGCCCACCGTCCGTGCCGGCGACGTGTGAGCCTCGTGTCCAACGTCGCGATCGTCTCGGTGGCGTGATCCACGAGTACGTCCTGGCGGCGTGAGCACATTTTCGCACCCTACACGCTTCCCCATGTGTCGATGAAACGCTTTGAGGATCTTGAGATAGCTCTCGCGGGTGGTCGTTGCGTAGTGGCGGCGCACGAGCTCGTCGTGCAGACGTTGCAGCAGGATCGTCACAGGCAGTCCCTCCTGTGACGCACCCTACGCTCTTACGAATCACCCGGCTGCCCGTCGGCCGCCGCGCCAGCGGCTTCGTTCTAGTCGCGCAGTGTTGACGAGTTTTTGGCGAAGTGCGCTCGAGACTGAGGGTTCAGCGCTCAAAGGGCGCCGGCACTCCGCAGTTTTGATGCGGCTGATTCAGCTCGCTTCGTCCTGCTACCGCATGGCGGCGTTCAGAGCTGCACTCCAGTTCGGCTCCGCCAAGAACCAGCGACCGTCTTGCCCGTCACGGTAGATCGTCCCGATGTTCAGTCTGTAGCCCTCGTCGCTTGGCCCGGGTAGGTAGATGAACGCTGTCCCCTTGCGTGGATCGCGAACATAAGAGACGGTGTACATGACGCGCGCTTTCTCGCGCGGTGGCTCGACGTGGAACGCCAGACGGTAGCGCATAAGTGAGCGATCGGGTTCCGACGTGCGCGCCCCGATGAACTCGCCGCCCCACACCGTCGGAGCGATGACCGTCGGATCGGTGATGTCTATCGGCTGAACAGCGGAGGGACTGGAGACCGTTACCTTCACGGTCCGCCCCTTCGCCGACAGACCCGGCGCAAACGAGACGGCCAATGCCGCCACGACGATGACCACAGTACGCGGCTTGCGCATCACGTCCTCCCCTAAGAGTCTACCGCCGGCGCCGAGGTTCCCGATGAGAATCGGCTCGACGAAAGAGGCGCCGTCAGCTTGTACGGGGCGCACTACCGTGACGGGCTCCTTGCTTCCGTCCGAAGACCGATTCGACACGTGATTGTCTCTTGGATGGTCGTTTGGGGCCGCGCCGCCCGGACGCCCTTACTCGGCCACAGGCTGCACCCAGCAAGCCGCAAAGCGCGACGTGCCAGGAAACCTGTCACGCTGGCTGCCGGCGCCTGTGGCCGCGGGCGCCCGAGCGCCGCTTCCGTCCTCGATGGGACGCGTGATGGTTCCTGATTCTCGCGAAGGAACCAATCACGGTTCCCAAGAGGAGCAGAACCATGCAGACCACCACTCAAGGCGACACTCTCATCGTCAAGATCAGCCCGAACGACGCCGGCAACCCTCCGGGAAAGCTCGCCGACGCCGAACTGCACTTCGCCGAGGGACCGCTCTCGGGCCTCAAGATGATCGGCTTCGCGATCTGGGAGCGCCGCGGCGGCGGCGGCCGCAACGTGACGTTCCCCGCGCGGCAATACTCGGTCAACGGTGAGCGGCGCAGCTTTGCGCTTCTGCGCCCGATCGTCGATACAAACGCTCAGGAACGCGTCCGCGACCTGATTCTCCAGGCCTACGCCGTCCACGAGGCGGCCCTGTAGCAGCCGTCAGCCGGCCGGAGCGTGCTCGACGCTTCGGCCGACCTTCGGTCAGACCCCGCACGTTGTTAGCCGCGTCCTCAGCTTGCGCTCCCTCCGGCCCGATTCTGCATCGCTGAACGTGGCAGGCGCTCTCTCGCCCATCCTCCGCAGTCGCACCTTCTGCAAAGCTCGTGATTTACGTCCGTGCCCACCGCACCGAGGTCCTGGTCCCGCGAACATCGCCATTGTTCGACATCGTCCGTATTCCCGTCTCGGATCGCGCGACGCGCCGGTCATCGGCCTGCGGCCCGGAGTCGTCGTGCATCGGGTCGCCACATCGTGGCCCGTGCCAGGCGGACCCGTCACGGCCGCTGCCTTCCGTCGCCTCCTCGATGATCGGTCGCGTCGCGCACGTGTCCCGTGTGGTGCGGCGGTGCCTGTGGTGACGAAGGCACCACGCCACACCACACACGGAGGACACGCCATGGAGACGGGAACGATGCGACTGCGCGAACTGCGACTGCGATACGTGCTGAAACGGGACCACGACGGCCAGCCGGTCATGACGGGGCGCCGCCTGGGCTCGCCGCCCGAATCGGCGGCGTTCCTCATCCCGTTGCTTCAGGAGGAGCCCTCCGAGGTCTTCGTCGCGGTGTTCATGTCGACACGTCAGCGGGTGATCGCGTATCACGAAGTCAGTCGCGGCACGATCGACAGCACGGTCGTGCATCCGCGCGAGGTCTTCAAGGCCGCGATCCTGGCGAACGCAGCCGCGCTGATCCTGGCACACGGACATCCAAGCGGCGACCCGACCCCGAGCGCCGACGACATCGAGCTCACCCGACGCCTGGCGGCCGCCGGCACGCTGCTCGGCATCGAGGTGCTGGACCACCTGGTCATCGGCGACGGTCGCTACGTCAGCTTCAAGGAATTGGGACGCCTGTGACGTGAGCTCTTCCTGTGCGCGCTCCCGAAGCGTTCCGGTGATGATGTTGCGCAGCGTTGGCTTAGACTGACGCCGGACGGATCATCGTCTTGACTGATGAATTCTTGAAGGAGCGCGCATGACTCCAGGCGCGTCGAAGAACGGCATTGAAGCCGGAACCGGTGCTCGTGCGGACCCTGTGGATGATGACTCGCCCGCCGAACAAGATGATAACCGCGGCGATTTTCGGTGTCGCTGACGGACGCGAGCTGCGCGTCAGCTATAGCGGAGAGCCGAACCCCCTGGACTGCCTCGCGCTCGACAGCGCGGCCGCCCTCGAGAGCCGGGCAAACGAATTGCGCACGGTCCTCGAAGAGAACGGATGGAGGGTAATCGCGGCGAATTGACGCTCACGGGGACAGCAGCAGGTTCTTCAGCTTGGCCTTCTTCGACGCTTCGTTCGGGGCTGGTCGTCGCGCCACCGAGCCAACGCTCGATCTGCTGCATGCTGATTGCGTGTTTCGTGGCCGGCTCGCGCACCTCCACGTCGAAGACCGTGGCCGGACCGACGTGATCGATCCACGGGTCACCTTTGAACACGCGCACCCCGAGAATCGCCGCTTCATACAGCGATTCAGCCTGGACCTCGGCGACGTGGCGGATGCCGCGCACGTCCACGAACGAGACGGCGCACGCCCGCAACGTCACGCGACGGATCGTAGCATATTCGCTTTTTATTCGCCTCGGCACACGGCCCAACTTCAAGCGCACCGCATGAAGGCTGCTGGTCCTGGGAGTCGACCGACTTGCGCCACTGAATGAGGAGGGATAGCCTGATCACATGAGCAAGCCCGCTGTCGATCGGCCAACGAAATCGGACGCTGACAAGATCGAACCGCCGGTCACTACCGAGGAAGAGCGGATCGTGCTGGAACGCTTGGCGACCATCGATCGTGACCGCGAGACGGCCACGCCCGCGGACGAGGCGATCGAACGGCTTCTCCGCCGGCATCCCGCTCCTTGAGCCGCCCGGTCCGAATCACGGCCGCCGCCCAGTCCGACATCGCGAACGCCCAGGATTGGTACGAGGCGACGGCCTCTGGGCTAGGCAATCGCTACGTCGAACACGTTCGGTCCACCGTCGCGCGAATCGCGCAGAATCCCTTCACCTACCAGGTCGCGGTCAGACACGCCCGACGGGCGGCGATGCGAGACTTTCCATACGGGCTCTGGTACCTCCATCGCCGCCGCCGTCCGCGCCCACGCGGCGAATGCGAGATCGCGGTCGTGGAGCAGATAGCGCGGCCCGTCGTTCAACGGAAACGCCTCCCGCAACTGTTGGGCGGTCCACGCGGCCGTCGGATGTTCGGTGACAGCGACATGCACGATCCGCCGACGCTCATGGCCCAGGATCACCAGCACAAATAGGAGGCGGCACGTCGCCGTCGGCACGACGAAGAAGTCTGCCGCCATGATCTGTCCGATGTGGTTCGTCAGGAATGTCCGCCACGTCTGCGAGGGCGGGCGCCAGTGTCCCATGTATTTCGCGACTGTCGCCTGACAGACGTCAATCCCGAGTTTCAGCAGTTCGCCGTGAATCCGCGGTGCGCCCCAGCGCGGGTTCGCCTGCGCCATCGTGCGAATCAGCCCCCGGACGTCGGTGGACACGGCTGGTCGCCCGATGCGACGCCGGCTCTTCCACGTCCACCACAGCCGGAAGCCGCGTCGGTGCCAGGCGATGACGGTCTCAGGCTTGACGATCACCAGCGACGTTCGCCATCCAAGCCAGATGCGGGAGATCATGGCCCAGAGACATCGGTCCATCTTGGAGAGCCGCAGCCGTTCCGGTCTGGTGCGTTGCAACACCTGGAGTTGGTGCCGTAACGCGAGGATTTCGAGCTGGAGCGCCGCGCGCGAATGCGCCCATGTTCGCAGCGTCAGGAGAACGGACAGGAGCACCGACATCGACCAGAAGCGTATCCATCGTCGGCCGCAACATCAACTGCCGCAACAAGAACCGAGTTCTTGGTAGGCACACGTGCCCCGGTGAGGCGGGGCTTCGAAGGCTGGCTGTCGGCCTCAGGTGAACGGAGGCTGCATACTGCGCGCCGCGCCTACGATTTTCGATCGCGGATCTCCACCAGCTGCAGATCGAAGGTGAGATTCTGGCCGGCCAGCGGGTGATTCGCGTCGAGAATCACCTCTTCGTCCGAGACCTCGGCGACCCGCACCTCGGTGACCACACCGTCGTCACGCCGCACCTGTAGCCGCTGGCCCACCGTGGGCTCGATGTGCGCGGGAAACTCCGCACGGTCAACCTGCACGACGAGCTCGGACTGGTGCGGGCCGAACGCCCGCTCGGCCGGGACCATGACTGTTTTTGCTTCGCCCGGTTCCATGTTCTTGACCGCTTCCTCGATCCCGGGGATCACCTGCGTGTCACCGAGGGTCAGTTCAAGCGGGTCCTGTTCCTTCGAGCTGTCGAAGATGCGGCCGTCGTCCAGGCGCCCGGTGTAGTGGACTTTGACTTTGTCGCCGGATCGTGGGTGTGCCATGGGAGCCCTCATATGAAGTGACTAACCGCGCGGACGGCCAGACTATCGTGTCCATAGCAGTCGCGCAAGGCGGCAGAAGGCCCGTATTGGGAAAGTGCCGCCCGAGCGCGGCGAAACCGTCCCGATCGGTGTCTCCTTTAGCGACAACCAGCGATGTTAGGACGTAGAGTGCGGCGTCCCCTCCACGAGAACTCATCTGCTCTTGACACGCGAAAGACGCCTCAACAGTGTCAACAGCCAACAT
>WHSN01000220.1 GCA_009380045.1 Luteitalea sp.
GGCCCGCACGCGTATGGGGCCCTGGGGCTGGGCAAGTTGCGGAACCCGCTGAAAGAGCCGCGCGCGAGCCACATCGTCTTCGTGGTGCGGGACGACAGCAGCAAGGCCGACGTCCTGATGCAGACGTCGGATCCCTCGTGGACGGCTTACAACACGTACGGTCTGGGGAACTCGTACAACGGCACCACCGCGTCGGGAGACGGGTCGGGGCGGCCGCTGCGGGCGCACAAGGTGAGCTTCAACCGTCCACTGAACAACGGCGGCAGCGTCAATCACTATCTGAACGCCGAGTACTCGCTCACGCGGTGGCTCGAGCGCAACGGGTACGACACGACGTACTCCGCGGGCGTCGACACCGATCGGCGCGGGCACCTGCTGAAGAACCACAAACTGTTCATCTCCTCGGGGCACGACGAGTACTGGTCGGCCGCCCAACGGAAGAACACCGAGGACGCCCGGGACGCGGGCGTGAACCTGGCGTTCATGTCCGGCAACGAGGTGTTCTGGAAGATCCGCTACGAGGACAGCATCGACGGCTCGAAGACGCCCTATCGGACGCTGGTGGTCTACAAGGAGACCCACAGCAACCAGGACGAGCTGGGGCGGACGATTCCGACGACCAAGATCGACCCGATGAAGGACGTCTGGACCGGGACGTGGCGCGAGTCGAGTCCGGCGAACCCCGAAGGGGCGCAGCCGGAGAACGCCCTGACCGGGACGATTTTCACTGTCAACGCGAACCGGCAGGACCCGCTGATCATTCCGGCGAAGTACGCCAAGCTGCGGATCTGGCGGAACACGGACGTCGCGAAACTCAAAGAAGACGAGCAGGTGGTGACGGGCAACGGGATGCTCGGCCATGAATGGGACGAGGATCTGGACAACGGGTTCCGGCCCGCCGGGCTGATCCGCCTGTCGGAGACGAAAATGAGCGGCGTGCAGTACCCGATGGATCACGGCTCGGTCTACGATCAGGGCACGGCGACGCACAGTCTCGTTCTCTACCGCGCGAAGAGCGGTGCGCTCGTCTTCGGCACTGGCGCCGTGCAGTACACCTGGGGTCTCGACAACCATCACAGCAACCCGACGTCTCGAGGCGCCAACAACATCAATCCCTACTCGAACCGGGTGGGCTACGACACCTACGGGCCGTCGAAGGTAGTCCAACAGGCGACGGTGAACGTCTTCGCGGACATGGGGGTGCAGCCGGCGAACCTGCAGCGCGACCTCGTGCCCGCCAGCCAATCCACCGACAAGACAGGGCCGGTGACACGGATCGTGTCGCCGGCGAACGGGACGGTGGTCAGCGGCCCGGTGGTGACGGTCAGCGGGACGGCGACCGACGTGGGTGGCACCGTCTCCGGGGTGGAGATCTCGGTCGATAGCGGGAAGAGCTGGCACCCGGCGGCGGGGACCGATCGGTGGAGCTACACGTGGGCGGTGCCGGAGGGCTCCGGGACGGTGACGATCCTGACGCGGGGCAGCGACGACACGGTGAATGTCGAGACGCCGGGCAAGGGCGTGTCCGTCCGGCACGGCCGGCCGATCACCGACGGGGCCGCGCGATAACCGCTTCCGTCACGAGCGGCGCATCCCCCGGGCGCTTACATCGCGCCCCGAATGCGCTGACGCGGCGAATCTGAACAGCGCCACCAAGAGCTCTGTTTGATCGAAGTGCGCTTCGTGCTGCACGACGCCTATGGCGGCGTGACCAAGGCGCTCGCCGCACCGTTACGGTAGCTGCGGCGGGCGACCGACGCGCGCGCGCTCGCTGACAACCGCACTTGCGGCGTGAGGTGTGCGCCGGCCTGATCGTCGGGCCCGCAGGTGCCAGGCCACCCCTGTTCACAGGCGGCGGCCAAGAGCCCCGATGGCGTGAGAGCGATCATCTGATTCTTGCTGCCTCTCAAGATGATCGGATAGTCGGCGAGCGTCGGCGCCGCGCTGTCGAGGGCTCCACTGCCGCTCACCACCCTCAGAAGGTTGTCGCAGGAGGGTGCGAACCCCAGCTCGCATCCACGCTCGAACGAGGCCGCCGGCGCGTCGGACCCAGGTCTGGCTCGGCTCGTGCTCTGCCCGGCGTTCGACGGTGAGACAGCGAGGCGGCGGATGCCGACTTCATTGCACGCCCAGCCCGATCCCTCGCCGCAGTGCGTCGCCAGCCTGGCCGACACGAAAGAACAGGCGGCCGGACGTCCCTCCGCGCAGGCCCGCTGCCAGAACGGCAGCCATTGACCGGGATGGCGGTCGCCCACTCCTTGCGCCGCATTGATGGCGGCGAACACGATGATCCAGAGTGAGAGATAGGCCAGGTTGCGCTGTCGCGGCGCGAGCGATCGGCCGAGCGCCGTCGGGTCGAGCCATCCGAGCGCCGTCGAGCGTGCCGCCCGATCGATCAGCTTGATCGAGAGGTTCAGAATCGGCACCTGCAGAAGCTTGTCGTAGAAGGTCGGCAGACCGGCGTTTCCGAGCAGCGCGTATAGCGCGACGGTGCTCAGCCCGTAAAGCACGCCGAAGATGAGGCGCCCCAACTCTGTTCGCGGCGCGGTGGACGGGTCGGTGAACAGCAGATGCATCCCGAGAAAGACCGCGATCGGAATGTAGGAATCGTAGAAGAAAAAGATACCCGTGACCGCGAAGTACAGCAGGCTGAACAGGTAGGTCGTCACCACCGCCGCCATCGTCATCGAGGTGACACCGAAAAACAACTGCCCCGGCAGGCCAATCAGGAACAGCACGACATAGATGTGGGGTGGATAGAACTGGGTAATCGCGATCTCGGGACCCCATGTGATCCCGGTGGTGCCCGACGCCAGCAGCGCGGTCGAGAACACCGCGAGCGTGAATGCCGATGGGTTGAAAATATGCGTGCGGTGTCCATCCTTGTCCCACCGGAACAGTTGTTTGGCGAGGAAGCCGAGCGCCACCATCAGGAACTGCAGGTAGAACCACTCCGGCTTGAACCAGAGAAAGAGGTTGATGCTGAAGATGACGGGGAACGGTCCGAAGCCGAGCTGATATACCCGCTGTCGCGACCAGGCCAGGAGCACGTCGAAGCCGTAGGCGAACAGCAATTGCGCCGCGACAAGCGGCGCCCACTCGTGCGCCTGAGGCCAGTACCAGCCCCAATACAGCAACACCGACCCCTGAGCGCAGGCCTGCAGGTAATGCTGTTTCCTGAGACTGATCTCCAGCCGGAACACCCGGCTCTTGCCGACCGCGGGCAAGAATAGGCCCGCGGTCCATGCCGTCAACGCGGCCGCCGCCCCGAAGATCGACCATAGCAGCGGCGTGCTCTGCCGGATGGGATCGACGAAGCCGAAACCGACGAGCGCCAGCGAGAGAAGCAGCGGCAGCCGGACGGCGCGCCGCGGTGGAAGGGAAATTACGCGCGACGCGGACGGAGGTGCGTCCGCCTCGGCCGCGTCAACCGCGCCCGGAGCTCGCAATGTCGCTGAACGCACCGTGCTGACCCGGGCCATGAGCTCTCCAAGACCGCTTTGCGTCGGAGTTTACCTGATCCAGTTCCCCGGGAAGGCGGACAAACGCGGAGCTGCCCTGCGCCCGTCCCCGTTTCTGCGGATGGACGTCACCGGCGCTCTTCTTGCCGCTGATGGTGAGGTCGCATCTGTCCCTGCTTTCCCGCGACTGATCCCAAACTGCCGTGGCCTCGAGAACATCTCCGTGCTCCCCCGGCATGAGCGTCAATCTCGGCGACCGTGAAGTCGAGAAACGGGAGTGCACGTATTGCCCTCACAGCCCTGCCAGCCTCGCCGCACTCTCGCATTGGAGCGCAGCGGGCCGGTGGCGCGTCGCGAGGAGCGGGAGAGGCGGCGGATGCCGCATCGAGAGTCGTCCGGATGGGGTACGATGCCGGCAAAGGCGCTTGGAAGGTCGATTGACGCCGAGACTCTTCACGCGCTGGTGCCGAGCCTGATCCTGCAGCCGCTGGTCGAGAACGCGATTGTGCACGGCATCGCCGTCCGTTCCGGCGCCGGCCGTATTGCCATCCGGACTTCGTGCGAGGAAGGCACGCTTCGCGTGAGCGTCGGCGATACTGGCCCGGGCTTTGTTGGGCACCCGGCGGCGCCGCGCCGAAAGGGCATCGGCCTCACGAACACTCGAGAACGCCTGCTACACCTGTATGGAGTGGAGCACCGCATCGAAATCGGCAGAGGAGCCGGAGGCGGCGGAGTGGTGATCGTCTCGATTCCGTTTCAAGAACAGCCCGAGGCGGCTCGGTCCTGACGGGGGGTGACGTGTGATTCGGACGATCGTGATCGATGACGAAGCGTTGGCGCGAGCCGGTATTTGCACCAGGCTTGCCAACGAGACCGACATCGATGTGATCCACGAGGCAGGCGATGGCGCGGAGGCGGTGACGCTGATCCGGGAACTGCGTCCGGACCTGATCTTTCTCGATGTCGAGCTCCCCGAGTTCGATGGGTTCTCGGTGCTCGACCGTGTTGGCCACGAGCACCTGCCACTAGTCATCTTCGTGACGGCATTCGACCGTTATGCAGTGAAGGCATTCGAGGCCCATGCAATCGACTACATCCTGAAACCGGTCAGTGATACCCGGTTCGACGAAACCCTGAGGCGCGCCAGGGAACTGGTGCTCGACGAGCGCGGGCGGGAGCGCGCGCGTGGCCGGCTCGTCGATGGACTGAGCTCGCTCGCAGCAGCTGGCACACCTGACACCGCGGAGAAGTCAGCTCGGCGAACCTTGGTTCAGCGGTTCGTCATCAAGGATCGGGGACGATACCGGTTCGTGAAAGCCGACAAAATCGACTGGTTCGGGTCTGCCTCCAATTACGTGGAGCTTCACTCGGAAGGACGCGCTCACCTGATCCGCATGACGATGAGCGAGCTGCAAGGCAGTCTGGATGAGCGGCAGTTTGCCCGCATTCACCGTTCGACGATCGTCAACATCGACAGGGTCAGGGAGGTGATGTCGCACCCCCATGGTGACTACGAAGTGATTCTGGCTGACGGAACCGCACTGCGGCTGGGCCGGGCGTACCGGGAACGACTGCTGGGGTCGGTGCAGTAGACGTCAGGCGCGTTGACGCCCTCCCGCTCGGAAAGCGGCAGTTTATTCGGCCTCACGCCGCCGAGGGCCGGGTTGCCGGACTCGTCAGCCCGCCTGGTGTTGCTACCTTGCAGTGGTGGAGAAGGTCCGGACCGGGCAGGCGTCTCGCCTACCCGGCTCGGTGTCGCTTCAGAAGTTGAGCTGACCGCTGATCTGGAGGATCCGGGGGTCCAGAACCGCTGTCGGCGTCAGCCAGTTCGGGCCGAACGTGGTCTGGATGGTCTGCACGGCGCTCGAATTGAGCGCGTTGTAGGCGTCGAGATTCGCCTGCAGGCGTACCCGTGAGGTGAGCTGGAAATTCTTCGTCAGCCGCAGGTCGAGACGTCGGGTGCGGCCTTCAAAAAGCGTTTGCGGGGCCACGAGCGGGATGTTGACCGTCCGTGCGCCGCCCGCGAGGTTCCTACCAAGCGAGGGCGCGATCTCGGCGGTCGTCGCCGAGTAGACCGCCTCGATGGCGGGGCCGGACATGTCCTGGTAGACCCCGCTGACCACGAAGCCTTTCGGCAAGGGCAAACTGCCGTTCAGCTTCACTTGCGTCTGCGCCTTGAACGGCGTCACGACTCGACAGATTTGCTCGCCATCGATCGTGGTGTCGGTCTGCGGTCCGAAGGTACCCGTGGAGTACGAGGCCATCCCAGGCGCGTCGACCACGAAGCACTGGTCCTTCACCGTGCGGCCGGTGTCGAAGCCGCCGCCCAGCCGAATGCCGCCGGGCAGTCGCGCGTTGAGCCCCATGCCGACGAAGTCGTTCACCCGCGTGTCCTTACCGAAATTTCCTGCGGGTTCCACGAGGGTTTCGACGGCGCCGAATTTTTCCGGCTTGACGTTGGCCAGGCCGCACACCGGATAGCCGCCGCCACCCGGCAGCCGCGGATCGCGCGGCGCCGTGACGCAGTAGGTATCGTAGTCCGCCGCCGTCACCGCCAGGTTGTTGTTGACCCGTTGCTTGCTGTCGGTGTTCCGGTAGTAGCCGCCGGTGTTCCGGTAGTACCCCGCCGTCAACGACAGCCCTTGGGTGATCTCGTGCTGCAGCTCGCCCGACATCTCCCAGTTGTTGTCCCGCACGCCCCAGCCGTTCAGCACCTCGTCGGCC
>WHSN01000241.1 GCA_009380045.1 Luteitalea sp.
CGGTAGCGCGAACTGATGTTTCAGTTGACACGTCTCCGCCGACTCTGTATAAGACGCGCATCGCGCCGTTCGGCATCATGTCGGCTTCCAGCGAGGTGTATCGCATGAGAACGAAGCTCGCGTTGATCCTGGCCGCTCTCGCCCTCTGTTCGACGATCCCGCTCGCCGCCCATCACTCGTTCTCGGTGGAATACGACGCCAATAAGCCGGTCAGCTTCCAGGGCGTGGTGACCAAGGTCGAATGGACGAACCCGCACGCGCGCGTCTACGTGGACGTCACCGGCGACGGAGGGACGGTGCAGACCTGGAACCTCGAGCTGGCGAGTCCGAGCGCGCTGGCGCGCAACGGCTGGTCGAGCCGCACGCTCAAGGTGGGCGACCGGGTGAAGGTCGAAGGGTTCGATGGACGGGCCGCTAACACGTTCCGGATGAACGCCAAGTCGATCGTGCTGCCGGACGGCCGCTCGCTGTTCTCCGGCTCGGCTGACGACGGCCGCTAGGAGGCTCCCGTGCGAAACCGGCTGACGAGCTCGTGTCTCTTCGCGGCTGTGACGATCTTCCTGGCGCAATGCCTGGCGCAGCCGCTCATCGCCCAGGAGCGTGGCTCGCCCATCGGAGCGCTCGGCCAGCAGGTCCGGCGGCCGCCGCCGCCGAGCGGCCCGACGCCGCGGCTGCCTGACGGGACCGTCGACTTGTCAGGACTTTGGGTCGGCGGCGGCGCCGTCGGCGACATGGAGCGCGACGGCCGCCTGAAGCCGGGCGAAGTGCCGATCCTTCCGGCGGCGAAAGCGATCAGGGATTCACGGCAGGAGCAGGACGAGCCGTACCTGCAGTGCCTGCCGGCGGGTGCCGTGCGCGGCACGCCGTATCCGTGGCGGTTCATTCAGACGCCGACGCACAAGGCCGCCACGCACATCTTCAAGCTCGAGGAAGGGAGCATCCACAGCTACCGGCAGATCTTCATGGACGGGCGGAAGCATCCCGCGGAGCTCGACCCGACGTGGTACGGGCACTCCATCGGCTGGTGGGAGGGCGACACGCTGGTCGTGGACACCGTCGGGTTCAACGACAAGTTCTGGTTCGACCGGCGCGGTCATCCACACACCGAGCAGTTGCACATCATCGAGCGGTTCACGCGCGTCGACCTTGGCCGCATGGAGATCAAGATCACCATCGACGATCCGGGCGCGTACTCCAAGCCGTTCACGCTGACGTTCAACGCGCGGCTGAGCAACCCGGGTGACGAGATCATGGAATACATCTGCCAGGAGAACAACCAGTTCGGCATCGCGGGCGGTCACGTCACGCCCTGAACGAGCGGCACATCGGCGCACTCACGGCTGGGAACACGCCACACGGTCGACCTCGCAACGAAGGAGGATACACATGGGCCTGTCTCGGAGGATTTCGGCGCTCGTCGTGCTCAGTCTTTCCGTCACCGGCGCCGTCGCCCTCGCGCAGTCGACGGCCCAGCTCACCGGCCGTGTGACCGACCCGAGTGGCGCGGTGCTGCCGGGGGTCACCGTCACCGCGACGCAGACCAACACCAGCTTCGTCCGCAGCGTCGTCACGGACGGGAGCGGGGCCTATGTGATGCCGAACCTGCCGACCGGACCCTATCGGCTGGAAGTGGCCCTGGCCGGCTTCCGCACCTACGTGCGGACCGGGATCGTGCTGCAGGTCGACGCCACGCCGACGGTCAATGCCGTACTGGAGCTCGGTGAGCTGGCGGAGACGGTCGCCGTGGAGGCGGCCGCGCCCATCGTGGACGTGCGGAGCGCGGGCATCCGCGACGTCGTCGAGAACGAGCGGATTCTGGAGCTCCCGCTCCAGGGGCGCCAGGTCACGGACCTGATCGTGCTCGCCGGTGCCGCGGTCCAGACGGGAACGTCCGACAGCCGCAGCATGCAAGGGGGCGTGAGCATCTCCGTCGCCGGCGGGCTCTCCTTCGGCGTGGCGTACAGCCTCGACGGCGCCATGCACAACAATCCGCAGAACAACGCGAACCTGCCGATGCCGTTCCCGGACGCGCTGCAGGAGTTCAGCGTCGCCACCAGCGGCCTTTCCGCTCAGAGCGGCGTCCACTCGGGCGCCTCGGTGAACGCGGTGACCAGGTCGGGCACCAACAGCTTCCACGGGAATCTGTTCGAGTTCGTCCGCGACCGCCGGTTCAACGCGACCGATCCGTTCGCCCGGATCGGCGACGACGGCGAGCGGGTCGATGATGGTTTGAGCCGCAACCAGTTCGGCGGCACGTTCGGCGGACCGATCGTCAGGGACAAGCTCTTCTTCTTTGGCGCCTATCAGGGCACGCGGCTTCGCCAGCAGCCGACCGCCGAAGTCCAGTTCGTGCCGACGGCCGCGATGCTGGCCGGCGACTTCACCCAATTTGCGTCAGCCGCGTGCCAGGGCCGGCAGGTCACGCTGCGGGCACCCTTCGTCAACAACCGGGTCAATCCCGCGCTCTTCAGTCCGGCCGCGCTCAACCTCGCCGGCAGGCTTCCCGCGACCGACGACCCGTGCGGCGAGATCTCGTACGGCACCTCGGACAGCAATGATCAGGCGCAGATCGTCGGCCGGGTCGACTATCAACAGAGCGCCAATCACACCCTGTTCGGCCGCTACATGCTCACCTCCTACGAGGAGCCGGCCCCCTTCAGCCTCTCGGACAACGTCCTGACGACGGGCACGCCCGGGCTCGACAATCTTGCCCAGTCGGCGGCGGCAGGGAGCACCATGGTGTTCGGCAACAACATGGTCAACTCGCTTCGTTTCGCGTTCAACCGGACGGCGATCGACCGCAGCAGCCCCGCGTGGTTCGAGGCCAAAGATCTCGGTTCCAACGTCTACAGCTACCAGCCTGGCGAAATGGTCCTGGCGATTGACGGCGGGTTCGACATCTCGGCAGGGACGGCGACCACCGGCCTGTTCAAGACCAACACTTATCAGGTGGGCGACGACCTCGCGCTGGTGCGAGGGAATCACCAGATGTCCTTCGGTGCGAACGCGGCGTACTGGAAGATGGACTTCCTGACCCATGCGCGCTCCGGGGGCAACTGGACGATCAACGGCCAGGCGACGGGTCTGGGCTTGTCGGACTTTCTGCTCGGGCGGGTCACCAGGCTGGAGCACGGCGGGCCGGCCGTCATGCCGATGCACATGTGGTACGTCGGCTTCTATGCCCAGGACACCTGGAGGGCGAGCTCGCGGGTGACCGTGAACGCCGGCCTGCGCTGGGAGCCGTTCCTGGGGCAGGAGCTCGAAAACGGCGCCGTCTACAACTTCAGCATGGACAACTTCCGGAACAACGTGAAGAGCTCCGTGTTCCTGAACGCGCCGGCGGGCTTTCTCTTCCCGGGTGATCCCGGGTTCCCTTCCGGCAGGACCGGCATGAACAAGCAGTGGTGGAACTTCTCGCCGCGCGTCGGCCTGGCGTGGGATGTCACCGGCGACGGCCGCATGGCCGTGCGCTCCTCCTACGGCATCGCCTACGATTTTCCGACCGCGGAACGCCACAACATCAACACGCAGTCGCCACCCTGGGGCAACCGGTCGCTGCTCGAGAATCCTCCCGGTGGGTTCGACGATCCCTATGCGCACGTCGGCGGGGATCCCCACCCGATTACCGCCAGCCCGACCGTGGAGTTCATTCCGTACGGGGCGTATGGCGCCACGGATCCCAACATCAACTCGCCGCGCGTCCAGTCGTGGAACGTCACGATCGAGCGGCAGATCGGGACCGGGTGGGGCGTCGCGGCGAGCTACCTTGGAAGCTACACGGATCGCCTGTGGCTGCAGATCCAGCAGAATCCGGGCGTCTTCCTCGGGTTGGGTCGCTGCACGATCAACGGGGTTACCTACAACGTGTGCAGCACGCCCGGTAATCTGAACCAGCGGCGCCGGCTGTCGTTGTCAGGGGAGAATCCGGAAGCGGCCGCGCTCATCGGCAACCTGGATCTGCACACCAGCATCGGGACGCAGAGCTATCGCGGCCTCCGGCTGTCGTTCCGGCGCCGTGCCGCGACCGGCGTGAGCCTCAACGGGAACTACACCCTGTCCCGCTGCTTCGGCGACAACACCACCGGCGGGTTTCCCCAGTTGGCGCAAGGTCCGATCAACCCGGACAATCCCGCCATGGACCGCGGGCATTGCGACCAGGACCGGACGCACCTCGGCAACGTCACCGTCGGCGTCCAGACGCCGCAGTTCGCCACTCCCGTGCTGAGCGCTCTGGCTTCGGGCTGGCGGGTGTCGGGCATCCTGAATGCGCGCTCGGGAAGCTGGTTGAACGTGACCACCGGGCGTGACCTCGCGTTCAACGGCCAGCGGTTCCAGGACCAGCGCGTCAATCAGGTCAGCGACGACGTCTACGGTGACAAGACCGTCGGCGCCTACCTGAACCGCGCCGCGTTCGCGCAGCCGGCGGCCGGAACGTTTGGCAACTACGAGCGGAACAGCATCAGGGGCCCCGCATTCTGGACGATCGATCTCGCGCTGTCGAAGCTCGTCTCGTTCGGCGCCTCGCAGAGCGTCGAAGTGCGTGTGGAGGCGTTCAACCTGCTCAACCACTTCAACTGGGGCAATCCCGGCACGAACTTCAATGCCGGCACCTTCGGCCGCATCACGCAGATCTCCGGTGATCCGCGCATCATGCAATTCGGCATCAAGTACGGCTTCTAGTGGAGGGATTCCGATGAGAACGAGTCTCGCGCTCCTCGCGGTCGCTCTTGGCGTGCTCGGGGCCGTCGCTCCGGCCTTCGCGCACCATTCGATCAGCGGCGAATACGATCCCAACAAGAAGGTCACGTTCAAGGGCACCGTCTCGAAGATCGAGTGGACGAATCCACACGCGCGCATCTATGTCGATGTCGTCGACGCCAGCGGCGTCGTCACCACCTGGAACCTGGAGCTCGCGGCGCGAAGCGCGCTGGTGCGGCAGGGATGGACCGGGCGGTCCGTGAAGATCGGCGACACGGTGACGTTCGAAGGGGAGCCAGCCAGGTCCGGCGTGAGCGGCGCTCATGCGCGATCGATCATCCTGGCGGACGGCAGGAAGGTGTTCTCCGGCTCCACGGATCAGTAGGGCCGACATGAGCAGAAGCCACGCGGGAATCCTTGTCGTCGCCTGTACGCTGATCGCGGCGACGCTGCCGCTGCCTGCGCAGACGCAGGGCCAGCCTGCCCCGCCGAAGCCGGGCGAAGGCGGGCCGACGATCAGCACGCTCCGGCGCGCCGGCCCGGCAAAAGGGCCGACGCCGAGGCTGCCTGACGGGACCGTCGACCTGAGCGGAGTCTGGGTTGGTGGAGGGCCGATCAACGACCTCGAGCGGGACGGAGGCCTGAAGCCGGGCGAGGTCGACAGCCTGTTGCTGCCCTGGGCCAAGGAGCTCATGGCGAAACGGGACGTGACGATGGAGCCGCACAACCAGTGCCTGCCGATGGGCGTGCCGCGGGTGACG
>WHSN01000114.1 GCA_009380045.1 Luteitalea sp.
ACACCGATCCGCCGGCGACGAACATGTGGTGGCCCCAGACGAGGAATCCGAGCACCGCGATGCCCAGGCTGGCGAAGGCGACGAAGCTGTAGCCGAACACCTGCTTGCGGCAGCCGCCGGCCACCAGCTCGCTGACCACCCCCATCGCCGGCAGAATCATGATGTAGACGGCCGGATGCGAATAGAACCAGAACAGGTGCTGGAACAACACCGGGTCACCGCCGACCGCCGGGTCGAAGAACCCGAAGTGGAAGAGGCGCTCGGCCGCGACCAGGAGCAGCGTGATGGCGATGACCGGGGTGCCGAGGACGAAGATCAGGCTGGTCGCGTAGTGCGACCAGATGAAGAGCGGCAGCCGGAACCAGGTCATGCCGGGCGCCCGCATCCGGTGAATCGTGACGATGAAGTTCAGGCCGGTCAGGATCGACGAAAAGCCGTTGATGAAGATCCCGAGCGCCGCGGGAATGACCGCGCTGGTCGAGGCCACGGTGCTGAAGGGGGTGTAGAAGGTCCAGCCGGTGTCGAGCCCGCCGGTGATGATCGCATACAGCGTGAACAAGGAGCCGATCATGTAGATGTACCAGCTCGCCAGATTCAGCTTCGGGAACGCCAGGTCCTTCGCGCCGATCATGATCGGCACCAGGAAGTTGCCGAGCACGGCCGGAATCGACGGGATCAGGAAGAAGAACACCATGACCACGCCGTGCATGGTGAACAGCCGGTTGTAGGTCTCGTCGGTCACCAGGTCGCCGGCGGGAGTGGCGAGCTCGAGGCGAATCAGCACGGCGAACGCGCCGCCGATGAAGAAGAACACGGTGATCGCGGCGAGGTACAGCAGGCCAATCCGCTTGTGGTCGCGAGTGAGCAGCCACGACTTGATGCCGTAACCGTTGTTCAGGTAGTGGCGGGCCGGCATCGCCGGCGGGCCGGCCACCGCGGTTGTGAGGGGTGCCATGCTCAGTTCCTGGCCCCGGGCCGGTTCGCCGGCGTGTTCTCACCGGCTGCCGGCCCCGCTGCCGTCGGCCGCGCGGTCTGCCCGATCGGCGTCTCGGTCCGGAGCGATTTCACGTACTCGATCAGCTCGAGCAGATCCTCCTCGCTCACCAGCCCCTGGAATGCAGGCATGATCGGCTGAAATCCGGCCGCGATCTTGGCGGCGGGGTTGACGATCGACTCCCGGATGTACGCCTCGTCGACGACGACCGTGCCGCCCGGCTGCAGCGTGACCGTCTTGCCGAACAGGTTCTCGAGCACCGGCCCGCGTCCCTGCGCGTCCGGGCGGTGGCAGGTGTTGCACGCGAGGTCGGCAAACAGCTTCTGGCCGGCCGACGCTAGCGAGCCCTCCTGCGCCCCGCCGCTCAGCCACGTCTGGTAGTCGTCCTGTTCCATCACCACCACCTGCCCGATCATGCCGGAGTGCTGCGTGCCGCAGTATTCGGCGCAGAACAGGTGATAGGAGCCCGGCCTGGTCGGTTCGAACCAGATCTGCGAGTAGCGCCCCGGGATGACGTCGGCCTTGGTGCGGAACGCCGGGATGTAGACGTCGTGGATCACGTCCTCCGAGGTCATGATCAGCTTCACCGGCCGTCCGACCGGAACGTGCAGCTCGTTGATCTCGCGCTGCCCGTCGAGGTGCTGGAACTTCCACATCCACTGCTTGCCGACAACGTAGATGTTCAGCGTCTCATCGGGGGGGCGGGACATCGCGAAGAACACGCTGGCGCCCCACACGAAGATGCCCATCGTGATGATCAACGGGATGACCGACCAGGTGATCTCGAGGATCAACCCGCCGTGGATGCGTCCGCCGACACTCTCGGGATGGCGCCGCCTGTACTTGATCGCATAGAAGACGATCAGCCCGGCGATGAGGATCGAGAAGAAGGCCGTCAGGGCGACGAGAAAAAAGTAGAGATGGTCCACACGGCTGGCCATCGTGGACGCGTTCTCGGGGAAGAGCGGGGTTCCAGACCACATAGATGAGGGCTCAGGGAATCCGGTGCGCCGACGGGTCGGCGGCCGCCGCCGTGGTGCGCCGCTCGCGCCGTACCATGACTGCCACGAACGCGCCGATCGCCAGGACGGTCGCGACACCGGCGATGCGGAGGGTGCGCATGATCACCAGCCCGTATCGGCCGGTCTCCGGGTTGTAGTGGTAGCAGAAGAGCAGGAGCTCGTCGACCAGCGATCCGATGGCGCCGGACGAGGCTTCCACAATCGCGAGCCTCAGGTCGCGCGGTCCGTACTCGATGCCGAACAGGTACCGCGCCGGCCGGCCGTCGGGGGTGACCACGATCACGCCGGTCGGATGCGCGAACTGTTTGGTCGGTTCGTCCCACACGTAGCGGAACCCGGCCGCCTTCGTGAGCCGGGCAATCGACTCCTGGTCGCCGGTCAGGAAGTGCCAGCCCGCTTCAGCGCCGGGCCGCTGGTAGCGCGCGAGATATTCCGCCTTCTTGTCTGAGGCCTGCGCCGGCGTTTCCCGCGGGTCGAAGCTCACCATCACGAGCTCGAAATCCTTCCCGGCGTCGAGGTTCATCACCCCGAGCGTGCTGGTAATCGAGCTCAGCACCTGCGTGCACAGCATCGGGCACTGGTAGTAGACGAACGCGAGCACCACCGGCCTGGCGCCGAAGTACTCTCCGATGCGCACCGTCCGCCCCTGCTCGTCCCGGAACGCGGCGTCGAGCGGCAGCGGCTGGTCGAGGTGCTGGTCGAAACCGATCTCGCGGAGGGGCGCCGGCATCGACGATGCGGGGAGCCCGGGCGCCTGACGATATCCCGGCGTCGGAGCGCCGGTCATCTGCCCTGATGCCGGAGCCGCGATGAACAGCGCCGCGATGAACGGTGCCGCGGCGATGACGACACCCGGGATCATCGAGGACACCGGGCGCGAAAACGGCTTGTCCCGCTGTGAGCCTGGTGCCCGGTGTCGTGAAGGCGTCTTGTTCACTGACCTACCTGTTACCTGTTGACGGTTCACGGGATGGCGGCGCTGGCGGCGGGGCGGGCGTCGCCGCCGCCGGACGGGACGGCAGGCCGCGCAGCAGCGTCAGCCTCATCGCCTCGCTCACCGGAATGCCGACCACGCCGGCGTTGCGATCCACCCAGCGGTAGCCGTTCAGAATCTGCTCTTCGGCCGCCCGCAGGTCGCGCAGGTCCTGCTGCGGATTGGTCTGCAGCCGCGGCTCCGGAGGCACCCGGTTCTCCTGCCCGATGGCCAGCGGGTAGGTACGGATCGCGCTCGCCCGGCTCTCGCGGTTCGACAGGAGCACGAACATGAAGTAGACGCCGATGTGCACGACCAGGGCGACCACGAACAGGCCGATGGCGAATGCGAAGATCGCGCGGATGTTGACGTCACTCTCTTCATGGCGCACGTCGCGGTTGTCGGCCTCGGCGTCGTGGTGCGTGTTCGTCATCGCTCAGTGCGCCGTCCGCGGCGTCTCGCCGCCTTGGTCGATGATCGGGCCGAGGGCTTCCTCGAACTGCGGGTCGTACACCGGGAGGATCGCGCGCCCGCGAAGCTGCCACATGAAACACCCGAGCCACAGCGAGACGAGCGTCAGCGGCAGCGCCACGTCCATCCAGCTGACGTAGACGCCGTCCTGGTGGAACTCCGGCGCGATCAACCAGAACAGGTCGATCAGGCGCGCAACGAGGATGGCGGCCGCCACCTTCATGATGGTGTCGGGCTCCCGTTTCACCGCGCGCGAGAGCAGCAGCACGAACGGCACCGCGAAGTGGAATACCACGAGCAGCAGCGCGACCAGGCGCCAGCCTGGCTGCAGCCGGTGCATGTACCAGGTGATTTCTTCCGGGAGGTTCCCCGACCAGATGATCAGGTACTGCGAGAACGAGAAATACGCCCAGAGCATCACGAACGCCAGCATCAGGTTCGCGAGGTCGTGAAAATGGCTGGCGACCACGATATCGCTCAACGGCTTGCGGCGGCTGAGCCAGACCAGCACGACGATCAGGAACGCCATGGCGCTGAGGGCCTGGCCGCCGATGATCAACACCCCGTAAATGGTCGAGAACCAGTGCGGCGCCAGCGACATCATCCAGTCGAAGGCGGCGAAGGTGGTGAGGAGGCCATAGGCGAGGAGCCCGCCGCCGCTCAGAAGCTGCATCCGACGGGAGAGCCGCCGATCGCCGGTGCGATCCTGTTCGAGCGACCACCGGTTCAGCAGAAACGAGATCCCGTTCCAGGCCGCGAAGTAGATGGCGGCGCGGACCAGGAAGAACGGCGTGTTCAGATACAGCTGCTTGCCCTGGAGAATCGGGTCGTTGGCGACGACATCGGCGTGGGTCCACTCGTAGAGGTGGTGCATGCCGAAGGCGATCGGCAGGAACATGACGGTGAGTGCCGGGAGCACGCGAGCCGCCGCGCCGATCGGCCGGCGGATGACGACGCCCCAGGCGCCTCCCGACAACTGGTGCACCATCCCGAGCGCGAGCGATCCCAGCGAGAGGCCCAGCACGAACATGTAGGCCATCAGGTACGACTGGAAGAACTGCGCCGGGTTCAGAACGTAGCCGACGAATGAGACCACCGCGCCGGCCGCGCCGGCCAGCAGCAACTGACGCTGGTAGCGCCTCAGTTCAGGAATCAGTTCGTCCGCGGTCTGTCGTAAAGCCATGGCTCCTGTCTTGGGGGACCTGACCAAGCCCGTCCCGAAAGTTCCGCCCTACCGCCGCTCCGGTTGTGCCGCACTGGTCTCGTCCAGCCGACCTCGGTCGGCGGCCGGCACCTCGTCGAGGGTCGCGTGGGCGCTCAACTGCAGCGCGCGAACGTAGGCGACGATCGCCCACCGGTCCGCCGCCTGAATCTGGGCGGCGTAGTCCGGCATCGCACCGAAGCCGTTGGTGATGACGTCGAAGAAATGTCCGGCCGGTTCCTCGCGCAGCCGATCGTCGGCGAGCGGCGGCGGCCGGCGGTACCCCCGGCGCACGATCATGCCGTCGCCCTGACCGGTGCGGCCGTGGCACGGCGAGCAGTAGATGTTGAACCGCTCCTGACCGCGCGCCATCACCGCCTCGGTGACCGGAAACGGGAACATCGTCGCGTTCTCGTCGCCGTCCTTGCCGGTGTGGAGCAGCGTGTCCTCGTTCAGGTGCCCGCGCGCAACCGTGCCCGCGACGAGCGGGCGGGCCGACTGGCCATCGGCGAAGAAGGTCGACTCCTCGTACGCCGAGTAGCTCGGCTGGTCGTGCATGTCCTGGCGGCAGGCGGCGGCGAACACCGTCAGCACCCCGGTCGCGAGCATCGCGCCAGCGCGTTGACCGAGGTAGCTCTTAGCCACAGAGCACACCGAGTGCATGGAGCTCAGAACCGTTGGACTTCTCCTTGAACCCAGCGATCTCCGTGGCAGGGCCTGATACCGAAAGCCCCCGGACGCGACCAGCCCGCGCGACGCGCAGCCGTGCCCCGATCGACTCACCACAGGGAACACAGAACGCGCTGACAGCAGAATGGCTGCGTTCCTCAGTCCGCAACGGTGGTCACCTCTGTCGCGCCGAGTGTCTCGAGGAATGCACGGGTGCGGCTCAGATCGAACTTGCCATCGCGCGCTTCGATGCACAGGAAGAACCCGCTGCGGCTTGCGAGCGTGAAGCGCGGCACGTTGAACACCGGGTGATACGGCTGCGGCAGCCCGTTCAAGGCGAGCATCCCGAACACGGCCGAGAGCGCGGCGCCGAGAATCGTGCACTCGAACGTCACCGGGATGAATGCCGGCCAGCTATGGAACGGCTTGCCGCCGACGTTGAGCGGATATGCGACGGCCGACGCCCACCACTGGAGCAGGTAGCCGGCCAGCCCCCCGACGATGCCGCCGATGAGCACGATGAGCGGCAGCCGCGTGTTGTGGAAGCCGATCGCTTCATGGAGCTCTTCAATCGGCAACGGCGAGTAGGCGTCCATCCGGCGATAGCCCTCGTGGTGGGCGCGGTGCGCCGCGGCGACGAGCTCGTTCGGATCCGCGAACTCCGCCATCAGGCCGTAGACATCAGGTGAGTGCATGACAAGTCTCAAGGCTATTGCTCCCCCTTCGCCTCGGGCAGCAGCGTGCGCATCTCGAAGATCGAGATCAACGGCAGGAACCGCACGAACAGGAACAGCAGCATCAGGAACAGGCCGATCGTGCCCAGATAGGTCGACCAGTCCCAGAACGTCGGCTGGTACATCCCCCACGACGAGGGCAGGAAGTCGCGATGCAGGCTGGTGACGATGATGATGAACCGTTCGAGCCACATGCCGACGTTGACGACGAGCGACAGGACGAACAGGACGATGACGTTGGTCCGGACGCTCTTGAACCAGAGGATCTGCGGGATGATCACGTTGCACAGCAGCAGCGCCCAGTAGGCCGGCGCGTACGGACCGGTGATGCGGTTCCAGATCATGAAGCCCTCGTAGGCGTTGCCCCCGTACCAGGCGATGAACGCCTCCACCGTGTAGCCATACGCGACGATCAGGCCGGTGACGAGCATCACCTTGGCCATGTTCTCGAGGTGCCGCAGCGTGATGAAGTCCTGCAGGCCGTAGATCGCCCGGATCGGGATCGACAGCGTCAGCACCATCGCAAAGCCGGAGTAGATCGCGCCGGCGACGAAATAGGGCGGGAAGATCGTGGTGTGCCAGCCCGGAACGATCGCCACCGCGAAGTCGAAGCTGACGACCGTGTGCACCGACACGACCAGCGGCGTCGCGATCCCGGCCAGCAGCAGATACGCCGTTTCATAGCGGTGCCAGTGCATCGCCGAGCCCCGCCAGCCAAGCGCGAGCGCCCCGTAGATGATCCGGCCGGTGCGGGACTGCGATCGATCCCGGAGCGTGGCCAGGTCGGGCACCAGGCCGACGAACCAGAACAGCAGCGACACCGTGGCGTAGGTCGACACGGCAAAGACGTCCCAGACCAGCGGGCTCCGGAACTGCGGCCAGATGCCCATCGTGTTCGGATACGGCAGCAGCCAGTAGGCCAGCCACGGCCGGCCGGTGTGGAACAGCGGGAAGATGCCGGCGCAGGCGACCGCACAGAGCGTCATCGCCTCCGCGAAGCGGTTGATCGAGGTGCGCCACGTCTGCCTGAGCAGCAGGAGGATCGCCGAAATCAGCGTGCCGGCGTGGCCGATGCCGATCCACCACACGAAGTTCGTGATGTCGAACGCCCAGGCCACCGGGATGTTGTTGCCCCAGATGCCGATGCCTTCGACGACGAGATAGCTGAGCGAGACCAGCAGCAGGCCCGTGAGCGCCGCAGCGGTCATGAAGCCGAGATACCAGCCGATCGGCGTCCGGCGGGTCAGAACGATGGCGCTGATCTTGTCGGTGACCGAGCCGAATGTGTGCCCCGGCGCGATGACCGGAACGCCGGATCCCGCGCCCGTCAGCTGCCGTTCCTCGAGTGGCATCGGGTTATCCATCAATCAGCCTCTGTCGCTGCCGATTCCTCAGGCGGATCGCCACGCTCGCCGCCGCGCCCGCCGAGCGCGCAGAGATGGCGATCCGGAAACAGCCGGTGCGCGCTCCGCGGTCTCCCGCCTCCGCTCGCCATCGTCTCAAGGCGCTTCGCCGAGGTTCGCCGAAGCGCCTGCGGCGCGACGGCCGGGGCAGGTGGGGCGTGATTCATCAAAGACCGTCCCCGAGCTCCGGATTCAGGTTCCGCACCGCGGCGAGATAGGTCGTCCGCGGCCGCGTATTGAGCTCGGCGAGCAGGCTGTAGTTCCGCGCCTCGGCCTGCATCGCGGCGACGCGGCTGCCCGGATCGTTCAGATCGCCGAACACGATCGCGTCGGCCGGACAGGCCTGCTGGCACGCGGTCTTGATCTCGCCGTCGCGGATCCGGCGCCCCTCCTTTTCCGATTCGATCTTCGCCGAGTTGATCCGCTGCACGCAGTAGGTGCACTTCTCCATGACGCCGCGGCTCCGCACCGTGACGTCGGGATTCCGCCCAAGCTTCAGGCTCGGCGTATCCCAGTCCTGGTAGAGGTGATAGTTGAACCGGCGGACCTTGTAGGGGCAGTTGTTCGAGCAGTAGCGCGTGCCGACACAGCGGTTGTAGACCATGTCGTTCAGCCCTTCGTGGCTGTGGACGGTGGCGCCGACCGGGCACACCACTTCGCACGGCGCGTTCTCGCAGTGCATGCAGGGCACCGGCTGAAAGTAGGTCTCGGGATTGTCGCTGCCGCCGGCGTAGTACGAATCCACCCGGATCCAGTGCATCTCCCGCCCGCGCAGCACCTGGTCCTTGCCGACCACCGGGATGTTGTTCTCCGCCTGGCACCCGACGACGCACGCGTTGCAGCCGATGCAGGCGTTGACGTCAATTGCCATCCCCCACTTGTAGCCTTCGTACTTGTGCTCGGCGTACATCGTCAGCGTGCGGGGCGGCTCTTCGTGGCCTTCGTGCACGACTCGGGGGTCGCGCATGTACTCCTCGCGCGTGACGGCGCGGACCATGCCGCGTCCTTCCATCAGGTGGTGGTACTGGGTGCAGGCGAGAGAATACTCCTCGCCGGTGGCCGTCGCTTCGACGCCGCCGCCGAACATCGGCGCGTCGGCGGTGCGGAGCGCGTAGGCGTTGAAGCCCATGCCGTTGCCGACCCGGCCGGCGCGGCGCCGGCCGTAGCCAAGGTGCACCGTGACGCAGCCGTCCGGATGTCCGGCCACCGCGAAGATCGCGCCGCGGACGGCGCGGTCGCGATATTTCAGCTCGACGATGTCGCTGATGATCTGCCCGTGCTCCCCACCTTGCGCCGAGGGCCGGCCGCTCACCCGCAGTTCTGCCGCGGTGGCGGGGCTGGTGATTACGGCGTTGTCCCAGGTGAGCTTGGTGATCGGCTTCGGCAACTCCTGGAGCCAGCCGTTGTTGGCGAATCGACCGTCGAGGACTGCCGGATCGAGTCGGAACGCGATCTCGAGGCCAGCGACGGTTTCGGGTTCCGGTGACGCGTCCGGGACCGCCAGGGCGGACACGGCGGTGCGCTCGGGCAGGGCCGAGCCGGGGATCACCCCGTCGTGGAGCCAGCGGCGCCACTGCCGGTCGAACGCCGTCTCCACGGCGCCGGTTTGCGCCATCCAGTGTTCCCGGACGATGTCGTATCCGGATTTCTCAGGCGTCTCGCTCATCGCGGCGAGCACTTCGTGTGCCGAGCGTCCGCCGTAGAGCGGCGCAATGAGCGGCTGCACGATCGACACGGTGCCGTCGAACCCGCGCGCATCCCCCCAGGCTTCGAGGAAGTGCGCCTCGGGGATCTGCCAGTGACAGAGCTCCGATGTCTCGTCCGCGTACTGGCTCAGGTGAACACGCGTCTGCACCCTGTCGAGCGCCCGCGCGAACGGAATATCCGCCGGCGCGGTGTACACCGGGTTGCCACCGAGCACCACGAGCAGATCGACCTGACCGGCGTCCATGTCCGCCGTCAGCTCGCGGATCGACTGGATCTGATCGACCGGCGCTGCCTCGACCGGATCGGTGTAGACCACTGTCCTGCCGACATTGCCAAGCGATCGATTCATCGCGTGCGCCAGGGCGTGCACGCCGGCCGGCTGCGAATCGCCGGCAATGACCAGGCTGGTACCGCGATGCGCCTGCAGGTCGTTCGCGATCGCCGCCACCCATTTCTGGATGTCGCCCGATCGCTCGGCGGCGGCGGCGTCGGACGAGCCGACTCCGAGCGCGGCGGCAATCTGCCGCGCGACCGGACCGATCTCGCTCGGCCGGAGGGGCAGGCGATGGTCGGCACGCGAGCCGGTCGGCGTCGGCATCGCTTCGAGTGCGTAGAGCCGGTTCATCCGGCCGGCCTCGGCAGGCAGGCGCCTGGCCGCAAAATCCCTGGCGTAGCGCAGGCCACCGGGCCCGCTGCCGAGAAAATCGGCATCGAGGGCAAGGATCACGTCCGCCTGATCGAGCCGGTACTGTGCGTCGAGGTACTGGCCGAAGGCGGCGATCGCGCCGCCGCCAGCGTAATGTCGGCTCGCCGGGTCCCATTGATGCCACTTCGCCGCCGGAAAACGTGAGAGCAGCTGCTGGATCTGCGCGGCCAGGGCGGGCGAGTTGACCGTCTCGGTGAGAATGCGCACGCCGGCGCCCTGAAGCGGCTGCTGCGCGGCCAGCGCGGCGCGAACCATTGCGATAAAGGTGGACCAGGGGCGGATGTCGCCGAGGTGCGAGAGCGTCCGGGCGCGATCCGGGTCGTACAGGCCGAGGATCGCGGCCTGGGCGAATACGTCTGTCGCGCCGTGGCTGCCAGGGTGCAGCGGGTTGCCTTCGATCTTGGTCGGGCGCCCTTCGTGGCTCTCGACCAGCAGTCCGGTCGCGACGCCGCCCAAGCTCATCGCGGTCGCGAAGAACAGCGGTTTGCCCGGGATGAGCGTCTCCGGCTGTCTCACGTATGGAATGATCTTCTCCTCGGGCTGCCGCGTGCACGCCGTGATTCCGGCCAGCGCGAGCGACGCGCCCATCAGCTTCAGGAACGTGCGGCGGGTCGCCGGATCCGTGATCGCTTCGACTTCGGAAGGAAACTCGTTGGAGAGCCGCTCACGGAACGACGGGTCGTCGGCCAGCTCGTCGAGCGTTCGCCAATACTCGCGTCCGGCCGTCCTGTCGATTGTCATCGGTGGCACGTCGAACAGCTCGTGAGCTCCTGAATCCGGTACTCGGCGACCAGGCGCTTGCCGAGCTCGGCCTGGTCGGGTGGGGGCTGGTAGTCGACGCTGAAGACCTCTGCTTTCGGGCGCACGAACCGCTCCGGGTTGCGGTGACAGTCGAGGCACCACTCCATCTGCAGCGTGCTCTCCTGCCACATGAGCGGCATGCGGTCGACCTGCCCATGGCAGGTGGTGCAGCCCACGCCCTTGTTCACGTGAATGCTGTGGTTGAAATAGACGAAGTCCGGCAGGTCGTGCACCCGCGTCCACCGGATGGGGACATTGGAGCTGAAGCTCGCCCGCACCGGCTCCAGGTACGGGCTGTTCGAGAAAATTTCCGAATGGCAGTTCATGCAGGTTTTCGTCGGCGGGATGCCGGCGAACCGCGAGTCCTCGACCGACGTGTGGCAGTAGCGGCAATCGATGCCGTTGCCCGCGACGTGACGTTCGTGGCTGAACTGAATCGGCTGTTCGCGCGCGACGCGCGCCTCGGTCACCCATGGCGATCGGTTCACCATGGCAAGCAGGGTGAGGAGCGCGGCGACGACGAAGACCGCGCCGAAGATACTGACGCGCGAAATCGTGTTCGCGCTGCGATGAAAGATCTGCGACATCAGCCTGTCAGGAACGCCAGGGCGCGACGACCGAGGGAAACCGGGGTGGGTACCGACGGGGGGGCGCCGCTCGGGCGATCGTTAGCGAGCGCACGGTCATCCGGCGCCGAGACGCGCGACACCTATTTTGTGAAACATTTCACGTAGCCGTCAAGTTTCGGCCATTTTCACGGATAAACGCCCCATTCCGCACCTGAGAAGCCACGCGGCCCCTCTGCCCGGGACGCGCCGCCGGCAGCCCGGGGACCTCCGGCTCGCATCGGCCCCGCCGACCCCGGGGAAGCGTAGCATCAGCAGGGTTAAAATTTCAGGATTTCAGGATTTCAGGCCGCCGGCGCGCGCGCGACGGAGGTGCGGGCAGGGCCCGACTCAACCTGGCTCCAGCCTGCCGCGAAGCCCTGGGCGCCCGAGGCGCCGCTTCCCGGCGCCGGGCCGCGAAGTCACCAGGGTCTGGGGCCGCATCGGTTTCCTGTCGTTTCGCCGCATCGATTTACAATGTCTGGTATGAGCGAGCGGAAGTACCGCCAGCGCGGATACCAGGACGAGGGGCCGCGGCCACGCGGTCCCAAGCCGGAGCAGAAGCCTCCCGAGCCTCGGGCGCCTGGTCGCCAGTTCCAGGATGCTGCCGGCCCGCGGACGCCGAACCTGATGGGCGCGCACGAGGTCTGCCGCTGCGCCCGCTGCGGCAACCGGCTGGCCCTGCCGGTCGAAGCCGACGCGCGCTGCTCCCGATGCGGTGTCGATCTCCACAGCTGCATCAACTGCGTGTCGTTCGACAGCAGCGCCCGGTGGGAATGCACGCAGCAGGCGCTGACCGCCCGCGTCACGCCGAAGGACGCGAAGAACCTGTGTGCGTTCTTCGATCCGCGCACGACGGTGGAGCGGGAAACCGGCACCGCCGGCCCGCCCAGTGCGCGGCAGGCGTTCGACGATCTCTTCAAGTGAATCCGGGAACCGGGACGTCGTCCATGGCACTCATCGCACCGGCGGACCAGGAACGGCTGAAAGGTGACTTCGCACAGATGACGCGACCGGTGCGCCTGCTGCTCTTCACGCAGACGATCGGCTGCGACACGTGCGCCCAGACCCGCCGGATCCTCGACGAGTTGCCGCTTTTGTCCGACAAGATCGTCATCGAGGAAGTGGACTTCCAGCGCGACCGAGACCGGGCGAAGCAGTACGGCATCGATCGGGTGCCGGCCGTCGCGCTGGTGGGACAGGACGAGTCGGGCGCCGAGCGCGATTCGCGGGTCCGTTTTCTCGGGACCCCGGCCGGCTACGAATTCGTGTCGATGATCCGGGCCGTCCTCCTGGTCGGCGGCGGCGCGTCGATGTTGTCGGAGGCCGGTCTCGCGAAGGTGGCGGCGGTCTCGACGCCGATCACGATCCGGGTGTTCACCACGCCCACCTGTCCGCACTGCCCGCGCGCGGTGACCGTCGCCCACGAGATGGCGTTCGCCAATTCGAACATCACCTCGTACGCGGTCGAAGTGACGGAGTTTCCCGACCTGGCCCGCCGCTACCGCGTGACCGGCGTTCCGAAGACGGTGGTCGACGAAGACATCGAGATCCTCGGCGCGTTGCCAGAAGACGACTTCATCGCGCAGACGCTGGCCGTCCTTGAACGTCTGCCGCGCCCGGCGGCTGGCGGCCGGAGCCCGGATGCGGGCGCGACAGAGGAGCGAACGATGACGAGAGGCGACTCATGACGGGAAGCCACGCATGATCACACGCGTCGCGCTGCTGGTGCTGCTCGCTACGCACACCGCGATCGTGCCGCCGGGCGGTGTCGCCGCGGCGGCCGCCGCCGCGCCGGTCGCCTACCGTTTCACCTTCCCGGAGCCGCACCACCACTGGATGCAGGTGGAGGTCTCGTTCGCCGAGCTCGACCCCGTCCCGCTCGAGCTCCGTGTCAGCCGGACCTCGCCGGGGCGGTATTCCCTGCACGATTTCGCGAAGAACGTCTACGACGTGCAGGCATTCGACCCCTCGGGCCGGGAGCTGCGCACCTCGCGGCCAGACCCGTCCGGCTGGACGGTCCCCGAGCACGGTGGCGCGGTCACGGTTCGATACAAGGTGTTCGGCGACCGGATCGACGGAACCTACCTGGCCGTCGACTCGACGCATGCGCACATCAACATGCCGGCGGCGATCATGTGGGCGAGAGGCCTTGACGAGCGTCCGGCGACGGTGGCATTCGTGCCGCCGGCGGGAGCCTCCTGGCAGGTCGCGACCCAGCTTCTTCCCGGATCGACGCCGCTCGACTTCACGGCGCCGAACCTGCAGTACCTGATGGACAGCCCGAGCGAGTTCGGCGCCTTCGCCCTTCGCCGGTTCGGCGTCGACGGCCACACCTTTCGGGTCGCCCTCCACCACACCGGCAGCTCGTCGGAGCTGGACGCGTTGGCCAAGGACGTCGAGAAGATCGTCCGGGAGCAGGGGCGGCTCTTCGGCGAGTATCCGGCATACGACCCCGGGCACTACACGTTTCTCGTCGATTACCTCCCGTACGCGGACGGCGACGGCATGGAGCACCGCAACAGCACGGTCATCACTTCGTCGCGGACGCTCGGCAGCGGCCATGACGACCTGCTCGACACCGTCGCGCACGAGTTCTTTCACGGCTGGAATGTCGAACGCATCCGGCCACGTTCGCTCGAGCCCTTCAACTTCGAGGCCCCCAACATGTCCGGTGAGCTGTGGCTCGCCGAGGGGTTCACCGAGTACTACGGGCCGCTGACCCT
>WHSN01000183.1 GCA_009380045.1 Luteitalea sp.
CGGGCAGACGGTGCTGATCGTTCCCTCGCACCAGCTCGCGATCGTCCGCTTGGGGCACTACAAAGGGGCTGCCGCCGGCGGGCGTGCCCTGAGGAGCGCCGTACGCCTCCTTTTGGAGGTCATACCGCCGGCCTGAAGCTGCCTGATCGTTCTTGTTCAGTGCCGCACGTACCTGCCTTGAGCAGTTCGCCTGAGGAAGCCCCGGGCAGTCAGCGCTCTCAGCACGACATCACATGTCTGCCGATCGAAACCCAGCAATCGCTGCGCCTGCGGCATCGTTACGCTGAGTCCTGGCATTTCCGCGTACTCGGCCTGAACCCGACTGGTCAGCTCACGAATGGTCTCGCCCTGTGTTTCGACGTGCACGACAGTTCCTTTCTTGAATGCTGGTGCTTCCGAACCGCATGCACCACAGCGAGCGCCGCATTGCAGGTTCGACCGAGCGCGAGAGCGTCATCGAAGGCGGCCGGCGCCGCACTGCGAAAAGTCCTCTGCTGAACAATCCAGGTGCATTCGCTGCACCACCGACATTACCCAGAGGCAAGAACGGCACCAGCCGGGCGGTTTTCATGCGACAGCGTCAATCAGGCGACATCAATGGTTTGCAGTGGAGGCTGACCTGACGGCGACGGCCATGCGCCGGAGGCTCATTTCAACGTGAAAGGCTGGCCTCAATCCGAAAGGTCGCGATGGCCGAAAGGGTGTCGCCCCACGCGCTGCGGAGAACTGCCAACCTGCGAGGAAGTCGGCGACGGCCTATGCGATTCCGACGCGTTCAAGCCACGTCACCGCGTTCCGTGCCAACGTGCGTTCGATTTCCATCAGAGCGGCAGCTCGTTCGCAGTCGCCCAGTATCGCAGCGAGGTCCGTCCATCGGATTGACCCGATGCCTTTTACGTTGGCGAGGAGATTGACTCGCGACGCCGATCGAAGCTGCAGACTCTCTCTCGAACGGAAGTACCGTTCGACCAGAGCCACTCCAGCGTCCTGGTGCCGTGGTCGGGACGAGATGACCCCGAAGTAGCAATCACGCGTGCCCGCATGCCACGACATGGCGTCGATGAGCCGCGCCGACGAATCCTCTTTGGCAGATTCGCTTTCCACGCGCCGCAGATCATCCCCGCTCAACGTCAGCGTCCACACGGCGTGCTCGGTCTCGATCGTGACATCCGCGACCACGTCGGGTCTGGGACCATCGACATGCTGAGCGAGTGGCAACGTCAGGGGTCGCCACAAGCCGACCAGGACGGTCTGGGGAGCTGCCGGAAACACGTCAATGTGGAGACGCGCCTGAAGGCGGCGCAGCCAGAAGGCCGGGGGAAGCAGCTCGAGCGTGCGGAAGACGTTCCACGCAAGTGCCTGGCGGAAACGCTCATCTTCGATTGCACCCGGGCTCGGGGCCGGGCGACGGAGGCGATCCCTGTGATGAGGAACGATGGCGAGTTGCTCCCGAAGGGCCGCGTTTGTCGGGGCGAGAAGTAGGTTGAACATCCATCGCTCGTTTCAGTCTGCGTGCCGTGTCGAGCACTTCGCACCACAGATAACAGGGCGACATACAAGGCACGACACAATTGCGCATGTCATCTCTCATGTTCACCAATCCGCACCAGGACGAAACGCGGTCCAACGTTCCGGCCCGAGCCGCGGTCCTCATCGGTTCGACCGCACGGGTCCGACTACGGGACAGGCGTGCTCGCCTGTCGCGGCGCGTCTCGATCTCATCGAAGTCGCAACGGATCGATGGTCCCGTCGATGAGGGCAAGGCAACGCGCGAGCCAGTTCAAAGAGAGGGGTGTGAGCGTGACCGTGCTGGTGCTCAGAGAATGACGACGCCAAACAGCCAGCTGATCGTTTCTAGCAGACCCCGAACGGCGAGAGCCACGGGCAGGCCGACCAGCAGAATGGCGACCGGGACAAGCAGTGCGATGCCGCCCGCGCCGGCGAGCGAGACGAGCCCTTCCAGGAACGTTCGTTCTCGGCGACCGGGTCGGGACACGTCGATGATGTCGGCCCCGGTGACGAGGTCTGAAGGCGCCGCCCGGCGCCCGACGTGCCCACCGTGCCCGACGGGATCCGGACGCGCGACGCCCGGATTCCACGAGGGAGGATCGCTCGCGGGAAACGACTCCGCGAGGACCTCATCCATTGCTCGCTCGGCCGCAAGCCGGTTTCGGAGATTGCCGAAATCGTCAAACGGGTCGCCGATCCCTGCGACAGCAGGCAGGATCGCCGCGACGGTGGCGTTCCGATGTTCGATGGCCGTCCTTGTGTGAAGCATGTTTCTCCTGACGCCGCCTCCGGATATCCGTCACGCCTGGCCACGATTCGACGCACCAGTCCTGCTCGCCAATCGAAGTACGAGCCGCGGCCGGATGACCCGGGTGACGCTGCGATCGCGCTCGCAAGCTGATAAAGCAATTCGCGAGCCGTGGGAATCGCTCGTCAAAGGGCACATTCGCAGCGGCAGGGCCCTTTCACTTCGAAAAAAACTTTCGTTTTGAAACGCCGCCGCGCTCCCCCGGAACGAGATCGACGTGTTCGCGCACGGCGCCCAGTCATCGGACGCGCCCCAACCCGAACAGGCACCGAGCCTGCGATAGGGGACAGTTGTCGGCTTGGATGGCTCGCACGACGAGATCACGACTGGACGTCACCGGGAAAGGGTTGCCCGCCGATGAACGAACCGGTCAGATCGACATGAGACGGCGCACTTCCTCACAATTCGGGTTGGACGGCAGGCCGAACCCGCGGCCGTATCCAAGGAGCTCGGCTTTGGTCTTGGAGCCGAGGTTGGGATGTGGAGGCTCGGCCCGTCTGTGGCGTTCGCCACGGCAATGCCTATCGAGATGGAGTTCGAGAACAAGATGGTGGTGACCGCCAAAAAACAAGAATTACGATCAAACAAGACTGACGATCAAGGGATTCCGCCTCTGCGGCGCACCAAGTCTGTTTCCCCCGGATTGTTCAGGACGCTTGGGACGCCAATGCTCGCTGGTCGGGATTCACATGGACCGACATTTACGACAACCGGCAGGTTGCTGTCGTCTCGGAGAACGTGGCGCGCGAGATGTGGGGCGCGCGCCGTCCGACGCTCTCGGGAAGCGAATTCGCGTGGGCCGCGTTGGCGCGTGGAACGAGATCATCGGCATGATCGGAGACAGCTCGCGATAGTTGGGGTAGGAGAACTGATTACCATGGCCGCCCCCAATCCACGCGAGCCGCTCGGGCGCACGGGCGGTGGGCGCCGTCAGAAGAGCGACGAGAGAGCGCCGAAGAGCGGGTGTTCACTCCGACCCCGATGCCGAGCGAGAAGACCGCGACGCACACGAGCCGCCGGCTTCGAACCAGGCCTCTCGCGGCATACCGCACATCGCTCAGGAGATGCTCGAGCAGCGGGAAGCCACGGGCGTCGCGACAGCCCTCTTCGTGGGCACCGCGACTGCCGAACTCGAGGCGGGCTTGCCGCATCGCATCGGTGGGCAATCGTCCCTTCGCGATGAGATCGTCGACGCGGGCATCGAGATGGAACGTCAGCTCGGCCTCCATCTCACGCTCCTGCGCGTGACGGCGGAAGCCATTCCGGACACCCGAGACGATCCATTGCAGGCGGGACATCTCAGACCTCTCCGCCGGTGGCCTTCAGCGCCGTTCGCATCGCCCGCACCATACGCTCCCAGCTGTCGGTCTGGTCGCGGAGGCGCCGCCTGCCTGCCGTGGTGAGACGGTAAAACTTGGCCTTGCGGCTGTTCTCCGATGTGCCCCACTCGCTGTCAAGCAGACCGCCCCGTTCCAGTCGGGCCATGGCAGGATAGAGCGCTCCCTGTTCAATGATCAGGGCTGCGCCGGACATCTGCTGGATGCGCAGCAGAATGCCGTAGCCATGCAGCGGACCGAGCGAGGCCGCCTTCAGAATCAGTAACTCGAGAGTGCCTGGCAGGATCGGTTCGCCGGGTGCCACGGTGCGCCTCCTAATTTGATTAGGAGGATAGCCGCAAACTCTCCTAATCCGTCAAGGAGAGCACCAGTGCTGGCGCGGCGGCATGATGAGCGGCGGTTCCGCCAGCGGATGTCGCCGCCTCCCTGGACGCGCTGGTTCCGATCTGCTGGATCATCGACACGGCCCTCGGATCGGACGGGTTCTCCTCCACGGGCACGTCTCGATTCAGACGACCGAGCGCTACCTCGGGTGCAAGCAGAAGCTTCGGTGCGCCGTGAACGACCGCCTGGGCATGGAGGCCGACGAGCTTGACCGTGCCTGGGGGCAGGTGCGGGATCAGGCCTGCGCGACTACACAGGGGCGATGTCTCGGACTCGTGCTAGAAGTAGTGCTCGAAAGGAATGGCAGACACTAATGAGCGCGACACGGTCGGGCGATTCAGCGATCGAGCAGCCGACTACATCCGATATCGTCCAACCTACCCCGCCGAAGCGGTTCATGCGATTCTCGATGGCCTCGGACCGCCCGAACGGCTCGTCGCTGCAGATGTGGGAGCGGGAACCGGAATCTCCGCGCGTTTGCTCGGCGAACGAGGGGTTCGCGTCATAGCCGTCGAACCGGGGGAAGGCATGCGGCGCGTCGCTACACCCCACCCGAACGTTGCTTGGGTGGCAGGACGAGCCGAAGCCACGGGGCTGTGCTCGCAGGCAGTCGACCTCGTCCTCTGTGCCCAATCGTTTCACTGGTTTCGAACGACGGACGCCCTGTCTGAATTTGCTCGGATCCTCAAGGGGCGACGGCGTCTTGCCATCAGCTGGAACCGCCGCAGCACGAGCGACCCGCTCACGGCCGGCTACCGACAGGCGATCGTCGATGTAGGCGGTGAGATTACCGCCGAGAGTCGGACTTTCGATCCTAATGTCATCGGTGACAGCGGATTGTTTTCATCGCCCGAACGAAAAAGCTTCCCCAACTTCCAGCGCCTCGATCTCGCCGGACTCATCGGTAGAGCGAGGAGCGCATCGTATGTGCCCAAGAGCGGCGCCGCGGGTGAACGACTGCTCAGTCTCCTTCGCGCGTTGCATGAGCGGTATGCCGATGGGAGCGGCTTCGTGACATTGGTGTACGACACCGAAGTCTTTTGTTCGACCAGGCTCTGAAGGGAGTACAGCGCTCCTGCCTCGCTTCGCGAAGATCTCTATCACCGACCTCCGAAACATCCTGAGTACCGCCGCGGGGGGGACCAGCGGTCCTTCCGCGCCGCAACTGGCTGGTGCTCGCCGGCCCGTCGGTGGGACAATCGCACCGTTGTGACGCCTCCGTTCGCCAGGGTTCTGTTGCCCAACCTGAGCGCGACCGCGGGTGGAACAACCAGACGTTTTCCGGCGCGCACCGAGTACTGTCGGAAGCACTCTGCCGCGAACCGGGCGTTGCCGTCGATCGGAGCGCGCTTCGAGAGCGTAGGGTCGCCGTCCTCGAGACGATACGTCCCGCAGGCTACTGATTCGACATCCTCGCGAGTGATCCTCGAAGGCGCCCGCCGGCGGGAGGCACAGAAGGCACAGTCGCAGTCACGGGAACAAAATGTGGTCAACGTCCTCAGCCAGACCGATGGCAGGCGCCCCCCGCGATGCCGACTTCGTCGTGCGCGAACCCACGGACCGCATCGGCGTCACTCAGACGCCGGGAAACGCCACCGCCTCAACGTCGTGGCACCAGCTTTCGCGTACAGGTGTTGCGAGGTGATCGTCCGTCCTGTTCATGACCGCGTCCAGTTGATCGCTCAGCCCGATCACGCGCACCTGGCGCGGACGATCATGGAGCATTGCGTCACGCTTGCGGATCGGCCGCGTCGGAACCTGATTCTCCACGCGATTGCCGAGCACGACAACGGGTGGGCCGAGGTGGACGCGGCGCCGACCGTGGACCCGGATACCGGCACCGTGGCCGACTTCGTCAGCGCCCCGATTGGCGTGCGCCACGCGGTCTGGCCGCGCGGAGTCGCGCGACTCGCCGACGATCCATGGGCCGCGGCGCTGGTCGCGCAGCATGCGCTCACGGTCTACGACCGATTTCGACCCGAGGCCGAGTGGACGCCGTTCTTCGCCGGGATGGAAGCCGCGCGCGACGCGATGCTGCGCGCGAGCAACCTGCCGCTCGACGACCTCGTGGCCGACTACGTGTTCGTGCGGCTCGGCGATTTGATCTCGCTCACCTTCTGCACCGGCTCGACCGACGTGCAGCGGTTCGGCGACTGGACCGTTCAACTCTCCGGCACGCGCGTCGTCGTCGCACCGGACGCGTTTGGCGGAGTGAGGATTCCGATTGCGACCGGAGCGCGAACGATTCGCAATCAGCTGTTTCGATCCGATGCACAACTGCGCGACGCGTTGCGCGAGGCGAACATGGTCACGCTCCGAGGAGAGGTCGCGGGAGCGCCGAACGAAACCGCACCCCGCTAGCTGGTACGGCGCCATCGGCCATGCGCGCCCGGTCGTGAGGGCGACTTGCGTCCGAAGCCCCGATGGCGGCAATCTTCAAGAGGGGCCGCTGTCCCACCTGTGTCCAACCACCGTTCCCGGATCATGTCCGCTGCCTTCGTCCTCGCCGTTGCCGGGTCGGCTTCGTGCAGGACGATGGGGGAGCCCGGCGTCGCCCGGCGCGGCGCCGGAGCCGTGTCGATCGTGCAGCCTGGCGCCCCCGGTGAGCCGGGGCGCACCGTCACGTCCGATCAGGCATCCGATCTCAGCCGCGTGTCGTTCACGCCCGCTGACGTCGAGTTCATGCGGGGCATGATCCGCCACCACGGCCAGGCGATCCAGATGACGGACTTGATTGCGAGCCGCACGGCGAGCGGAGACCTGCGGAAGCTGGGACTGCGCATCGCGTTGTCGCAGGCGGACGAGATCTCGATGATGAAGCGCTGGCTCGAGGTGCGTGGCCAGGAGGTGTCGGGAGAGCACACGGATCACCGGCACGGCATCCTGATGCCCGGCATGCTCACGCCCGAGCAGATGGAGCGTCTCGCCGCCGCCCACGGCCCGGCGTTCGACCGGCTGTTCCTGGAAGGGATGATCGAGCACCACGGCGGTGCGCTGGCGATGGTCGACGAGCTGTTCTCGCAGCCAGGCGCCGCCCAGGATTCGGAAATCTTCGCGTTCGCGTCCGACGTGAACGGCGATCAACGGATGGAAATCGCCCGGATGGGCGCGATGCTGAAGGAGCTGCCATGAGGTCTGCCGCGACTCGATCGGTCTGTCTGATCGGCGCGCTGGCGGCTGCGGCCGTCGGGGGCGCCGCACAGCAGCGGCGGGCGACCGTGGATCCGCGCGTCGGCCTCAAGCCCGGCCTCCGCGACGCAGGCACCGCCGCGCGGAACATGCGGCTGGTGACGAGCCTGCCGAAGCCGCCAGGATTCTTCGACCCCAAGGCGCCCGGTGGAACGCCGCCGCCTCCGGAGCCCGATCCGAACGCGCCGCCGACTCCTGATTCAGCGGCCGATCCGACTGGCGAAGCGCCGGCGCCGGCCGCGCCACCATCCACCCACATGAACTTCGCCAATTCCGATTTCGCATTCACGGCGAACCATGCCGTGATCGGCAGCTTCCACGGGTTCAACACCTACGACATCGAGAATCCGGGGAGGCCCCGTCTGGCGGCATCGGTGGTCTGCCCTGGCGGCCAGGGGGATGTGTCGATTTACGGCCACCTGCTGTTCGTGTCGGTTGAGCAGACACGTGGCAGGCTCGACTGCGGCGCCGAGGGCGTGCCTGAAAAAGTGAGTGCCGAGCGTTTCCGCGGCATCCGCATTTTCGACATTCGCGACATCACCAAACCGAAGCAGATTGCGGCGGTGCAGACCTGCCGGGGGTCGCACACGCACACGCTGGTCACCAACCCCACGGACAGGGCGAACGTCTACCTGTATGGGTCGGGCTCGGGCCCGGTTCGCGCCGGCGCAGAGCTCGCCGGGTGCTCGAATCTTGCACCCAAGGACGATCCCGACACCTCGCTCTTCAGCATCGACGTCATCCAGGTGCCGCTCGACCGACCGGAGAAGGCACACGTCGTCAACCAGCCGCGCATCTTCGTGGATGAATCGACGGCGGCGATTTCGGGCCTCTGGCCTGGCGGCGATCATGGCCCGGGCACGCAGAAGACGTCCGCGACCAATCATTGCCACGACATCACCGTGTTTCCGCAAGTCGGCCTGGCGGCCGGCGCCTGCTCGGGCAACGGCATCCTGCTCGACATCTCCGATCCGGTCCATCCGGTGCGTCTCGACGCCGTCGCGGACGAGAACTTCGCGTACTGGCACTCGGCGACGTTCAACAACACCGGGACCAAGGTTATCTTCACCGACGAGTGGGGCGGCGGCACCC
>WHSN01000179.1 GCA_009380045.1 Luteitalea sp.
CGGTGCTGGTGGTGGACGACAACGCCGTCAACCGGCGGATTCTCGAGGCGAGGCTCGGCCGGTGGCTCATGAAACCGGTGCTGGCCGAGAGTGGACGGGCAGGCGTGGCCGCCATGCAGGAACGCAAGCTCGCCGGCATGCCGTTTCCGCTGGTCCTGCTCGACGCCCAGATGCCGGACATGGACGGATTCTCGGTTGCGGAAGAGCTCCGAAGGGATCCGGCGCTGGCTGGCGCCTCCATCTTGATGCTGACCTCCTCCGGACAGCCGGGAGACGCGGCTCGCTGCAAGGCGCTGGGAATTTCCGCCTATCTGATGAAGCCGATCAATCAGGCCGAGCTCCTCGAAGCGGTCCTCGCCGTCCTCAGCATGCCGTCCAAGGGTCCGGATGGACTCCAGGTGGTGACCCGCCACTCATTGCGCGAAAGCCGGCGGAAGCTGCGCATCCTCCTGGCAGAAGACAACGCCGTCAACCAGATGATCGCCTCGCGCCTGCTCGAAAAGCGTGGCCATACCGTGGTCGTGGCCGCCAACGGGAAAGACGCCCTGGCAGCACTGGACGACCCGGGGTCCGGCGTATTCGACCTGATCCTGATGGATGTGCAGATGCCCGAGCTGGACGGTTTCGAGACCACCGCGATCATCCGCGCCAGAGAGGCGCTGTCCGGCGCTCATCTGCCGATCGTCGCCATCACCGCGCACACCATGAAAGGCGACGAGGAACGCTGCCTGGCGGCGGGAATGGAGGGTTACGTGTCGAAGCCGTTTCAGGTTGACCAGCTGTTCGCGACGATCGATCGCGTGCTCCTGGCGCGCGGCGCGCCGAACGGAACAGCCGGTTGATTCGAGCAGCCAATCATCTGGCGAGGCGCCAGACCAGCGCAAACGCGACGAGGGGGAACCGGGGTCAGCACCCCGGCACACCTGAAGTCATCATCTTGTGTTAGGATTCCCGCCTGCCTTGGGTGCCCACGAGGGGCATAACGGGGAAGTCCGGTGCAAATCCGGCGCGGTCCCGCCACTGTGAGTGAAGGCCCGCCGCTTCGAACAGCCACTCGGTCCACCGACCGGGGAAGGTGAAGCGGCCAGCGAATCGGCGCGCACGCGATTCGCTCCTTCCGAGCCAGGAGACCTACCCAGGGGTTCTGCGGTCGACTTTCTGCGACGACAGAGAGTGTGCACTGGAACCTCCGGCTCACGCCGCTTTTCCACGCGCAACCTGTCGTCGACGTCGGTCCACCGCCTCGCTCGCGGAGGCAACGTTCATGGCTCGTCTCGCCGTCGGTCGCTGGTGTCTTCTGAGGGTTCCAGCCCTCTCCCTTGTTCTCGCCTCGCTGCTCGCGCCTGCGGCCGCTGCTCGCGCCCAGGACACCCGCTCGCTTTCGGGCGTGGTTGTCGATGAAGGCGGCGCTGCGGTTCCCGGCGCCCGCGTGACGGTGCGCGACGAGAGCGGCGCCGCTGTTCAGTCGACGACGTCCGATGCCGCCGGCGCGTTCGTGCTGCCAGGCCTTGCTCCGGGCGCCTATTCGGTGCTGGTCGAGATGAACCTGTTTGCCGCCGTCACCCGGAGCGTGGCGGTGTCCCGGTCCGGTGCGGTCGACCCGATTCGCGTCGTGCTCGAGGCCGGCGGTTTTGCCGAGAGCGTTGTCGTCACCGCCCGGCGCGTCGAAACACGCCTGGCCGAGACCCCGCAGAAAATCGAAGTGATCGACGCGGTTGACCTCGAACGATCGGTGGCGTCGGATCTGACCGACGTGCTGAAGAAGAACTCCGGCGTCGACGTGATCCAGTACAGCGGCGCGCTCTCCGGCATCGGCATCCGCGGGTTTCGTCCGCAGTTCTCCGGCATCAACAAGCGCTCGCTGCTCCTCGTCGACGGCCGGCCCTCCGGCGTCACCAATCTGGCGACGCTCCTGCTGGACAACGTCGAGCGCATCGAGGTGCTCAAGGGCGCGGCGTCGGCGGTGTATGGATCGTCGGCGATGGGCGGTGTCGTCAACGTGATCACCCGGCAGTCGCACGGCCGGATCGCCGGCAACGCGCGGATCGGCGTCGGCAGCTTCGGCGTATCCGAGATTGCCGGCCGGGTCGGCGGAAGCCTGACCTCGCGCGTCGACGTCGACGTCACCGGCAATGTCTTCGATCAGCGTGACGACTATCGGATGGGCAATGGTGAGACCCGCCCGGCGACCAGCTACGGGATCTACGACGGCTCGGTACGGGTCGGCGTCGAGATCGCGGACGGCTGGCGCGTCGACGGCCGGGCAAACCGTTACCGCGGGCGCGATGTTATGACGCCGGGTGAGCTCGCCACCGGCATCAACTCCCAGGGCCGCAAGGATCTCGAGCGGTCGACCGGGGAGGCGCGCCTGACCGGACGTTCGGGTGGCCACGACTTCTCCTTGATCGGGTATGGCTCAAGGGATGCCAGCCACACGTCCAACGTCACCAGCGCCAACCCGCTCGATCAACCGTATCTGCCCTACCTGTCGTTCGAGAGCGAGCTGGCGTGGGCCGGTGTGCAGGCCAAGGATTCGTGGAACTGGTCGAGACCGAACAGCCTCGTCTTCGGCGTCGACTACGAGAGAGTCACGAGCGTCAGCCGCTCCTACACGCGCGCCGGCGACCGGTCGGCGCCGTTCTCGGCGGACAGCAACAGGCGCACCGCCGGGGTCTACGCCGAGAACGCGCTGAAGCTCGGGAGCGGCCGTACGGTGGTCGCGGTCGGCGCGCGGCTCGACCGGATCACAAGCGAGACGGTGGCCACTCCGCTCAAGAGCAACTTCACGCCATCGGCGAGCACGTTCACCGCCTTCAATCCCAGCTTCGGGATCAAGCACGAGCTCGTCGAGGGCCTGCGCGGCCACTTCACCATCGGGCGCGCGTTCATTCCGGCCGAGGCGTTGATGCTGACCGGCTTCACGACCACGATCATCAGCGGCCGCACGCAGATCAACCAGGGGAACCCGGACCTCAGGCCGGAGCGCAGCACATCGTTCGACCTCGGCGCCGAATGGATGTCGGCCACCACCCGCTTCGATGCGACGGTGTTCCGCACGGTGGTCGAAGACCGTTTCATCTCCAACGTCGTCATCGACAATCCGCCGGCGCCGGCGCCGATCGTCGTCTCGGTGGCCAACGGACTGGACGCGCACATCAGCGGCCTGGAGCTGGAAGTTGAGCAACGAGTCGGCGGCCGGATCGGTCTGTTCGGCAACGCGACGCATTACTTCAACCGGAAGGAGCGGCTTGAGACCGGCGCGGAGCAGGACATTCTCAACGTCGCGCGGAACACCGTGCGCGCCGGGGTGGACGTCGATCTCGGACGGCTCGGCGCCCGCGTGTCCGGACGCTACGTCCAGGGACGCAAGGACAACGACTTCAACGCCCCGGGCTTCCCGATCGTCGACTACGACGATTTCACGGTTGTCGACGCGAACGTGACCTACCGTCTCCGGCGACAGCACTCGGTCGTCGTCGGGATCAACAACCTGTTCGACACGTTCTACTACGAGAAGATCGGCTTTCCGCTGCAAGGCGTGTCGGTCAAAGTCTCTTACCGGCTGGGGTTCTAGCGATGACGAGTATCAGCACGATGCGAGGGGACGGCGGGGAAACCAGCCTTGCGGGCGGCGTGCGCGTATCGAAAGCGTCGGCGCGCGTCGAGGCGTACGGAACGATCGACGAGCTGAATTCGACCCTCGGATTCGCGCGATCGATCTGCGACGATGCCGAGGTTGCGGCATTCACCAAGCGCGTCCAGCAGGACCTCTTCGCGATCGGTTCTTCGCTGGCGACGCCGGCCGAGAGCCCGAAGCCGCAGATCGTGATTGATCCGGTGCTGGTCGACAGGCTCACCGAAGAGGTCCATCGGATCGAGGCGATCGACGGGATGCTGGCCGACTGGTCGATTCCCGGCGAGCATCGGGCCGCCGCCGGCTTCGACGTCGCGCGGACGATCTGCCGCCGGGCCGAGCGGGCGCTGGTGCGGCTGCAGGAAGCGGGCGCCGTGATCCAGCCGGCGATGCTCGCGTACGTGAATCGACTGTCGGATCTGTTGTGGCTGTTCGGCCGCAAGCTCGAACACGACGCGGGCGTCAGCGGCTCCCTGCGTGAGGTGACCGGCAAGACCGGCAATCGATTCTCGCGTGCCTGGTAACGAGGCGCCAATGGGCAGAGCGATTCGTCGCGCGGCGCTGTGGCTCGCGATCGGTTGCGCGGCGATCGAGATCGCCCCTCTCGGGGCGGCGATCCCGGCGCGTGTCGTCTCCACCTCTCCGAGCATCACCGAGACGCTGTTCGCGCTTGGCCTTGGCGATCGTGTCGTCGGCGTCTCGACCTACTGCCGGTTCCCTCCCGAGGCAGCGACGCTTCCGAAAGTCGGGACGTTTCTCAGGCCGGATGCCGAGGCCATCGCCGGGCTCCGGCCCGATCTGGTCGTGGTTCACGACCTGTCCACCGGGATCGACCGCAAGCTCGCCTCGCTCGAAATCCCGTTCGTGACCGTAGACCATGGCACGCTCGGCAGCGTGTTCTCGGCGATCCGACAGATCGCGGCCGCGGCCGGCGTTCCCGCCCGTGCTGATTGGCTCATCGACGACATCGAGCGGCGCTTGAACGCGACTCGACGCGCCGGCGCCGCTGCGCCTCACCCCCGTGTGCTGTTCATCATCGGCCGCCGTCCCGGCATGCTCGCGGACCTCGTTGGTGTCGGACCTGGCTCCTATTTGAACGAGCTGATCGAGATCGCGGGCGGGACGAACGTGCTCGCGATCGAGGGCCAGCCCGAGTATCCGAGGATCTCGATGGAAACGGTTTTGCGGCTCAATCCCGACGTGATCGTGGATACCGTGGACATGGGCGAGACCGAAGCCGAGCGACGTCAACGCCAGCCGATCAACGCGCGCCTGTGGGACGGCTACCGGACGCTCACCGCGGTCAAGACGGGACGGCTCCACGCGGCGACCACTGACGCCCTTGTCGTGCCAGGCCCGCGCGTCGTCGAGGCCGCCGAGTGGGTGGCCGGGCTTCTGCGTCAGCGACGAGACCGGTGAGTGTGCGGCTGCAGATCGAGGACGTCACGTGGCAGGTCGGCGGCCGGATGGTGCTGGCCGGGATCTCGTTCGAGGTGCGCGAAGGTGAGATCGCGGTCCTGATGGGACTGAACGGCGCCGGCAAGAGCACACTGCTCGACATCGTCGCCGGCCTCCGACAGCCGGCGGGCGGCGACGTGCGGCTCGACGAACGGTCGATCGCCACGTCGGATCCCCGGGCGCGCGCCCGACTCGTCGCCCACCTGCCGCAGGCCGTTCGACCGGACCTGCCGTTCATCGCCGGTGAGCTCGTGCTGATGGGACGTTATCCACACACGGATCGGTGGTTCGAGTCTCAACAGGATCGCAACGCTGTCGAACGGGCAATGAGACGGACCGGGTGCTGGGACTTTCGTGACCGGCTGGTGCAGACGTTGAGCGGCGGTGAGCGGCAGCGCGTGCTCCTGGCCGCCTGCCTGGCCCAGGCGCCCAAGCTGCTGCTTTTCGACGAGCCGTCGACGCACCTCGACATCGATCAGCAGCTGCACTGCTTCTCGCTCCTGCGGGAGGAATGCGACCGAGGCGCCGCCTGCCTCGTCGTCACGCACGATCTGAATCTGGCGCTGACCTACGGCACGCGCCTCATCGTCCTGGCGGAGGGACGGGTGGCGGTTGATCTGCCGGCCGAGGCGGCGGCACACCGGCCGGACTGGCTGGCGCACTTCTCACCGCGCCTCACCTTGTCAACGACCCCGTCCGGCCGGCCCTGGGTGTCGTACTCATGATCGGCGTACAGCGCCACGCGGGACGATGGGTGGCGATCTTCGCGGCGGCCTTCTGCATCGCCGCGCTGTTGTTGCCATTCGTCGGCCCGTTCGGGCTCAGCCTCGACCGTGTTCGGGCCCGTCAAGAGCCCGACTGGTCGATTCTCGTGCACCTGCGCGTGACCCGAACGCTGCTGGGTCTGTTTGCCGGCGGCGCGCTGGCGCTCGCCGGCACGCTCTTCCAGGCGATACTGCGAGACGCGCTGGCCACTCCGTATACGCTCGGGATCTCCGCCGGCGCGTCGCTGGGCGCCGTCGTCGCGATCTGGCTCGGGTGGCAGCAGTTCGCGGGCGTCCCCGCCATCTGGCTCGCGGCGCTGGCCGGAGCGGGAATCGTGCTGGCGCTGGTCGTCGGCGCCGCTGTTCAGCAGCGTCGCGTGTCGTCGTTCAGCCTCCTGCTCTCCGGGCTCGCCGCCAACAGCGTCTGTTCTGCTTCGATCATCGTCGTCTTCGGCCTGGTCAGCACCACCCAGTCGTTCTCGATCTCACGGTGGCTGATCGGCAGCGTGGACTCGGTGGACTACGCGGCGCTCGGCAGCTTCGTCGCGGTCGTGGCGCTCGCGGCGGCGATCGTGATGCGTCAGGCCAAGGCGTGGAACCTGATGGCTGTGGACCCGTCGTGGGCGGCGACGCGCGGCGCCAGCGTGACGCGGCTCACCATGAGCGGCTATGGGGCCGGGTCGCTCCTGACCGCCGCCACCGTCGCGTTGACCGGTCCGATTGGATTCGTCGGCCTGGTCGTGCCACATCTGATTCGCACGCGGATTGGCGCCGATCACCGCGTGCTGATGCCGTGCGCCTTCCTGGGCGGCGGCGTCCTGCTCGCCGGTTGCGACGCGGTCGGCCGGATCCTCATCGCGCCGTCAGAGATTCCGGCCGGCGCGGTGATGGCCATTCTCGGCGGCCCGTATCTGATCTGGGTGCTGCGCCAACGGTCGGCCGCGTGAGAGACGGTGCGAGACGATGACCACGATTCACCGACAACGGCGGTGCGCCGCGGCGGCTGGACACAAGGAAGAAACTTCGTGTTCCATCGTGCCCTCGTGATGAAAGCTGCTTCGGTGAATCGAAAAAACGCCATGGGTCGGACGTGACCGCACGGACACTGTTCATCGGCGGCACCTCGTCCAACGCCGGCAAGAGCTGGATGGCCACCGCGATCTGCGCGTGGCTCCGGCGCAAAGGCGTGTCGGTGGCGCCGTTCAAGGCGCAGAACATGTCGAACAACTCGTATCCGTGCCAGGCGGGCGGCGAGATTGGCCGCGCCCAGGTGGCGCAGGCCGAGGCGTGCGGGCTCGAACCGGAGCCCGCGATGAACCCCATCCTGCTGAAGCCGAGTGGCGCCGGCACCAGCCAGGTCGTCGTGAATGGGCGCGTCTGGAAGACGTTGTCGGCGCGCGACTACTACGCGCACGCCGACCAGCTGCGTGAAACGGTGCTCGAAGCGTATGCCAATCTGTCGCGCCGCTTCGACGCGATCGTCATCGAGGGCGCCGGCAGCGTCACCGAGCTCAATTTGCGCCACCACGATTTGGTCAATCTGGGCCTCGTCACCAGGATTCGCGCGCCGTGGCTGCTCGTGGCCGACATCGAGCGAGGCGGCGTGTTCGGATCGGTGATTGGCACGACCCACCTCTTGAGCCCCGATGAGCGGGCGCTGTTTCAAGGATTCGCGATCAACAAGTTCCGCGGCGACGTGTCGCTCTTCGACGACGGAGTGCGGATCCTCGAGGAGCGAACCGCCTCACGCTGCTTCGGCGTGTTCCCGTATGCCGACGACATCGTTCTGGATGCGGAGGACAGCCTGGCCTTGAAGACGCGCCCGACGACACCAGCGCCGCCGGGCGCGCGCCTCGCCATCGCCCACTTCCCGCACCTGTCGAATGCCACCGATTTCCGTCTCCTGACCTGGGCCGACTGGATTACGTCACCTCCCGACGGCCGGTACGATTTCATCATCCTGCCCGGAACCAAGAGCACCATCGCCGATCTCGCGTGGCTTCGTGGGGTCGGCCTGGCCGACTGGATCGTGGAGCAATATCGCGGCGGCGCGACGGTGGTGGGGATCTGCGGTGGTTACCAGATGCTGGGACGGACCATTCACGATCCCGGCCGGATGGAGTCGGCGATCGCCGAAGCCAAGGGGCTCGGCCTGGTCGAAGCCGTCACCGTGCTCGCTCGCGACAAGCGGACCGAGGTGGTCTCGGCCATGACCCCGGGCGGCATCCGGTTCGGCGGCTACCAGATCCATCTCGGTGTCACGACACTCGATCGGCGTGAGCGGGTCGTGCCGTTCGCACGCCTCGTGAGCCGCGGGGAGGGTGGTGATGGCGGCATCGCCGACGGCGTCCGAGCCCCGCGAGTCGTCGGAACGTATCTGCACGGCGCGTTCGAGCACGCTGATGTCTGCGCTGAGATATTCGGTATCGACCTGCCCTCGCCGGATTCGAAGGCGGGCCAGTATCATCGGCTGGCCTCGTGGTTCGAGGAGCACGGCCGCAACCTGGGCCAACTCGGCCTCGACTGATCCACCACACCCTGGAAGAGACAATGCACTGGGAATTGCTCCTGCAGCAGCCGTCGTTCGAGCTTCGAAGATCCGGCCGCTTTCTGGTCGCCGACCTCAAGCAGCCCCATCAGATCTTGAGCACCTCCGTGCGGCACGGCGGGCAGGTCGAATACGTGCGCCACCTGCTGAATCACCAGAGCTGCGAAGGCGCCGCACATCACGACCGGCATCGGGCGATGACCGAGGCCGGTCTCGACGTCTACCACGATCGGGTGTGCGCGGAGGTGGCGTTGCCACCCGGGCGGACAGCGGTCATGGGCACCGCGGCGAGCATGAACTACGTCGCGGTGGCCAAGGAGGTGGACGAGGAGCTGACGGTGACCGCGGCGGTGACCGCCGGCGTCGAGGGCAA
>WHSN01000182.1 GCA_009380045.1 Luteitalea sp.
CTGCTCGCCGAAGGCCGCGCGATCGCGACCGAGGATCTGCGCCTGGGCGATGCGGTCCCGCCAGGCCTGGGCCGCGATCAGGCGTCGGTCGTGAAGATCCCGCCCAACGGCATCCCGCTCGAGGACGTCGAGCGGCACGCCCTGACCGAGGCGTTGAAGATGTCGAACTGGGTGCAGAAGGACGCCGCGGAGCTGCTGTCGATCAGCCCGCGGGTCATGAACTACAAGATCAAGACCTTGGGCATCGAGTTTCCGAGGGGCCGCCGCGCCGCGCCGCTTCCTGCCGGCGACTCACCGTTTTCAGCACACAGCTGATGCCCGGTCGATGCGGCTGCGGTAGCCGCATTTCGCCTCTGGCGCCGTCTCGCGTCCCTAGCTTTTCGCGCGCGGATGCGCGCGACGATAGACCTCGAGGAGCTGCGCGGCGTTCACGTGGGTATACCGCTGGGTCGTGCTCAACCGGGCGTGGCCGAGCAGCTCCTGGATCGCCCGAAGGTCGGCGCCGCGCTGCAGCAGGTGGGTGGCGAACGAGTGCCGGAGGGCATGCGGGCTGATGCCGATCCTCGAACTGGACACCGTCACGTAGCGGCGTACCAGGCGGTCGATGCTCCTGACGGTGAGCCGCCCACCCCGGTAGTTCACAAACAGCGGATCGCGCCGCCGGGTGCCGGGGCGGTGCCTCGTGCGACTGGCCGCGCTGCGATCCCCGTCCTGACCTGCGAGCTGCTCCCGATCCTTCAAGTAGGTCCGGATGGCGGACGCTGCCGTCTTGTTGAACGGCACCAGCCGTTCTTTCCCGCCCTTTCCGAGCACCCGCACCATCCTCGCGCTCATGTTGACGTCGTCCAGATCGAGACCGGCGAGCTCACTGAGGCGCAGTCCCGACGCATAAAACAGCTCCAGCACGGCGTGGTCGCGGCGCCCGAGCGGCCCGCTCACGTCCGGCGCGTCGAGCAGCCCGGCCATCTCCTCTTCCGACAGGTGCGCCGGCATGCGCACTTCTCGTTTCGGCGTGCCGACCAGCGCACCGGGATCGCTGTCGATCAGCTCCTCGCGATGCAGGTAGCGGAGGAAGGTGCGCACGGCGGCCAGCTTTCGCGCGGCGGTCGCACGAGACTGACCACCGGCGTGGATGCCGGACAGAAACCCGTGAATCGCGGCACGATCGAGCGACGGCGGCGCCAGGTCCCTGGTCGCCAATCCGCGCTCGCCCGAGACGTGCGCAAGGAACTGCGACAGATCGCTGGCGTAGGCGCGCACGGTGTGCGGCGAGACGTTGCGGTTCAGCGCGAGATATTTCAGGAACGCCTGGAGGTGATCGATCACACCGCGCTCTCCGCGTGCGCCTGCATCCAGTCACCAAGCGCATCGAGCGCCCGGTTCGCCATCGCGACCTTGCGGTCCAACTTGCCGCGCGGCGGCCGCAACAACGGCTCCATGATCCCGAACGTGATGTTCGACGGGTCGTAGTGCGCCGGGTCGGCGTGCGAGGCGTAATACGCCAGCGCGCCGATGGCGGTGGCGCGAGGCGGAGCTGATACCGGCCGTCCGGTTGCGAGCGCCGCTGCATTCAGACCGGCCAGCAGACCCGACGCGGCGGACTCGACGTAGCCCTCGACCCCCGACATCTGCCCGGCAAACAGGAGCGACGGCCGGCTGCGCACCTGCCAGGTCTCGGCGAGAACCATCGGGCCGTTCACGTAGGTGTTGCGATGCACCATGCCGTAGCGGACGAACTCCGCCTGCTCCAGCCCGGGAATCATCCGCAGCACGCGCGCCTGCTCGGCCCATTTGAGCTGGGTCTGGAAGCCTACCAGGCTGAAGTGATCGGCGGCGAGGTTGTCCTGGCGGAGCTGCACCGCTGCATATGGCTGGCGGCCGGTGCGCGGGTCGGTCAACCCGACCGGCTTCATCGGCCCGAAGCGCAGCGTGTCCACGCCGCGGTGCGCCATGACTTCTATCGGAAGGCAGCCTTCGAAGAACTTCTCCTTGTCGAAGTCGTGGACCGTGGCCGACTCGGCGTGCACCAGCGCGTCGTAGAACCGCTGGTACTCGTCGAGGGTCATCGGGCAGTTCAGGTAGTCTCCCTGCCCATCGTCCCCACCGCACGACGGCGGGGCGGGGCTGTCGGCCGAACCTCGCACCGCGCACCCCGCGCCCCGCACGTCCCGGTTCCACCTCGATTGCCGGAACACCCGAGCCCGATCGATCGTTTCAGCGAGCACGATCGGGCTGATGGCGTCGTAGAAGTACAGATGATCGCTGCCGACGATTCGCGCGATATCCGCGGACAACGCGGCAGATGTGAGCGGACCGGTCGCGACAATCACCGGCTGGCGCGCGCTCGAATCGGGAATCGCCGTGACTTCCTCACGAGCGACGGTGATCAGCGGATGCTCGGCAATCGTGCGGGTGACGGAGCCGGCAAAGCGGTCGCGGTCCACGGCGAGCGCGGCGCCGGCCGGCACCCGGCTCTCTTCCGCCGCTCGCATGACGAGCGAGCCGAGGCGACGCATCTCTTCTTTGAGCAGGCCGACCGCGTTGTCAAGCTTGTCGCCGCGGAAGGAATTGCTGCAGACCAGTTCGGCGAGACGATCGGTCTTGTGCACCGCCGTCGAACGAACCGGCCGCATTTCGTACAGCGTCACGCGCACGCCACGTGACGCGGCTTGCCAGGCGGCTTCGCACCCGGCGAGGCCGCCGCCGATGATCCGGATCATGACGGCTGGGAGCGCTTGCGCGCCGCCGTCTTCTTCGTCTTCGTCTTCGTCTTGGCCTTTGCCTTGCGGGGCGGCTCGGCGACTGCCACGGCGTCGCCGGACGGGCCGCTCTTGGCAGCGGGAGCGCGGCGCCGGCCTCGGGCGGACGCCGCGGCACGGCCCCGGCGGGGCCGGGGAACGGCGCCGCGGCGCGCTTCAATCAGCGCCCGCGCGTCGTCCAGCGACAAGGTGGCGGGATCGATCCCCTGCGGAATCGAGGCGTTGATCTCCCCGTCGGTGACGTACGGGCCGTACCGACCCTCGAGCACCTGGAGCGCCGCACCGCCATCGGTGGCTTCGATGCTCGCCAGTACTCGCTTGGCCGCTCCCTGACGACGTCCCGAGCGCTTCGGCGCGGCGAACAGCTCCAAGGCGCGCGCCAGATCGATGGCGAACAGATCGTCGCCCGGTTCGAGCGATCGGTAGTCGTCGCCGTGCTTGACGTAGGGGCCGAAGCGGCCAAGCCCCGCGACGACCGGGTCCGCCGATGCCGGGTGCGTCCCGAGCGCTCGCGGCAACTGCAGGAGGCCGAGCGCCTCCTCCAGGGTCACCGTGGACTCGGACATCGTCTCGAGCAGGGACGACCGTTTGGGCTTCTCCTTGCTGCCCCGCTCCGGCGATTCACCCAGCTGCACGTAAGCGCCGAACCGGCCGTGGATGACGTACACCTTCTGGCCGGTGGACGGATCGACACCGAGCGACTTCGGTCCCTCGGCCTTGGCGCGAAGAATGACCATGGCCTTTTCGGCCGTGAGATCCGCCGGCGGCAGCGTCGTCGGGAGCGACGCGGTGTTGCCCGGACCGCCCGACCCGAGCTGAAGGAACGGGCCGAACCGGCCGACCCGGACGTTGATCTTCTGGCCCGACTCGGGATCGGTGCCGACCTCGATCAACGGATAGTCGGCCTTCTCCTCGGCCTCTTTCACCGCGTCCTCGAGCCCCCGGTGATTGGCATCGCCGCGATAGAACTGCCGGATGAAGTCGAGCCACTCGCGCTCGCCGCGGGAGATCTGGTCGAGATCCTCTTCCATCTCCGCCGTGAACGCGACATCGACCAGATCGCCGAAGTGCATCCGCAGCAGCCGCGTCACCGCAAACGCCGTGAAGCTGGGCACCAGCGCCTTGCCGGCACGGAACACATAGCCGCGCCGCTCGATAGTGCCGATCGTGGCCGCGTAGGTCGACGGCCGGCCGATGCCGCGCGCCTCGAGCTCCTTGATCAGCGAGGCTTCGGTGTAGCGCGGCGGCGGAGTGGTGTCGTGACGCTTCGGCTCGAGGGTGACGAGGTGCAGTCTGGCCGTGATCTCGCGCGCGACCGGTTCGCCCACGGTCAGCTTGGGCAACGATGTCTCCTGGTCGCTCAGCTCGGCGGACGGATCGTCGCTGCCTTCGACGTAGGCGCGCCGGAAACCGGGGAACTCGATCACCTTGCCCGAGGCGGTGAAGACCGCGGTCTCGCCGTTCGGCGCCGCACCCGAGATCTCGACGGCGGTCCGCAGCACTCGCGCGTCCACCATCTGCGATGCCATGGTGCGCTTCCAGATCAACTCGTACAGACGCAGGTCGTCGCGATCGAGCGTGCGCTCCATCGACGCCGGGGTGCGGCCGAAATTCGACGGACGGATCGCTTCGTGCGCCTCCTGCGCGTTCTTCACCTTGGTCGCGTAGCGGCGGGGGGCGTTGTGATACGCGTCTCCGAACATCTCGCGGATCGCGTGCGACGCCTCGCCCAGCGCCTTCTCGCTGAGCGTGGTCGAGTCGGTCCGGTGATACGAGATGTGGCCGTCCTGAAACAGCCGCTGCGCCGCCTGCATCGTGCGATCGGTGGAGAACCCCAGCTTGCGGCTCGCCTCCTGGGTGAGCGTCGAGGTGGTGAACGGCGGCGCCGGACGTTCGACGCCTGGCTTTTCGTCGACCGAGGTGACGGTCCACGGCAGGCTCTTCCCGAGCGTTTCGACGAGGGCGTGCGTTTCCGCTTCCGTCAGCACCCGCGCATTGCGGCCGGTAAACCGGCCGTTGTCGTCGAAGTCCTTCCCGGCGGCGACGCGCACGTCTCCGAGGCGCGCCAGGGTGGCGGGGAACTGGCGGCCTTCACCCGATAACCGCGCCTCGAGGTCCCAGTAGGTCGCGGCACGGAAGGCGAGGCGTTCCTCCTCGCGCTCGACAATCAGGCGAACGGCGACACTCTGCACCCGGCCGGCGCTCAGCCCGGTCTGCACCTTCTTCCACAGCACCGGAGACAATGTGTAGCCGTACAACCGATCCAGGATCCGCCGGCTCTCCTGGGCCCGAACGAGGTTCTCGTTGACGTCGTGCGCGTCCGCGACGGCGGCGTTGATCGCCTCCTCCGTGATCTCGTGGAAGACGATCCGTTTCACCGGCACCCTCGGCTTCAGGATCTCCTTGAGGTGCCAGCTGATTGACTCGCCTTCCCGATCCGGGTCGGTCGCGAGCAGCACCTGCGAGGCGCCCTTCAGCGCCGTCTTCAGCGCCTGCACGTATTTGCGCTTGTCGTTGGGCACGACGTAGTACGGCTTGAAGTCGCCTTCGGTGTCGACCCCGAGGCGCCCCCACTTCTGTTTCCGGATTTCGTCGGGGATCTCGTCGGCCGATTCCGGCAGGTCGCGGACATGGCCATAGCTCGCGAGCACTTCGTAGCTCTCGTACGCGCTCTTCAGAATCCTCTCGATGGTCCGCGCCTTCGCCGGAGACTCGACGATCACCAGTGTCTTTGCCATCAACTCCCTTCTAGGTAGAACCTAGCACGACCTGTCAAATCGCACGAACTGGCCTCCGCCGACCCGCTTGACCAGCCCGCGCAGCTCGAGCTCGAACAAGCGCGGGAGCAAACGGGCGGCCGGGAGGCCGGTGCGCACCGAAATCTCGTCCAGGTTGCAGCTCTCTCCGGCGCCGAGGACGCCCAGTACCGGGTCGGTCCGGAGGCGGGCTGGAGAGTCGCCGCCGGGGGCGGCGGCCTCGTTGTTCGAGCGGCGCGCAACCACGGCGTCGGTCAGGCCCAGCTCCTCCACGATGTCGTCGGCAGTCTCGACAATCTTCGCCCCGTCGCGTAACAATGCGTGCCCGCCCCGATTCCGCCCATTCAGGATGTTGCCGGGCACCGCGAGCACATCGCGCCCCTGATCGAGCGCGCATCGCGCCGTAATCAGCGACCCGCTCTTCTCACCCGCTTCGATCACGACGGTCGCGCGACACAGGCCGCTGATGATCCGGTTGCGCAGCGGGAAGAACCACGATTGTGGAGGCGTGCCGGGCACGAGCTCGCTGATCACCGCGCCGCGCGCCGCGATCTGGCCAGCCAGCGGGCCGTGCTCCGGCGGGTAGACGACATCGGCGCCGCATCCGAGCACCGCGACCGTCACGCCGCCAGCCGACAGCGCGCCGCGATGCGCCGCCGAGTCGATGCCCCGAGCCAGACCGCTGACAATCGTCAGGCCGCGTGCCGCGAGGTCGGCGGCCAGACGATCGGCGACCGCGAGTACGTAGGGAGAGCCGGCACGCGAGCCGACAATTGCCACGCCAGGACCATCGAGCGCGGCCGGCGCTCCCCGGACCCAGAGCACCAGCGGGGGATCGATGATCGCCGCGAGCGCCGCAGGATACGCCGCGTCGGCGCAGGTGATCGCCTCGAGGCCCGCCTCCTGCGCGCGCTCGATCCGCGCCGCCGCCTGCAGCCGCATCGACGCGGCGTTGCCTCGGCGCGGTCGAGGGCCGGGGTCCGCTGCGAGCGTCGCAAGCTGTAAGTCGAGGATCTGGCGCGGCGACCGGCCGGCCCGGATCTCCTCCGCGACCGGGCGCCAACGGCGGATGGGCAGCAGGGACAGGGCGACGAAATCGACGAGAGACATCGGGGCAACCCTTCGGCGTGGCTGGCCCCCGATCGACAGAGGCCGCAGCCATCGCGCATGCGCGCGGCCCGACCTTGCTGGAGTATAGCGCGTCCTCTCCGGACGACGGCGTGGGACGGTGTCGACCGCGTTCGTAAACGCTTTGCGGCAGGCCGCGATCGAAGGCGATCGAAACAGCCCGAAATCAGCACCCCATCCGTGGCACATGGCTTGCTATTCAGCGATTGCCGTGGCCCTAAATGTATTTGCCACAGGCGGATCCGAGTCGATATAGTTGATTTCAACCACCCATGACGTATCGTCTGGCCGCAAGTCTCGTGTTCCTGTCGGTCGCTTCGGTCGCGTCGCTTGCCGCGGATGCCCGAAGCGATGCCAAGGCGCAGGTCGAGTTCGGCATCGACGTGGCGCAGCGCGGGCTCTGGCGCGAGGCGATCTACCGCTGGGAAAGGGCGGTCGAAATCGACCCGACGTACTCGGCGGCGTACAACGACCTGGCGGTCGCGTACGAGCACGAAGGTCAGCTCGACAAGGCCCGCCAGGCCTACGAGAAGGCCCTCGAAATCGACCCCGAGAATGTGCAGATCCGACAGAACTACGAGCTGTTCAAGGAAATCAATGACCGGACGAGCGCCGCAAAGGACAAGTAAACTCCTGTTCGCGTTCGTAACGGCCTGTTCTGCGGCTTTGACGCTGGCGTGCGGACCGAGCTACTTCGAGATCCCGATCGAGACACCGATTCAGCCGAAGCTGGATGTCTCCGCGTTTCAGCGCGTCCTCATCGCCGGTTTCGTCACCGGCGGCAGCGACGACGTCGACGCGAATCAGGAGACCGTGCGGTTGCTGCGCAGCCAGTTGCGCTCGAAATCGACGCTGCGCGTGATCGACGCCGACGTCATGCCGCTGGTCGAGATCGCCCAGGAGCAGAGCCGAGCCGGCAACGACACCGACATTTCCGCCGATCGCGAGAGCGGAGCCACCGCGTCCCCGATCGCGAACATCGACCGCGGCGCCCAACCGCTGCCGCTGCCCGACCGCATCAGGGACGAGAAAGACCTCGAGCCGTACGAGCGCCTGTTCGCGAACACCGCATACTGGAAACGCATCGGCGAGGAATTCCAGAATCCGCTGATCGTCACCGGCACCGTGCTCTTCATGCCCCACTCGCGCTCCGGCTTCGTCTCCCGCGACGTCGAGCAGTACGACTCGTTCGGACGCCGCCGCGTCGTCCCGGTGCGGACCTACATGGAACGGAAAGGGTTCATCCTGCGGCCGAAGTTCATCTTCATCGACGGCCGCACGGGCGCGACGATGCATTCGGAAAGCTATCGGGAAGAAGTCCTCTACAACGCGCAGCAGAACACGCCGGCGTTGTCGTCGTACTTCGAGCTGATGGACCGTCTGGTGCCGAACTTCCTCACCGCGCTGAGCAGCCAGAAGATCCGGGGAACCCGGGTCCTGCTGAAGTAGGCCCTGAAGTAGGCCAGAGTGCCGCCGCCGGGTCTTGTCTCCACAATCCTTGGCGGGTGAACGAGTTCCCGTGTAAACTATCCCCTTTGCACAGGTAGGAAAAATGTACGCCATCGTTCAAACCAGCGGCCGCCAGGTCAAGATGACGCCCGGAATCGTGGCGGTGGTCGACGGCACCGCCGGCGCGCCGGGCGACGAACTGACGCTCGGCAACGTGCTGCTCGTCGAAAAAGACGGCGGCGAGGTGCTCGCTGGAGCGCCGTTCGTCGCCAACGCCCGGATCGTCGCGGTCGTCGAGGGCGAGTCCCGCGGACCGAAAATCC
>WHSN01000042.1 GCA_009380045.1 Luteitalea sp.
GCCGAGCCCCGCCTCGTGGGCGTGCCGGATGAATTGCGGCGACACGACGCGCGTCGCGCCGGTCACTTCGGGGACCTGGTAGCCAGCGTAGCCGACAGAGGTCACCGGCCACCGGCACCAGGACCTGTACAACGCCCACCGGACCTCCTCCCGGGCGGCGCTGGTGGCGATCGCGGGCTCCATCTGGCGCGCGGTACGTAGGGCCCGCCGGCCGAACGAGCCGAGACACACACGTTCGGCCGCGCCGGCGCCGCGCACCACCTCGACCACGGCGCGCGCGAAATCTGGCGTGTTCACCTTCATCTCCACGATCACGCGCACGTCGCGGTGGCGGCGCAGCACCGACGCGAGCGTCGGCACCCCGGCGCGCGACACGTCGCCGGAGGTCCGCGCGGCCAGGTCGCCATCCAGTCCGGTCGTGCGCGCCAGCGTCCGATCGTGATGCACCACGACTACGCCGTCACGGGTGAGCCGCACGTCGAGCTCGAGACCGTCGGCGCCGAGCGCAATCGCGTTGTCGAACGCCGCCATCGTGTTCTCGGGTGCGAGCGCCGCTCCGCCTCTGTGCGCAAAGGCCAGTGGGCGATCGGCCGTAAAGAATGGATGGGGCACGGTCGGGAGTCTAGCCTGACGCGGCCCGCGATGCCCCCAGCCTGCGTCGCCAGCCACAGAGCTCACCGAGCGCACACAGCGGACCTATCGATGCGCCAGCATCTTTTGCATATTCGGGTGCGCCGTGGGTCGATCGCCGAACGGCTACAGTACAATCGAAGTCATGGCGCCCTCAATTCAGACGCTCGGCGACCTGCGGCAGAACGTCGGCATGCAGCCGCGCTCGGTGAAGCAGGAAATTCGTGACAACCTCGTCAAGAAGTTGCAGTCGGGCGAAAAGCTCTTTCCCGGGGTGATCGGGTACGACGAGACCGTGATCCCTCAGCTCGTCAATGCGATCCTCTCCAGGCACAATTTCATCCTGCTCGGTCTCCGCGGGCAGGCGAAGAGCAGGATCCTGCGCGCGCTGGTCGATCTGCTCGACGAAGAGATCCCGGTGGTGCCCGGTTGCGAGATCCATGACGATCCCCTCGCCCCGATTTGCGGTGCGTGCCGGGCGCAGGTGGCGGCCAAAGGCGACCGGATGCCGATCGGCTGGCTCGCGCGCGACGCCCGGTTCGTCGAGAAGCTCGCGACGCCCGACGTCACCATCGCCGACATGGTCGGCGACATCGATCCGATCAAGGCGGCGCAGGCCGGTCTGAACCTCGCCGACGAGCTCACCATGCACTACGGACTGCTGCCCCGAGCCAACCGCGGCATTTTCGCCATCAACGAGCTCCCCGACCTTGCGGGCAAGATTCAGGTGGGACTGTTCAACATCCTGCAGGAGGGCGACGTCCAGATTAAGGGCTATCCGATCCGCCTCAAGCTGGATGTGTTGCTCGTCTTCACCGCCAATCCCGAGGACTACACGGCGCGCGGCAAGATCATCACGCCGCTCAAAGACCGCATCGGCTCCGAGATTCGCACGCACTATCCCGTCTCGCGGCAGAACGCGGTGGCGATCACGGAGCAGGAAGCCTGGACGGCGCGCCCCGGGGGCTTGAAGGTGGATATCCCGCAGTTCGTCCGCGAAGTGGTGGAAGAAGTGGCCTTCCAGGCGCGCGCCGATCGGAAGGTGGACAAGCGTTCGGGCGTGAGCCAGCGGCTTCCGATTTCGACGCTCGAGCTGGTGGTCTCGAACGCCGAGCGCCGCGCGCTTGCCAACGGCGAAAAGATCGTCGTGCCCCGCGTCACCGACGTCTACGCCGCGCTGCCGTCGATTACGGGCAAGTTCGAGCTCGAATACGAGGGAGAGCTCCGCGGAGCGGAACAGATTGCGCGCGATCTCATCCGGTCCGCGGTCGGGTCCGTCTTCACCAGCATGTTCGACGGCCAGGACACCCGCACGGTGGTCGAGTGGTTCGATCTGGGCGGATCGCTGCCGCTCAGCGACGGCACCTCCGCCCAGGAGGTCGTGGCGCAGACGCGGTCTGTCCAGGGGCTCAGCGATCTCGCCGAGCAGTCCGGGCTCGCGCCGGGCGCCGCCGCGCCGGCGGTCGCCGCCGCGATCGACTTCGTGCTCGAAGGGCTCTGCGCGCAGCGGAAGATCAGCCGCAACGACGAGCACGGGTACTCGGCGGGCGCCGAACCGCCGCCGCGCCGTGTCCGCCGGGAGGAGCCGGCGATGGAAGAGGAGATCCGGATACCGGGAGGGAAGAAGAAGTACTACAACTAGGGATTGGGGGCTCAGGGATTGGGGAACAGGGATTAATCAGGGGTTTCGTGAAGTACCGCTATACGAAGTTCACCGGCGATCTGCTGGACGAGGTGGATCTCGAGGATCTGGTCTCGAAGCTGTCCGATCTGCTGCTCTCGAGCGGGTTTGGGAACCCCTACGGCGCCGACGAGGGAGAGCGGACGCTGCAGGCGCTCCACGACGCGATTCTCGACGCGCTCTTCAATGGCGGCGTGCTGCCGGAGGAAACGATCGAGCGGCTGCTGGGTGACCCGGCCGACGGCGACCAGGGCGATGCGCGCTCGCAGCTCGAAGAGCTCATTCAGCAGATCATCGAGCGCATGGGCCAGGAGGGTTACATCTCGATGCCCCCGGACCTCGAGGCGGAACGCGAGCGGCGCAGCAGCGGCGGCGGCGCGGGCAAAGGCGGCGAGCAGCCGGTGACGTTCGAGGTCACCGACAAGACGCTGGACTTTCTTGGCTACCGGGCGCTTCGCGACCTGCTCGGCTCGCTCGGCAAGAGCAGCTATGGGCGCCACGACACGCGCGAGCAGGCGACAGGCGTCGAAACCACCGGCGCGCCGAAGCCATACGAGTTCGGCGATACGCTGAACCTGGATCCGGCGAGCACGCTGTTGAACGCCGTGCGCCGTGAAGCGACGGAAGCGGCGGAGGCCACGGCAGCCGCCGAAGCAGCCCAACCTGCAGGCGCCGACACGACGGCCGCGGCACGATCCGGCAAGCGGGAAGGATCGGACGACCGCAGCGGGGCATTCGCCGGCCGGCGCCGGATTCGCGTGAAGCACGAGGATCTGATGGTCGTGCAAGGCGAGTATCAGAGCTCCTGTGCGACCGTGCTGATGCTCGATTGCAGCCACAGCATGATCCTCTACGGCGAGGACCGCTTCACACCGGCCAAACGGGTCGCGCTCGCCCTGGCCCAGCTGATCAAGACCCAGTACCCCGGCGACGCCCTGAAAGTGGTGCTGTTTCACGATTCAGCCGAAGAGATCCCGCTGGCCGAGCTCGGGCGCGTGCGCGTCGGACCGTACTACACGAACACGCGGGAAGGTCTCCGGCTGTCGCGCCGGATTCTGGACCGGCAGCAGAAAGACATGCGGCAGATCATCATGATCACCGACGGAAAGCCGTCGGCGCTCACCCAGCCCGATGGACGCATCTACAAGAACGCCTTCGGCCTCGATCCCTTCATCGTCGCGGAGACCTGCGCCGAGGTCGCCGCGTGCCGGAAGAGCGGCATCATGATCAACACGTTCATGCTGGCCCGGGACTACGACCTGGTGAGCTTCGTGCGCCGCGTCGCCGACATCTGCAAGGGCAAGGCGTATTTCACGACGCCGTACACCCTCGGCCAGTATGTGCTGATGGACTACATGGACAAGAAGACGAAGACGATTCACTGATCGCCGCTCACCAGATCGTAGATCGAACATGTCAGACCTCCTCCCGCTCTTCCCGCTGCCGACCGTCGTGCTGTTCCCGAACGTGTTCCTGCCGCTCCATATCTTCGAGCCGCGGTATCGGGACATGGTGTCCGACGCGTTGAACGAGGACCGGATGATCGGCATGATGCTGCTGCGCCCGGGATGGGAGCATGCCTACCAGGATCGGCCGGCGGTCTACCCGATCGGGTGCAGCGGCGTGATCACCCATTTCGAGAAGCTGCCGGATGGGCGCTACAACATCATCCTGCGCGGTCTCGATCGGTTCCGTCTCCTCGAGGAGGATCACGACCGCTCCTACCGCCGCGGTGTCGTCGAGCCGTTCCGCGAGCGGCCGCTGGCGGGCGGCGATCGCGACGTGCTGCGGACACAGCGCGCCAAGCTCGAAGCGCTGCTCGCCCCGGCGGTCGAACGGTCCGGCGCCGATCCGAAGACGGCGTCAGCGATGGCCGACGAGGATTTGGTGAACGCCCTGGCTCAATACCTGGATCTCGAGCCGCTCGAGAAGCAGGCGCTGCTCGAGCGCAACTGCCTGCGGAGTCGGGCGGAATCGCTGGTCGAGCTGCTCGAGATGAAGATGATGGCGGCGCGCACGCCCGGCCTGTCTAACGTCGCGCATTGATCACCCCGACGATCGTCTCGCCGTGAAAACGGCCGTTCTCGATGAACACCGTCCCGGTGTCGGCGCCGGCCAGCGCCCCGCCGGCCACGAACAAGCCCGGCACATTCGTTTCGAACGTCTCGACGTCGTAGACCGGCGCCTCGCGTTCGGTGAGCGTCACGCCGGCATCGACCATCAGCTGGGTGTCGGCCCGATAGCCGGTCAACAGGAACACCGCTTCGGCCGGAATGTCGACCGGGCCGTCCGGGCCGCGCACCGTCACCGCATGGGTGAGGATCCGGGTCAGGCAGGCGCCGAAGTGTGCGGCGATCGAGCCTTCCCTGATGCGGTTCTCGATGTCGGGGCGCACCCAGTATTTGATCGTCGATTTGAGCTCGGGCCACCGGTGGACGATGGTGACGTGGGCGCCGGCCCGGAACATCTCGAGCGCTGATTCGGCCGCCGAATTGCCGCCGCCGACCACGACCACGCGCTTGCGGTAGTAGGGGTGCGGTTCGCCGTAGAAGTGATGGACATGCGGCAGATCCTCGCCCGGAACGTTCAGCATCACCGGCCGATCGTAATAGCCGATCGCGACGATGACGTTGCGCGCGGTGCGCACGCGCCGTACGCCGGTCGCCGCGTGCGTTTCCACGGCGAACAGCGTGGTCTCCCCTTCCTGCTGCGCCTGGTCTGGCACCGGGGCAATCGAGACCACCTTCTCGTCGCCGGCGATCTGCAGATCGTAGGTGTCGACCACCTTGCGGTAGTAGCGGAGCGCCTCGGCGCGGGTGGGCTTGTCGTAGGGCGAGACAAACGGCAGGCCGCCGATCTCGAGCAGCTCGGGGGTCGTGAAGAAGACCATCTGGGGCGGAAACCGATAGATGGAATTGACCAGCGTGCCCTGCTCGAGCACCAGATAGTCGAGACCGACCTTCTTGGCGGCGATGGCCGACGACAGGCCCGATGGTCCCGCACCGACGATGATCACGTCACGAAGCGACATGCTTCATTCTAGGATCCGTCATCTGAATCTGGTCATCTGGTGAACTGGTCATCTGGTGATCTGGGCGTTGAATCATCGGTCATTGGTCGTTGGTCATTGGTCGTTGGTCGTTGGCCGTTGCTCGTTGGTCATTGGCCGTCCGGCGATCTTGCAGGTCACAACGATCACCGCCGGTGGCGCTGAATCACTGGATGACGAGATCCGTAGAGGGCCAGATAACTTTAGGGGACCAGATCACCGGATCGCAAATGACCGGATCGCAAATGACCAGATCACAAATGACCAGATCACAAGATGACCAAATGACCAATGACCAATGACCAATGACCAAATAGACCAGATTCCCTGAGCCCACCCCTGACCGTCTACTGCACACACTGCCCGCTCACCCCCGTCCAGCGCCCGTTCGCTGGTGAAGAAATCTGCCAACCCGTTATTGGTCTATGATTTAGCGAAAACACCGGCGCCTTCGCTCCGGCTGCTGTCTTAGACAGGTGCTCCCGGTGTCCTTACAGGAGACGACACGCATGCACGCGCCCATCAAGTACTTCGAAAAGGGGTTGTCCCTCGCCGCCAACGGCGCCTGGGTGGTATTCAACGGGCTGAACAAAATCGCCCAGAATCCGGCGTTCATCCCGAAGTGGTCGGACAAGCCGCTGCTCAAGTCGTACCAGAAAACCAGGCCGCCGCTTGGATGGCCGCGCGTGACCGATTCGCTCTGCCCGGTGTGCGTGCGCGAGGCGCGACAGGAAATCCTCGACGGCAAGCGCGACGTCAGCGTCCTCCTCAACGAGAAGGTCGGCGAGATCAAGGCGACGATCCTCGAGCGCGACGGCAAGATCCTGATGGTGAAGGACTGCCCGCTGCACGGCCATTTCGAGGACGTCATGGCGATGGACACCGCATTTTTCAAGCACCTGGAGGAGGTCTTCCCCGGCCGCGACATCCGCGCCCACAACGACGAGAAGCTCCACAACCACGGCTCGAGCACGGTGAAGCACGGGCGCGGCTCGGTGCTGACCGTCGACCTCACCAACCGCTGCAACATGATGTGCGATCCCTGCTTCATGGACGCGAACCAGGTCGGGTTCGTCCACGAGCTGTCGTGGGAGGACATCAAGCAGGTGCTCGACAACGCGATCACCATCAAGCCGCGGCGCCAGATGTCGGTGCAGTTTTCTGGCGGCGAGCCGACGATTTCGCCCTGGTTCCTCGACGCGGTCCGCTACGCCCGCAAGGTCGGCTACAACAGCGTGCAGGCGGCGACCAACGGCATCGAGTTCGCCAAGAGCCCCGACTTCGCCCGGCAGGCGGCCGAAGCGGGTCTGCGCTACGCCTATCTGCAGTTCGACGGCATCGGCAACGCCGCAAACTCGCATCGCCGCGTCGGCAATCTGTTCGACGTGAAGCTGCGCGCAATCGAGAACCTGCACTCGGCCGGCGTCGATATCGTGCCGGTCGTGACGATCGTCAACGGCGTGAACAACGAGCAGGTCGGGCGGATCATCGAGTTCGCGCTCGACAACCCGAAGACGATCAACTTCCTGTCGTTCCAGCCGGTGTCCTTCACCGGCCGCGATGAAGAAGTGACGGTCGAGCGCCGCGAGGCGCAGCGCTACACCCTGTCGCACCTGGCGCACGACGTGAAGAACCAGACCGGCATCGGCGAGCCGATCCGCGACTGGTTCCCGATCTCGTTCATGTCCACCTTCACCGACTGGGCGGACGTCGTCCATGGCCCGGACGAGCAGTGGGGACAGCTGTCCTGCGGCTGCCATCCGAACTGCGGCATCGGCATGGCGGTGATGATCGACAAGGAAACGAAGGAGGCGGTGCCGGTCACCGCCTTCCTCAAGGCCGAGCAGCTGGCCAGGGACGTCGCCCAGGTGAACGACGCCGGACGCGGCAAAGCCCTGTCGGTGCTGGGCATGACGCTGGCGGTGATGCGGAACTACGATCCGTTCAAGGCCCCGACCCACTTCAAGCTGTCCGACCTCCTGAAGAAGTTCGACAAGACGTTCGGCGCCACCAAGAAGGCGAAGACCGGCGCCTACGGAAAGACCACCGGCGACCGCACGATCGACGACATCGCCAAGCGCCGCGCCGACCGCTGGAACTTCCTGTTCATCGCCGGCATGTGGTTCCAGGATCTGTTCAACTACGATTTCCGCCGCACCGAGATGTGCATCATCCCGTATGCCACGCAGCAGGGGGAGATCTCCTTCTGCGCCTACAACACCGGCATTGGCTGGCGGAACATCATCGAGAAGATGCACATGACGGCGACGCTCACCAAATGGTACGAAGAGCACGGCCGCCACGAGATCTTCGCCGGCGGCAAGCCGGTGCCGCTGTCATCGACCGAGCACCGGCTGAAGCTGAACGAAGCGGCCGTCCGCGCCGGCGCGCAGACCGACCTCGACGATCTCGGGATCGCCAAGAACGCCCGCGATGAAAAGCTGGCGGCGCGCAAGAAGTCGCCCGAAGAGGCGGCGCGGGAAGCCGCGCACAACGCCGAGATGGCCAAGCTGTACCGGCAGCACGTGCTCAAGGAAGAGCCGACGCTGCAGATTCAGGGGCTCGGTGGTCCGAAGAAGAAGCAGGACGTGCAGCCGGTGCTGCACAAGCCGACGGTCTAGCGCGAGCCGTACATCGCTCGCCGCAACTCAGGGGGCCCGGCGGGAAACCGTCGGCCCCTTTTGTTTTTCGATCCGGGCTTGCTGATGGGGCCAGAAGCGACTGCGACGTGCGAACTCTACTGATCGGCCTCGATTGCGCCGCCCGGCTCACGGGCCCGACTGTTGCGCGAACTGTCGGAGCACTCAATCTGCGTCGGTTGACTTCTGCTCGCGCCGCCGAAACCGCACGCCGCACGCGCACCGCCGCACGCCGGATCCGCACAGCACTTTGCGCCTGCACGCCGCGCTCCACGTCCGCACTCCGCGCCACCTACCGCGCACCACGCGGTATGATTCCCTGATGGACAAGACGTTCATGTTTCTTGCGGCGGTGATGGGTTTTGTCGGGGTGGGGCTCGGCGCCTTCGGCGCGCACGGCTTGCGCGGGCGGCTGTCGCCGGAGATGCTGGCCGTGTTCGAGACCGGCGTGCGATATCACATGTACCACACGCTCGCCATCCTCATGACGGCGGCCCTCGTCACCCGGGTGGATGGCCGCGCCCTGCCGGCCGCGGGGTGGTGCTTCACGGCAGGCATCTTCCTGTTCTCCGGCAGCCTCTACGCCCTTGCCATCACTGGCGTCACCACCTTGGGCGTCGTCACGCCGCTCGGAGGTCTCGCCTTCCTCGCCGGCTGGGCCTGTCTCGCAATTGCCGCCTTCTGAACGCCTGGCTTCACGGGAGCGGACGGACGCGGCTACCGGCGCTCAGGCCCGAGACGCTCCTGCCACGAACACACGAAGGTTCTCGATCGACCGCCTTCGTGGTGGCTCGCGTCTTCGTGATACCCAGAGGTGAAAGAGCGCGTCGCCGCGGTCGAGCGCGTAGCAGCCGCCACAATCCGGCGCTCGGCGCGGGGGATGTGGCCAGGTGATTTCGTTACTTCGAGCCGGTCGGAGGAGGCAGGGTGTGGCCCAGTCGATGGCCGGGGACGGCCATCAGCGAGCGGCCGCCCCGACGCTGGGGCCGGGTGTAAGCAAGGGATGTGGCCCGTTGAAGTCGTTACTTCGAGCCGACCGGAGGAGGCAGGGCCTGGCCCACTCGATGGCCGGGGACGGCCATCAGCGAGCCGGACGCCGCGCCGGAGCCCGGGCCGGGGCGCGGGGCGCTGGGGCCGGGCGGTAGGTAATCTGAATGTTGCTGACGATGGCAATCGGCCGGCCGGGGGAACTGTAGGTCGCGACGCCGTCGGCCCGCTCGACGGTGAGCTTCTCTCCCAGGATGCTCACCTGATTCTCCGCTTCCGGAACCGTGATGGTGATCGATTCGAGCCCGGTCGGCGCCACCGCCTTCACCCCGGCGGGGCCGGCGCCGCCGCCGATGCGATCCACGAGATCGGCCGCCGTCCGGAATTCGCTCTCGACCGCGGCCCGGCTCACCAGCGTGTTGTCCATCGTCAACACGCCGATCCCGGCGACGTATCGGGAGAACGCGAGCCGCGGATCCTTCACCTGCTCCGCGGAATAGGTGTGCCGATTGTGCAGATCGAAGGTCAGCGTCATCGGACCGCGATGCGGCGGGAAGGTGATGAGGATGCCGCCGGCGGGATCGCGCCCGGTCATCACGTCACAAAACGTCAGATCCGTCTTGACGCCAGCGCCGAGTGGCGCCGGACAGATGATTTGCGGCGCCTCGGTCTGAAGCGCCGGCGGCGGCGCTGCCCGCCGCGGAGCGGCCCGCCGCGTCTGGGCGACACCGACATCAGGAGACGCGGTCAGGACCAGCCCGACCATCGCGCAGGCAACACGCATACATCGAGTATAACCACCGTGGCGATCACTCATGAAGGGGGTGCGACGCCGGCCACGGCAGGCCGGCGCCTCAGTCCTCCCCCATGCAGGCCAGGCTCGAGGCATCGCGGAACCCAGGCAGCGCGCTTCGCAGCTTGATCAGCTCGAGAAACTCCATGCGGGTTCGCGCGCGATCGCGGAACGCTCCGAGCATCGCGCTGGTCACGGCGAAGGAGTTCTGTTTCTCGACGCCGCGCATCGACATGCAGAGATGGGTCGCTTCGACCACAACCGCAACGCCGAGCGGCGCGACCTTCTCGAGAATGGTGTTGGCGATCTGATTCGTCAGCCGCTCCTGCACCTGTAGACGCCGGCTGAACACGTCGACCAGACGCGGGATCTTGCTGAGACCGATCACCTTGTTGCTCGGAATGTATGCGACGTGACATTTGCCGAAGAACGGCAGCAGGTGATGCTCGCACAGGCTGTAGAAGTCGATGTCCTTGACGATCACCATCTCGCTATAATCGACGGTGAAGAGCGCGTTGTTCAGCACGTCGTCGATGTCCGCCGTGTATCCGCTCGTCAAGAACGTGAGCGCCTTGGCCACTCGTGCCGGGGTGTTGAGCAGACCCTCGCGATCCGGGTCTTCGCCCAGCTTGGCGAGCAGCTCTCTCACCAAATGCTGCATCGTCGTATTGTATCTCTGTGCTTTTCCCGCCGGCGGTCAGGGGCAGGACGCGGACGCGTTGTACGGCGATCGCGCGAACATCGCCAGCGCGCGGCGGTCGGCCGAGTTGTGGACGTCGGCCTTCGCCGGCGATCCCCAGGCGTTCGACGCCGCCTGGAAGCTGGCGCGCGTGTGTTACTGGCTCGGCGGCCACGCGCCGGTGCCCGAGCGGCGCCGGTATCTCGAACAGGGTATCGCCGCTGGCCGCGGCGCGGCCAGCCTGTCGCCGGAGCGGCCCGAGGGTCATTTCTGGCTGGCGGCCAACATGGGCGCGCTGAGCGAGTCGTTCGGACTGCGAGCCGGCCTCAGGTATCGAAAGCCAATCAAGGCATCGCTCGAGACCGTGCTCCGGATCGACCCCGCGTTCCTGGACGGCGCCGCCGATCGCGCGCTCGGGCGGTGGTATCACAAGGTACCGCGGCTCTTTGGCGGAAACAGCAAGACGGCGGAGTCGCATCTGCGCGCGTCGTTGCGCTACAACCCCGACAACGTCGTCAGCCACTGCTTCCTGGCCGAACTGCTGGCCGACCAGGACCGGACAGCCGAGGCGCGAACCGAACTGCAGGCAGTCGTCGACGCCCCGTTCACGCGCGACTGGGCGCCGGAAGAAGAGGACTACAAAGCCCGCGCCCGCGCGATGCTGGCGCAGCTTGGGTCGCGATAGCGTCCGTCGCGGGAAACGCGCTGGAGCGCTTTTCGAGTCACCGCAGCAGTTTTCGTCACGATCGCACGCTGGAACACGAAGTTTCTTTCGAAATCGGCTCTACTAAAGGTAGGAGTAGAAGCCGCGGCCGGACTTCCTTCCCAGGTGGCCGGCGAGCACCATCCGCTTCAGGAGCGGCGGCGGCGCGAAGGCAGGCTCTCGCAGCTCCTCCCACATGATGTTCGCGATCGAGTACACGGTGTCGAGGCCGACGAAGTCGAGCAGCGTAAACGGCCCCATCGGGTAGCCGCACCCAAGCGTCAACCCCTTGTCGATGTCCTCGAGCGACCCGAGGCCGCGCTCATACGCGCGTACGGCGTCGAGCAGATACGGGACCAGCAGCCGGTTGACGATGAAGCCGGGCCGATCGGGGGCGGTGATCGGCTCCTTGCCGAGCGACTGCGCGAAGGCGAACGCCGCCTGATACGTCGCGTCGCTGGTCGCGAGTCCGCGGATCACTTCGACCAGCTTCATCACCGGCACCGGGTTGAAAAAATGCAGGCCGCCGAACCGATCCGGCCGCCGGGTGGCGGCGGCGAGCTCGGTAATGCAGAGCGACGACGTGTTGGAGAGGAGGATGGTATGGTCCTTCATCACCGGTTCGAGGCCGGCATAGGTGGCGCGCTTGGCTTCGAGGTTCTCGGTGATCGCTTCGACGACGAGATCGCACTCACCGAGCGCGTCGAAGCTGGTCGTGCCGGAGAGATTCGCCAGCGTCCTGTCCCGTCCTTCCACGGCGACCTTCCCCTTCGCCACGCCGGCGTCGAGGAACGTGCCGATGCGGGCCAGACCCTGCTCGAGAAGGACGGCATCCACTTCCCGGACGATGGTTCTGTAGCCGGCAGTCGCACAGACCTGCGCAATCCCCGACCCCATCAACCCGCAGCCAAGCACACCAACCGTCTCGATCGCTGTTGCCATGTCGCCTTCACCCAGCCACGAAAACACGAAGTCACGAGAGGCAGGCGCAGCCGCGCCTGCCTCTCGCATTGCGATCGACATCGACCCTGGCTGGCCGCGATTCTACACGTCGGCGGTGTCGATTTGCGCTCGCTGCAGCCGGCCGCTGAAGTCGACGTAGACCGACTTCCACTCCGAGAACACGTCGAGCGCGGCTGTGCCGGCTTCGCGATGGCCATTGCCGGTCGCCTTGGTGCCACCGAACGGCAGATGCACCTCGGCGCCGATCGTCGGCGCGTTGACGTAGAAGATTCCGGTGTCGAGGTCGCGCATGGCGCGGAATGCCTGGTTGAGGTCTTGTGTGTAGATCGACGCCGAGAGCCCGTACGGCACGTCGTTGCCGATCGCGACCCCTTCGTCGAACGACCGGCACGGGATCACCGAGACCACCGGTCCGAAAATCTCCTCCTGCGCAATGCGCATCCGGGGACCGACGTCGGCGAAGATCGTCGGTTCGTGAAAGTAGCCGCTCGCGTGTTCCGCCGACTCGAGCGCGTGACCGCCGCACGCCAGCCGCGCCCCTTCGGCCCGGCCGATCTCGACATAGGCCATCACCGTCTCGAGCTGTTCGCGGCTGATTGACGGTCCCATCTGGGTCGCCGGGTCGAGACCGTCGCCCACCCGCAGCGCCCGGGCGCGCGCCACGAAGCGGCCGACGAAGTCCCGATAGACCCCCTCGTGCACCACCACCCGGCTGGCGGCAGTGCACCGCTGGCCGGTCGTGCCGAAGCCGCCCCAGAGACAGCCCTCGATCGCGAGATCGAGGTCGGCGTCAGCCATCACGATGACGACGTTCTTCCCTCCCATCTCGAGGTGAACCTTCTTGAACGATGGGGCGGTCTTCTGAGCCACGGTGCGGCCCACTTCCGTGGAGCCGGTGAACGACACCACGCGAACCGCGTTCGACGCCGACAGCGCGCTGCCCACCTCCTCACCGCCGCCAGTGACCAGGTTGACCACACCGCGGGGCACTCCCGCTTCTTCGAGCACTTTCACGAAGTTCACCGCCGAAAGCGGCGTGTGCGTTGCCGGCTTGAACACGACGGTGTTGCCGCAGATGAGCGCCGGGATGATCTTCCAGGAGGGAATCGCCATCGGAAAGTTCCACGGCGTGATGACGGCACACACACCGAGCGGCTGACGAATTGACATCGCGAACTTATCCCGCAGCTCGGATGGCACGGTCTGGCCATACTGTCGGCGGCCTTCCCCGGCCATGAAGAAGGTCATGTCGATCGCTTCCTGCACGTCGCCGCGCGTTTCGTCGAGCACCTTCCCCATCTCGCACGTCATGTCACGCGCGAAGGATTCCTTGCGCTCGGCCACGAGTTGCGCCGCCCGAAACAGCATCTCGGCGCGCCGGGGAGCTGGCACCAGCCGCCACGTCGAGTAGGCGCGCGCCGCCGCGTCGATCGCCCGCTCGACGTCCCGCGCGCTCGACTTCTGGAAGGTGCCGATGAGATGGTCGCGGCGAGCCGGATTACGGTTTTCGAACAGTTCACCTGAATCCGAAGGTGCCCATTCGCCGTCGATAAAGTTGTAATGGGTGGTCATAGCGTGAGAGTGCCGTACTCGAAGGTCAGCTGCAACCGGACGGGAACTCCGGTTCCAGGAAGCCTTACGTCTACGGGATGGAGGCATCTGCGGATGTCACACGCAGATGTCGGTGAGCCGGGGCCGTCGATTCGTGCGCATATCACCTCGGTTTTTCACCGCCCGAAGCGTGGCACGATTCCTGAATTGAACGCAATCGTCTGGGGGAGAACATACGATGCCAACCGACGCAGTCACCCTACCCAGTCCGCCGCACGGCTTCCGCCACCACGCCGCGGAATCGGCTGTGGCCGGGCAGAAAGTTGTCATCGTCAACGGAAGCGCCGCGATGCTTGGTGTGCTCGACGCAGCGCTCGACGCGGGGCACTACGACATCGTGTTCGTCGAATCGAATGAGCACGCGTACTCGCAAATCAAGCGGGTGCAGCCCAATCTGGTGATCCTGTGCGTCCGGATCGACGACCTGGACGGTTTCCACGTGCTCTCCATGTTGAAGCTCGATCACGACACCCGCAACATACCGGTGCTCACGTATGCGACGGAGTTCGATGGCGAGCAGGGCGAAGGCGAGCAGGAAGGGACGCCTGAATTACAGATGTTTGCGACGCGTCAGATCGTCCAGCGGATGAACTGATCGGGATGGTATAGTTGCTCCACGGATGAGCATGGACCCGCCCGCCGACGCCACTGGCCAGTCGCGCGATACCGAGCGCATCCAGATTCTCGGCGAGCTGCACGGCGAAGTGATGGTGTTCGAGCCGGTGGCGATCAAGGAGATCAGCCGCGGCGGCGTTCAGACCGAGTCGGCGTTTCCCCTCCAGCTCGACTCCCTCCACCAATTTCGGCTCACCCTTGGCGACCGCTCGGTCGTGGTGAAGGGTCGCGTCGCACACTGCAGCATCAGCGACGTCGATCAGGAGCGCATCACTTACAGGTCTGGCGTGGAATTCGTCGAGCCCTCGGACGGGGTCTACTCGGTGATCGCGAGGTTTATCGAGGCGGTCAAGGATGGGCGGCGGGCTCTCTGACCTCGCTAGCGGACCTTCAGGTGTTCCAGGTAGTCGCCCGACTCGATCCGTTGTGCGCGGCCAAGTGGAGCGTTATAGAAATAGACCCAGGCGGTCGCCGCGGCGCCATGATCGAAGGTCACGGGAATTTCGGCCCGAGTATACAGGCTCGAGTCTGGCTCGCTGACGCTGTATCCCTCGATTTCGTCCAGTGTTGACAGGACCGACTCGGCATCCAGCATCTGGTGCACTTCTCTCCAGACCTTCGTGTCGTGTGCAGGGATGGCCGCTGGATAGATTCCCAGATCGAACAAGGCGGCGTGTATCCAGGCGCGGCCGATGAGCTTCAAGGCGTGATCCAGCCGCGCCCGGCCAGGCCGCTTGAAGCCGCTCATGAGCGTGCCGTAGAAAAACACCAGCTGTGTCATAGGACTTCAGCGATCCAATGACACTTACGGCAGCGGGGAACGCTTCGTTTACGCCAGGGTGTTCAGGGGCGCGAAGGGACCAGGGCCTTTGCGCCCCGGTGGTGCTGGCTGGCAAACGCTCCCAGCGCGTCGAGCACTTGGGCCGGCAGATCGAATGAAAGGGACACTGCTCTCTCACTTCCGCCGAGGCGAATCGATTCCGTGAGCTGCTGAAGCTCGGGCCGCGAGCTGGCCCGCAGCTTCGCCAGCGCCAACCCGCCACGAATGACATCCCGCAGGCTGTTGGCTGACTCTTCGTCCATGGTTTCGGCGCGAAGCACCGCGCTCAGGCCGTCGTCCACGCGGGTCGAGGCAGAGAACCAGCTGACGGGCGGCAGCTTCTCCCGGACCCCGTCTGGAATCCTGGCGTGGGACGCGAGCACGTCGAATCGGCCGGCAGCCCACGCGTTCCCTGAATCGAGGTCGTCCACGAAATTCATCATTTCGCCGTTGGTGAGGATGCTGGCGCCGCCATCGCGCGCGTCTACGGCTTTCTGTACCAGCTGGCTGGCGCCGACCGCGATCAGTCCCGGCTCGAGAAAGGCCAGAGACATGGCGGCCTGGCCACCATGACCGATGCCGACCAGGAGCCGCCTGCCCTGATAGTCCTCAACCTGAGCGCCATGCTCGCGCATGAGGGATTCAATTTTCACTGCGTCGAAACGTCCGCGGGCAATCACCAGCGCCGAGCCGTTGAACTGGCTGCTGCTGGATTCGTGAACGGGAGCGACGAACGCCACGACCCGGTCGATGTCGGTTTCGATGTTGATGCCGGTGTGACTCTGAAACTGCTGGTGTCCGTCTTCCTTCTTCATCGGCAGCGCGGCCCGGAGCTTCTGGCGAAGGCCGGATGTCATGATGTGCTGGACGTCGGCGAACGCGACGAGGGATGCGTCGGCGGGCACGAACTTCAGCTCGTCAGGTCCTCCCTGCTGGGAGAACGCGCTGGTGGGAAAGCCTCCGAGATAGGCCACCGTGCCGGCCCCGAGACCGACCGTGAGCACAAGAAGCGAAGTTATGACGAAATAACGTGTTCCGGTGGTCATGAGGGGCCCTCAAGCTGTTATACGCAAAGCATCTGCCTACTGTTCCAGCACGTATTCGCGGGTCTCAACGGCGCGAGCGGCGACCCACAGCGACACCCCGATGATCGCCGCCAGGGACACCAGGCTCACCGGCACACTCGGCATCTCCTGCAAAGCCTGGAGGAGCACGTTGATCGCCCCGTCGTCCGGCATCGCATGGGGCACCAGCGCCTGGACGTAGTAGGCCACGGTGAGCTGTCTGAGGTAGCCGGGGAACAGGAGCACTCCCGGCTCCCATCCGAACGCGAACGCAAGGCCGACAAGGAGGGGCCGCTTGAGCCAGGCGCCCACCGCCGCGAAGAGCGCGCCGTATCCCGCGAGACCGAGCGTCACCATCCCGAGATCGGCCAGAAGCGCGGGAAACGACGCGCCGATGCTGCCGCCATTGAGCGGAACGATCAGGAAGTACACCACCACTATCGACGGCAAAATCAGCAGCGTCGTGCAGGCGAGGTAGGCCAGATACTTGCCGAACAGGACCGCACCGCGTGGAATCGGGCGGGTAAACAGGTAGGTGACCGTCTTGTCATCCACTTCATCGGCAATCAGCGCCGTGCCGTAGAACACGCCGAGCACCGGCACGATGAAGCGGATGTACATGAGCCAGATCATCATCCCGAAAATGGCGGTCCCGCTCACCGACGCCCCGTTTATTCGGAGCGACGAAGCTGGCGCCGTCAGCCAGACGAGTCGGATCACCGCTGCCAGGACGACCGGGCTGGCGGTGAGCAGCCCGAGGAAGATCGAGCGACGCGACCAGAGCATCTGCCCGAGCGACAATTCGAGGATCCGCAGGGATGATCCGGCCAGCGTCGGACGAGGTCGGGCGGTGGCGGGCATCGTCATTTCACCAGGTACTGGAAGACCGCCTGCAGGTTGTCGTCCGGAGACGTCACTTCATGAATGGCTCCGAACTCGCCGGACGCGGCGACGCCGGTGAGCCGAGCGTAGAAAGCGTCGGGGGTCGCGGTTTGCACCACCACGGCGTCGTCTTCGAACCTGAGGCTGAGGACATCGTCCTGGGCGAGAAACTCGCGCGCCAGTGCACGCGGCCGGTCGGCCTTGATGTGGACCGTGTGCGGATGCTCGTCGATGAGATCCCGAATTTGATGGACGTTGCCTTCGGCGAGAATCCGGCCCTGATTGATCAGCAGAATATTCGCGGTCATCGACTCGATCTCGTGCAGGATATGGCTGGACACGACCACGCTCCGTCCCGCTCTGCCCCACTCTCTGATCAGGCGGATCGTCTTGCGCCGTGCCAGCGGATCCATGCCGGCCAGCGGTTCGTCGAGGATCAGGAGCTCGGGGTCGTGCGCGAGCGCCTGCGCCAGCTTCACCCGCTGGCGCATGCCCTTGCTGTAGGCGCCGATCTTCTTGCTGGCGGCGTCGGACAGGTCCACTTGCTCGAGCGCTTCGGCTGCGAGCGCCTGCGCCGTGCGGTCGTCGACGCCGTTCAGCCGCACCAGGGCAGCGACCCAGTCGAGACCGGTCATGCGCTCGTAGAACGCGTCCTGTTCGGGGCAGAAGCCGATGCGGAAGTACAGGGCCGGATTGCGCCAGATCGACTCTCCGAGCACGTCGATCCGGCCTTTGCTCGGCTTCAGCTGACCGGTGATCAGCTTCATGAAGGTTGACTTGCCGGCGCCGTTCGGGCCGAGCAGGCCGGTGATGCCGGAGGGGACGGTGAGCGTGACGTCATTCAAGCCGATCACCTGCCCGTACCACTTGGAGAGGTGATCGGTGGTGATGACGCTCATGCCACCACCTCGACGCCTTTCACCCGGCGCTCGAGCACCAACGCCGACGCGCCGACGAGCGCGGCCACGGCGAGGAACGCGACCGGCACCGGCATCGAGTAGCGGAGCGGCAACCGGAAGATCGCGTCGCCGACCTGGTTCAGATCGAAGGCAATCGACATCCACGCCAGGCTCGAGTCGCGGGTCACCGCGTAGACAACGCCGTAGATCGCCTGCGAGAAGAAGATCAGCCCGGCATACAGGATGCCGACGTATCGGCTGCTGTTCGACAACGACGACAGGGCCAGCATCGCAGTCGACACCGCGATGACCTGGATGAACGAGAACACGGTGATCGCCGGAAACAGGAACAGGTTGTCGAGGAAGAACCTGAAGCTTCCCGAAAAGACAATCTGCACGATCAGCAGGACGACCGCCGGGATCCAGCTCACGAGCAGCAGAAACGTCATCAGCACCGCGAGCTTGCCGAAGACATACTCGGCGCGGGTCAGCGGCTTCGACAGATAGATCTGAAGGGCGTTCGCACGCCGGTCGTTCGCGATCAAGCCGGCGCCGGCGTAGACCGTGACGAAGAACAGGAATACCTCCTGCTGTTCCAGGAACTGCCGGAACATCCGGGCATCGGGCGCGAGGAAGGCGGCCTGTGGCAGGTTGGCCGCCGCGTAGATCTGCACCGCCCGCACGAAGAACGGCAGCCACGACACCAGCAGCAGACCGACGAAGGCCCGCCTGCCGATCAGGGTCCGCACGCCCGCCACGGCAATCACCGCCCACGATCGGCCATGCGGCGCACGCGTGCCGCCGTACCGGCGGTATCCCTGATCGTGAATCGGCACCTGGGCGGCCTACCTCTCGCCCACCGCGCTGGTGAAGACGTCCTCGAGCGTCGGCACGCTCGGACGGAGATGGCGCACCTGGACGCGCTCGCGGGCGGCAATGGCGAACAGATCCCGCGCCCCGCCCGCGCCCGGCACGAACACGCGCATCACATCGTCTTCAGTGGCGTGGCAGTCGAGGCCGGCCGCACGCAAGTGGCTGATGAACAGGTCGAGGTCGGGCGTCTTCACCCTGAGCTCGAAGACCTGCCCACGCGGCTGCTTGAGTGACTGAATCGGTCCGGCCGCGGCGACACGGCCCTGGTCCATCACCACCACCTCGTCGCAGGTGTATTCGACATCGGGCAGCAGGTGCGACGACACAATCACGTTCACACCCTTGTGATGGGCCAGATCGCGTACCAGCTCCAGCATCTCGTCGCGCCCTTTCGGATCCATGCCGTTGGTCGGCTCGTCGAGGAAGAGCAGGTCTGGATCGTGCACCAGCGCCTGCGCCAGCTTGATGCGCTGCTTCATTCCGGTCGAATAGGTCTCGACGTTCCGGTAGCGCGCCTCACCCAGACCGACGTAGAACAGCACTTCGTGAGCCCGCTGCATCGCATCGACGTGCGGCAATCCCGACAGCTCGCCGCAGTAGGCGACGAAGGTGACGGCGTTCATGCCCGGAATGTGCGCGTCGCTCTCCGGCATGTAGCCAACGCGGCCACGGATGTCGAGCGGCGATCCGGCGACATCCATCCCGAGCACGCGCATCCGGCCGCGGCCGGGCACGATCAACCCGAGGAGCGCCTTGATCATCGTGCTCTTCCCGGCGCCGTTCGGGCCCAGCAGCCCGACGGCGCCGCCGTTGAAGACGATGCTCACGTCCTCGAGCGCCGCCTGCGCGCCGTACATCACCGTCACCCCTTCAAGGACGACGACCGGACCCGGGTCAGCCATTCATGGTGAGTATACGGAGGGCCGGCCTCAAAAGGTCCGGGCAAGGACGCGCCGCGTCACAACGTGCCGCGGAGGCCGAGGAGATCCGCCTGCTCACGCATGAACCCGATCACGTTCCGGATGTGCTCGTCCAGAGGCAGGCCGAGCAACCCGGCGCCAGCGCACAGATCCTCGCGCTTCACGCCGCGCGCGAACGCCTTGTCCTTCATCCGCTTGATCACCGATCCGGGTTCGAGGTCGAGCACGCTCCTGCTCGGGCGGACCAGGGCCGAGGCGGTGACGAACCCCGACAGCTCGTCGCAGGCGAAGAGCGTCTTCTCGAGCAACGAGTCGCGACCGATCCCGCTGTAGTCAGCGTGCGACAGGATGGCGCGAATCACCCATTCAGGATAGCCCCGTTCCCTCAGGATCTCGCTGCCCCGGAAGGGGTGCTGGTCGAGGGTCGGCCAGCGCTCGTAGTCGAAGTCGTGCAGGAGCGCGACAATGCCCCATCCTTCTTCGTCCTGGTTGAACTTCCGCGCGTACCCACGCACCGCCGCCTCGACGCCGAGCGCGTGCTTCAGCAGGCTCTCGCCCTGCGTGTATTCGATGAGCAGCGACCAGGCGCGCTCTCGTGTCAGCTCCATAGGTTCAGGCACACCGTGATGATGACCGCGTTGATGAAATCGATGAAGAACGCGCCGACCATCGGCACGACCAGAAACGCCCGTGGCGCGGGCCCGTAGCGGTCCACCGGCGCTTCCATGTTGGCCATCGCGTTGGCCGTCGTCCCCAGCATGAAGCCGCAGAGGCCGCCGCTCATCACGGCGGCATCGTAGTCCCGCCCCATGAGGCGGAACACCGGCCAGCAGACGGCGGCGATGAGCGCCACCTGCGCGGTGAGGATGATCACATCGGCAACGCCAGCCCGGCGAGCTCCCACAACCTCAGCGTCATCAGCGCGAGCACCAGAAAGAGCGACAGCGACACGCTGCCGACATCGTCGATCACCCGTTGGGACAAGCCAATCGTCCCGGTGACGTCGTCGATATTGCGAATCAGCGCCGCAACGAGCATCGCACCGATATAGGCGGGCAGCGTGAACCCGACGGCCTGGAATTGGCCGCTCACCCACGACCCGATCCACATCGCCAGGAGGATCACCGCCACCGCCTTGAGCAGCGCGTACGACTCTTTGTCCTCCCCGGCCGGCGTCGAGGAGTCAATCGCCGGATCGAGCCGGTCCTCGACGATCTGCGTGGCCAGTGGTGGCTGCTGACGTGGCCGCCGCGAGCCGACGGAGAGCCGGTACCTGTCGATGAGGATGGTGCCGATCGGGCCGCCGATGAGCCCGCCGGACACGATCCCGACCATCGCGGCGGCGATGGCGACCGTGGCGGCGCCGGGGACGCCGGCCTGCTCGAAGGCGGGGGCGAAGGCGAGCCCGGTGGCGGGACCGCCAGAGAGCGTGACGATCCGTTCAACACGCCGAACAGCGGGTGCATGCCGAGCGGGCGCGCCAGCAGCACACCGACGACGTTCTGCAGCACGGTGAGAATCGAGGCGATCACCAGGAAGATCACCACCTGCGGCCCGCCCACCTTCAGCAGCGACAGGCTCGCGCCGAAGCCGACCGTGGTGAAGAAGGCGATCATCAGCGGCGCCTGCAGGCGGGTGTCGAAGGTGAGGAGGTCCACGCCGCGGGCGCGCGCCGCGGTCAGGACGCCGGCGACCAGCAGTCCGCCGATGACCGGCGCCGGCACGTTGTAGCGGGCCAGCCAGGGCAGGGGCTTGCGGATGCCGTAGCCGGCGAACAACACGAGGCCGCCAAATGCCACGGTGTTGATGAAATCGAGGTTGAACATGAGGTAAGGTCGAGCGCTCACGAATCTTAGTGCATTCAGGAGGCAGGTTGACCAAGACCGCTGCGCCCCTTCCGCGCGCCACCTCGGCGACGACACTCGACACCGAGTTCAGGCGCGGCCTGGGACTGTACGACTCCACCATGGTGGTGATCGGATCGATGATCGGATCCGGCATCTTCATCGTCTCGGCCGACATGGCGAGAACCATCGGCAGTCCGGGGTGGCTGCTGGTGGCGTGGGCGTTGACCGGAGCACTCACCATCGTCGGCGCGCTGTCGTACGGCGAGCTGGCGGCGATGATGCCGAAGGCCGGGGGACAGTACGTCTACCTGCGCGAGGCGTTCTCGCCGTTGTGGGCCTTCCTGTACGGATGGACGCTGTTCCTGGTGATTCAGACCGGCACCATCGCCGCGGTGGCGGTCGGCTTCGCGCGGTACTTCGGCGTCCTCGTGCCATGGATTGCCGACGACTTCTACCTGATCGCGCCGGTGCACGTCAGCCAGGGCTACGCACTGTCGCTGTCCACCACGCAACTGGTCGGAGTGCTGCTGATCGCGCTCCTCACCTGGACCAACACCCGCGGTCTCGAGTACGGCCGGATCGTGCAGAACGTGTTCACCACGGCGAAGACGGGGGCGCTGGCGGCGCTGATTGTCCTCGGCCTGCTGGTCGGCTGGAACGCCGTGGCGGCGGCCGACAATTTCGGTCAGTTCTGGGCGGTGCGCGGCGCCAGCCCGATCGTGCCGGGATTGTCCGCGACAACCGCGTTCGGCCTGTTCATCGCGATCTCGGTCGCCCAGGTCGGATCGCTCTTCTCGGCCGACGCCTGGAACAACATCACCTTCACCGCCGGCGAGGTGAAAGAGCCGCGGCGCAACATCCCGTTGTCGCTGGCACTCGGCACCGGTGCGGTGATCGGGTTGTACCTGCTCACGAACCTCGCCTATCTCGCGACCCTGCCGTTCGACGCCATCCAGCATGCGCCGGCGGACCGGGTGGCGACGGCGACGCTCGATGCGATCTTCCCTGGCGCCGGGGCCACGACCATGGCGGTCGCGATCATGATCTCCACCTTCGGCTGCAACAACGGGCTGATCCTGGCGGGGGCCCGCGCCTATTACGCGATGGCTCGCGACGGGCTGTTCTTCCGCCAGGCCGGGGAACTGAACGGCGAGAAGGTTCCGTCCTGGGGGCTGGCGCTGCAGGGCGTCTGGGCGGCGGTGCTCGTCCTGCCCCGCACCTACGATCCGGCGACGGGCGCCTACGGAAATCTGTACAGCAACCTGCTCGACTACGTGGTCTCCGCGGCGCTGATTTTCTACATTCTCACCATTGCCGGGGTGTTCCGGCTCCGGAAAACCCGCGCCGATATCGAACGGCCCTACCGGGCCATCGGCTATCCAGTGGTTCCGGCGTTGTATATCGCCGGCGCCGCCACGATCCTGACGGTGCTCTTCATTTATCGCACCGCCACGACCTGGCCGGGCCTGATCATCGTCCTGCTCGGCGTACCGGTGTACTTTGCGTGGCGCCGGCGCGGTGTGCCGGCGTAAGCGAAGCACGCCGGACGCTCGTTCAGTCGGGCTTTGGTGGTTGGCGATCCGTCACGGCTTCGTGACGACGGCTGGTCGCGCCGACGATGGAGGCGATCTCGTCGTCCGCGTAGCCAGCCTCGCGCAGGATCTCCCGCGAGTGCTCGCCCAGAAGCGGGGCACGACGGCCGACGACGACCGGCGTGGCCGACATCTTCATCGGCGACCCGAGCGTCTGCATTGGACCAAGCGTCGGATGGTCGGTCTCGACCACCATGTGACGCGCCTTGACTTGAGCGTCGGCGAAGACGTGATCGTAGGTGTTGATCGGGCCGCACGGGATGTCGTTCGCGTCGAGCCACGCCAGCATCTCCTCGCGCGAGCGGGGCAGGGTTTCGGCCTCGATCAACTGGATGAGCGCGGCACGGTCGCGCACGCGCGCCGTGTTGTCCCTGAACCGCGCATCGCTCGCCCATTCCGGGTGGCCGAGCACCGCACAGAGCCGCTCGAACAGCCGATCGTTCGCAGCGGCGACGGTGATGAACCCGTCGGCGCAGCGGATCGCCTGATACGGGGCGATCAGCCGATGCGCCGACCCCATCGGCTCAGGCACACCGTCACCGGAAAAATATGCGGTCGCTTCCCACACCGAGAGCGCGACCCCGGCATCGACCAGCGACGTGTCGATGTGCTGTCCGCGTCCAGTCTGCGTGCGGTAGTGCAGCGCCCCGAGAATGGCGGCCAGGGCGAACAGGCCGGCGCCGAGATCGGTCAGCGGCACGCCGACCTTCACCGGCGGCCCGCCGGGCTCCCCGGTAATCGACATGAGACCGGACACGCCCTGCGCAACCAGGTCGAAGCCGCCCTTGGATGCCGACGGCCCGGTTTGTCCGTAGCCGGAGATCGAGGCGTAGACGAGCGCCGGATGGCCGGCAGACAGCGTGTCGTAGTCGAGACCAAGGCGTCGCATCACGCCGGGACGATAGTTCTCGATCACGATGTCGGAGCCGGCTGCGAGACGGCGGAAGACCCCCTGCCCTGCCACTGTCCGCAGATCGAGCACGATGCCGCGCTTGCCCCGGTTCACGGCATTGAAGCCGGGGCTGTCGTCGCCGACGGCGCCCTTCATCCGCCGGCTCGAATCGCCGCCTGGCGGCTCCACCTTGATGACGTCGGCGCCCATGTCACATAGTTGCATCGCGCAGAACGGACCGGCCATCACTTGCGTGACGTCGAGCACGCGAATGCCCCCGAGCGCCCGGGGGGTGACCTGAGATGATTCCACTGGCCGTCTTGTAAGAGGAGCTGTCACGTGTCTACCTCGAGAGTATTGTTCGACGTCCAGGGATCGGTGGCGCGGGTGACGGTGAATCGTCCCGAGGCGCGCAACGCGATGACACTGGACATGTACGACGCGGTTGTCGACGCGTGCGAGCGCGTGGATGCCGATCCGGCCGTCCGCGTGCTCGTGATCCGGGCCGCCGGGGGTCGGGCGTTCGTCTCCGGCACCGACATCGCCGCGTTCTCGACGTTCGCCTCCCGCGAAGACGGCCTCGCGTACGAGCGCCGGCTCGATGCCATTGTCGATCGTCTCGAGCGCGTCCGCGCGGTCACGATCGCGCAGGTGGAAGGCGTCGCCGCCGGGGGCGGCTGCCTGCTTGCATTCGTGTGCGACCTTCGCGTCTGCACCCCTGCGGCCCGTTTCGGGGTGCCGGTCGCGCGGACGCTCGGCAATTGCTTGTCGGCGGCCAACTACGCCAGGCTGATCGATCTGTTGGGGCCTGCCAGAGTAAAGGACCTCCTGCTCACGGCACGTCTCATGCCCGCTGCCGAGGCGCAGGCGATCGGTCTGGTCAACCGTCTGGTCGATCCGCCGGAGATCGACCAGGCCGTGAACGACCTGGCCACCACGCTGGCGGCTCATGCGCCGTTGACCATCTGGGCCACGAAGGAGCTGGTGCGGCGAATCCAGGCCTCGCGTCGCTCGGCGGCGGTGCAGGAAGCCGACGTGATCGGCGCCTGCTACTCCAGCGAGGACTTTCGCGAAGGGGTCGCGGCGTTCCTGAGCAAGCGTCCCCCGCGGTTCACCGGGCGCTAGTGCCTGAATCGTGAATGGCAGAATGGCCGAAGGGATTGCAGGATGGCAGGATGGCAGGATGGCAGGAAGGCAGGATGGGGTCAGCGGCGGCCGGCGCTTCGTTCGCGGCTTCGTGCGGTTACGCAGGCTCTTGAGAAGATCGCCCGCAGTTGGCGGCTCTCGTCGAGCAGACATGGACAGAGTTCAGGCGAGCCCCAGTTGCGTCTGTGCGCAATGTCGAGCCAGAGCTCGGTTTCGTCCGCTTCCTCCAGGACAATGCCGAGTCTGGCCGTGAACTCGGCGTGGCTTCGTCCGCGGCACGCGCTCCTGTAGTTGCCCGCCACCCCCAAACCGGCGCGAGCGAGCTGGTGGGACACCGAAGCCGCACTCGACGTCCGCGGCAGCGTGTCCACGAAGTCGAGCACCTTCATCGCAAACTGCTTGGTTCGCGCTTTCAAAGCCTCGGCCGTCTCGTCCACCGTTATCTCTCGCTGCACCCCCCGTACCCAGACACGCAGCCCCCGATTGCAACGGTTTTCGATGCGCCGTGCAGACGGCAGATCTCTTTCTACACCCCCCGCGCCTCGGCAAGTGCTGCAATCCTGCAATCCTTCCGGCCCTCCGGCCATCCTGCCATCCTGCCATCCTGTCATCCTGTCATCCTGTCATCCTGCAATCCTTGCGATTCTCTCCGGCATCCTGCAAATTCCTGCAATCCTGCAAATTTTGCGATAATCCGCGGGCTCAATGAATCAGGTGCCGATCACCTCAGGCCGGCCGGTCACGCAAGCCGAGATTGCCCGGGTCGACGTTGTCGCGCTTCGCCGCGCGCTCGAGCGCGCGGTCGAGGGGGAGGTGCGCTTCGATCGCGTATCCCGCGCGCTCTACTCCACCGATGCCAGCGTCTATCGCATCGAACCGGCCGGCGTGGTGATCCCGCGCACACGCGAAGACATCGCCCGCACCGTGGCTATCTGCCACGAGCTCAGGTGTCCCCTCACGATGCGGGGAGGCGGCACGTCGCAGGCGGGACAGGCGATCGGTCCGGGCATTCAGATCGATACCTCACGGTTCTTCGACCACGTTCTGGAAGTGAATGTCGAACAGCGCTGGGCCCGCGTCGAGCCCGGGATCGTGCTCGACGCCCTGAACACCCGGCTTCGTCCCGACGGCCTGCGGTTCGCGCCTGACGTCTCGACCGCGAGCCGAGCCACCATCGGCGGCATGATCGCGAACAACTCGAGCGGCGCGCGTTCGGTCTTCTACGGCAAGACGATCGACCATGTCCTCGCCCTGGACGCCGTGTTGTCCGATGGTTCGATGGCACGGTTCCGGCCGCTGTCCGGCGCGGAACTGGACGAGGCGTGCCACGGAAGCTCGCTCGAGGCCGCCTGCTACCGTGCGGTGCGCCGCCTGGCGGGCGAATGCGCCGACGAAGTGCACCGGCGGTATCCGAAGATCCTCCGGCGCGTCGGTGGCTACAACCTCGACGCCTTCGTGGATGGCGAACAGCCGTTCGACATGTCGAAGCTTCTGGTCGGCTCAGAGGGCACGCTCGCCGTGGTGGTCGAAGCGACGATCCGGCTGGTCCCGCTCCCCGCGGCGAAGGCGGTGATGGCGATCCAGTTCGCCGACCTGCTCGAGGCGCTCGGAGCCACCCCGGCCATCCTCGCGCACAAACCGTCAGCCGTGGAAGTGATGGACCGCTACATCCTCGACAACACCAAGCAGAACCTCGCGCTCGACCGGCTGCGGCGCACCTTCATCGATGGCGACCCCGAGGCGCTCCTCTGCGTGGAGATGTACGCCGATCGAACGGAAGACTTACCGCCGCGGCTCGACGCACTCGAGCGCGACCTCAGGGCACGCGGCCTCGGCTACCGCTACCATCACGCCGTCGACGCTCCGGCGCAGGCCCGGATCTGGAGCCTTCGCGAAGCCGCCCTCGGGCTTTCGATGGCCACCAAGGACGATGCGAAGGCGCTGTCGTTCGTCGAAGATACCGCGGTCGCCCCGGAGAAGCTTCGCGACTACATCGCGCGGTTTCTTGCCATCGTCGACCGCCATCGCACCGTCGCCGGCATCTACGCCCACGCGTCGGTCGGCTGCCTGCACGTGCGGCCGGTCGTGAACCTGAAGACCGAGGCCGGCGTTCACAAGTTCGAGGCGATTGCCGCCGACGTCGCCGACCTCGTGCTCGAGTTCGGCGGCGCCCTCTCCGGCGAGCATGGCGACGGCCTCGTCCGCAGCCCCTTCATGCGGAAGATGTTCGGTCCGGCGCTCTACGAGGCGTTCCGGGACCTCAAGCGCGCCTTCGATCCACACGGCATCCTCAATCCGGGCAAGATCGTCGATGCCCCCCCGCTCACCGCCAACCTCCGCTACGGCGCCGGATACACCACGCCCAATCCCGCAACCTGGTTCGACTACGGCGAGTACGGCGGCATCGGCGGCGCC
>WHSN01000107.1 GCA_009380045.1 Luteitalea sp.
CGACGATGCCGATGACGCCGCGGTGCCAGCCCTCACCGGCGACGACCAGCACCGAGCGGGCGCCGATCTCCGGATCTGTCTGCACGATCTTCCGCGCCGCGGCGACCATCTCGGCCTCTTCCTCCTGGCGGCGGACGTTCTCCCCGTCGAGCTGCATCGCCAGCGCGCGGGCCTCGTCCCCCAGCGCTTCGTCGCTGGCGAGCAGCAGGCGCGTGGCGATGTCAGGCGTGCTCATCCGTCCGGCCGCGTTCACCCGCGGGGCGAGCATGAACGCGATGTGATAGCTGTCGATGGTTTTCCCGGCCAGCCCGGCCACGTCGAGGAGGGCCCGCAGTCCGACCTTGTGGGGTCCCCGCGTCAGCAGGTCGAGCCCGAGCTTGGCGATCACGCGGTTCTCGCCGACCAGGGGCACGACGTCGGCCAGCGTCCCGATCGCCGCCACCTTGATGAAACCCGGCAGCCACCTGTCGCGGCCCGACCTGCGACAGAGCTCCTGCACGAGCTTCAACGCGACGCCGACGCCGGCCAGATTCTTGTCCGGATACCGGCAGTCGTGCCGCTTGGGGTTGATCACCGCCAGCGCCGCCGGCAGCTCGGCGTCCGGCTCGTGGTGATCGGTGATGATCAGGTCGACGGCCAGCTCGCGCGCCCGAAGCGCCGCCGCCGCGCTGCGGATGCCACAATCCACCGACACGATGAGACGAACGCCCTCGGCGTGCAGCCGTTCGACCGCGGCCGGCTGCAGGCCATAGCCGTCCTTCAACCGTTCCGGGATGAAGTGCACGACGTCGGCGCCCAGCAGCTCGAGGGCACGGCGGAGGATGACGGTTGACGTCACGCCATCGACGTCGTAGTCGCCGTGCACCGCAATGCGCTCTTTCCGCGCAATCGCGCCGAGCACCCGCTCGACCGCGGCACCCATGTCCGCGAGCGCCATCGGATCGTGCAGGTGAGCGAGGGACGGATTCAGGAATCGGGTCGCGAGGTCCGGGTCTTCGAGCCCTCGCTGACACAACAGCCGCGCCACGACCGGCGCTACCCCCAGCGCCGCAGCAAGCCGAGTGGTCGCGGCTTCGTCGCACGGGAGCGTGTCCCACCTACGGGTAACAACCGCCATTGGTTTGAGCCCTCGTCCATCTGAACCCGCTCATGCCCGGCACGGACCGGACATCAGCGCCACTCTCGAGTATCGCCACCCGTGTGACACCCCGGGTCATTTTCAACTCCGACCCGCGGAAGCGATCCCGTGGGCCTCTCGCTGGTTTCGTCGCTCGTGGCCTGCTGTCATACGGTGGCTCGCATCAACCGGCGTCGATCACCCCTTCGAGATCTGAGATTGAGCGTCACCGCTCGAGCCGCTCTCCCGCCCGCGGTCGAGGAACTCGATGCCGAGCCGGCCCATGTTCCTGAACTTTTCGTATCGGCGGTTCAGGCGCTCTTCGCTGCCGAGGGCGCTCACCTCGCCCAGGGTTCTGGCGAGCACGCCGTCGACCAGGCGCGCGGCCGCTGCCGCGTCGGCGTGTGCTCCGCCGGTCGGCTCGGGGATGATCTCGTCGATGATGCCGGCCTGGAGGAGGTCGGGCGCGGTAATCTTCAGCGCTTCGGCGGCCTCGACCTTCCTCGTCGGATCGCGCCAGAGGATGGCGGCGCATCCCTCCGGAGGGATCACGCTGTAGATCGCAAACTCCTGCATCATCACGCGGTCGCCGACGGCGATGCCGAGGGCGCCCCCGCTGCCCCCTTCGCCGCTGACGATCACGATGACCGGCGTCTCGAGGAGCATCATGTCGCGGAGATTCGCGGCGATCGCCTCGGCGACGCCACGCTCCTACGATTCGATGCCCGGGTAGGCCGCCGGCGTATCGACGAACACGACGACCGGCCGGCGGAATTTTTCAGCGAGCCGCATGGCGCGAAGCGCTTTCCGGTAACCCTCGGGCCTGGCGTAGCCGAAGTTGCGGAAGATCTTGTCCTTCGTATCCCGCCCTTTCACGTGACCGACGAGCAGGATGCGCTCCCCGCGGTATTCGGCCAGACCGGTCATGATGGCGTGATCGTCGGCGAAGCGCCGATCACCGTGGATCTCGACGAAGTTCGGGAACAGCCGCTGGATGAAATCTTCGAGCCCGGGGCGGCTCGGGTGCCTGGCCACGAGCACCCGCTGCCAGGGCGTGAGAGTGGCATAGAGCTCCCTCCGGATCGACTCGATGCGGCTGGTGAGCGACGCGAGCTCGCGCTCGCGCCCGTCGGTCTTCGGCAACAGCGACAGCGTCTCGATCTCCTTCAGGAGGACCGCGATCGGCTCTTCGAAATCGAGCGTCTCAGCCGGCACGCTGCACCTCGGTCGATCGATCGGCCCTGGTTGCGGCCTGCTCGTGGGCGGCGCGCATCATCGTAATGATACGGCTCCCGGTCCGACCACCTGCTCGACTTCCGCGATCAGCGACGGGGAGGGGCGGACGCGGATCTGCGACGACAGCTCGGCTTTCACCCTCAGGCGGCGGCTGGCCGGCGCGGCGTCAGCGGCCGTCGATCCCTGCAGCTCGATCTCGAACGACACGCGCCGGTCGCCGCGATGCCGCGAGAAGATCTCCCCCAGCGCTTCGAAGAGGCCCCGATCGGCCGGCTGCTTGACGCGGATCGCCACCTCGCGAACCAGCCGCTCTCGCACGCTGTCGATCGGCACGACCTCGGTCGCCAGAATCCGCATCGAATCGTCGTCCCGTTCGAGCTTCCCCCGGACCAGCACCATCCGGCCCGGCTCGATCATCGCCGCCGCGCGCACGTAGGTTTCGGGGAACGCGATCACCTCGACGCCGCCCTGCGCGTCCTCCAGCGTGAACACCGCCATCCGGTCGCCTTTCTTGGTCTTGAGCTGCCGGCAGGCGGCGATGATGCCGCCAATCGAGGTGTCCGGCTCGATCGGCTTGCGCCCGCCCGCGCCCCACGGCTCTTCACGCGGTGCGCCGAGCGGCGCATCGGCGAGCTCGCTGGTCGAGCGGGCGCCGAGCTCCTTCAGCTCGCCGGCGTAGCGATCCACCGGATGGCCGCTCCAGTACAACCCGAGCGTCTCCTTCTCGAATCCAAGCTGCTCGGCGTCGGTCCACGGCGTCGCAGCCGGCAGGGCCTCCAGGCCCCGGGCGCCGCCCTCCGCCTCGTCGTCGCCAAACGCGCCGAACAGCTGCGCCTGGCCTTCGCTCTTGTCGCGCTGGTAGCGTGTACCGTGCTCGCACGCGGCGTCCACAGCCGCGAGCAGGCGCGGTCGCAGCGCCGTGGACGGCTCTTGACCGGACCCGCCGCCCGCTCTGGCGAGCGAGTCGAGTGCCCCCGCCTTGGCGAGGCTTTCGAACACGCGCTTGTTGACCAGGCGAAGGTCGAGCTCCTCGCAGAGCGCGGACAGCGATGTGATGCGGCCCTGCCTGCCGCGCACGGCCAGAAGCGACTCGATCGCCCCCTCGCCGACGTTCTTGATGGCGGTCAGGCCGAAGCGGACACCCCGGCCCGATTCGACGGTGAAGCGAAGCTGACTCTCGTTGACATCCGGGGGCAGCACCGGAATGCCGCGATCCCGGCACTCGCCCAGGTACAGCGCGAGCTTGTCGGTGTTCTGCGCTTCGATCGTGAGCAGCGCCGCCGCGAAGTGCCACGGGTAGTTGGCCTTGAGAAACGCCGTCTGATACGCCAGGAAGGCGTAGGCGGTCGAATGGGACTTGTTGAAGCCATAGCCGGCGAAATGCTCCATCAGGTCGAAGATGCCGGCCGCCTTCTTCTCGTTGTGCCCCAGGCTTCTGGCGCCGGCGACGAACTTGCCGCGCATCTTCGCCATCACCTCGGGGTCTTTCTTGCCCATCGCCTTGCGCAGCAGGTCCGCCTCGCCCAGTGTGAACCCGGCCAGGACGTTCGAGATCCGCATCACCTGCTCCTGGTACGCGATTACGCCGTAGGTGTCCGCCAGCACCGGCTCGAGCTCCGGCAGCTCGTACTTCACTTCCGTCCGGCCCTGCTTGCGCGCGATGTAGTCGTCGACCATGCCGCTGCGGAGCGGTCCGGGGCGGTACAGCGCGTTCAGCGCGATCAGGTCTTCGAGACGCTGCGGCTTCGCCTTGCGGAGAATGTCGCGCATGCCGCTGCTCTCGAACTGGAAGATGCCGTAGGTCTGGCCGTCCTGGAACACCTGATACGTCTTCGGGTCGTCGAGCGGGATGGTGTCGATGTCGAGCCGGACTCCGGTCGTGCGCGCGATCTCCTCGATCGCATCGAAGATCAGAGTCAGGGTGCTCAGGCCGAGGAAATCCATCTTCAGAAGGCCGACCCGCTCGATCTCCTTCATCGACCACTGGGTGACGATCTCGTCCCGTGCCCCCTTGTAGAGCGGCGCGTACTCGGTGATCGCCCGCGGTGCGATCACCACTCCGGCAGCATGAACCGACGCGTGGCGCGTCATCCCCTCGAGGCGCCGGCCGACGCTCAGCAGCTCCTTCACCTTGGGGTCGGTCGCCTCCAGCTCGCGCAGCGCCGGATTCTCCTCGAGCGCCTTGTCGAGGGTCATGTCGAGGGCCGGCGGAATGAGCTTCGCGACCCGGTCCACCTCGGCAAACGGCATCTCGAGCACCCGGCCGACGTCCTTGATCACCGCCTTGGCTTTCATCGTTCCGAAGGTGATGATCTGCGCCACGTTCTCGCGGCCGTACTTCCGGGTCACGTAGTCGATCACCTCCCCCCTGCGGCGCTCGCAGAAGTCGATGTCGATGTCCGGCAGCGACACCCGCTCGGGGTTGAGGAACCGCTCGAAAATCAGGTCGAAGTCGATCGGATCGACGTCCGTGATCCGCATGCAGTACGCGACCAGACTGCCGGCCGCTGAACCGCGGCCCGGGCCGACCGGAATCCCCTGCTCACGGCCATAGCGGATGAAGTCCCACACGATCAGGAAGTACCCGGGATACTTCATCTTCTTGATCATGTCGATCTCGTACGACAGGCGGGTCTCGTACTCCTCGATGTCGTGGCGGAGGGCGCCGGTCGCCGCCAGCTGTTTCAGCCGCGGCAGCCGCTGCAGAAAGCCCTGGCGAGCGACGTGCTCGAAGTAGTCGTCGAGCGTGAAGCCCTCGGGCACATCGAAGTTCGGCAGATAGTTCTTGCCGTCCTCGAGCCTCACATTGCACCGCTCGGCGATTCGCATCGTCTGGCTGAGCGCGTCCGGAAAGTCCTTGAAGACCTCCGCCATTTCGTCGGCGCTCTTCAGGAAGAACTGCTTCGCGTCGTAGCGCAGCCGCTTGGCGTCGCTGAACGCCTTGCCGGTGCCGATGCACAGCAGGATGTCGTGGGGATGGCAATCGGCTTCGCGGAGATAGTGCACGTCGTTGGTGCAGACGAGCGGCAGCCCCAGATCGCGGGCGATCGCCGGCAGGCCGCTGTTCACCGCCCGCTGCTCCTCGATGCCGTGCCACTGCATCTCGAGGAAAAAATTCTCCGGGCCGAGAATGTCCCGATAGGTCGCCGCCGCGTCGAGCGCGCGCTTCTCCTGCTGGTGCGACAGGCTCTCCGCGACCTCTCCCTTCAAGCAGCTGCTCAACCCGATCAGCCCCTTGGCATGGCGGGCGAGGAGCTCCTTGTCGATGCGCGGCTTGTAGTAGAACCCTTCGGTGTAGCCGGCCGACACCAGCTTGATCAGGTTGTGGTAGCCCTCGGTGTTCTCGGCGAGGAGCACCAGATGGTTCTGCGTCGCTCCCGGATTGCCACTGCGGTCCTGCCTCGCGCCGGGTGCCACATAGACCTCGCAGCCGAGGATGGGATTCAACCCGCGGGCCCGCGCATGGTCGTGGAAGACCACCGACGAGAACATGTTCCCGTGCTCGGTGACGGCCACCGCCGGCATCTTGAGCTTCGCCGCCTGATCCAACACCTCGTCGATGCGGCAGGCGCCGTCGAGCAGCGAGAACTCGGTATGCAGGTGCAGGTGAACGAATTCAGCCATGTGTTGGAACGAACCACTGAGATCGCCGGGAGCCCGGTTCGCCCCCGCGCCCGCCGGGTGCCCGGCGATCGATCATTACTCCCACTCGATGGTCGCGGGCGGTTTGGACGAGATGTCGTAGACCACCCGATTGATGCCGCGAACCTCGTTCACGATCCGCGACGAGATCCGCGCCAGCAGATCGTGGGGCAGCCTGGCCCAATCGGCGGTCATGCCGTCGCGGCTCTCGACCGCGCGGATCGCCACCGTGTATTCGTAGGTGCGCTCGTCGCCCATCACGCCGACGCTCTGAATCGGCAGAAGCACCGCGAAACTCTGCCACAGCCGTGTATACCACCCCTCGCGCTTGACCTCGCCGGCGACGATCGCGTCGGCGCGGCGCAACAGATCCAGGCGCGAAGCCGTCACCTCGCCGAGAATGCGCACCGCCAGCCCGGGACCGGGAAACGGCTGTCGCACCACGAACTCCTCATCGAGGCCCAGCTCGCGGCCGACCGAGCGCACTTCGTCCTTGAACAGCTGCCGGAGCGGCTCCACCAGCGTCATCCGCATCCGCTCGGGCAGCCCACCGACGTTGTGATGGCTCTTGATCAGCGCCGACTGACCGACGATGGCGACCGACTCGATGACGTCGGGGTAGAGCGTGCCCTGCGCCAGGAAGTCGACCTGCCCGAGCCGTGACGCTTCCTGATCGAAGACGTCGATGAAGGTCGCGCCAATCACCTTGCGCTTCTGCTCAGGCTCGGTGATGCCTTCGAGACGGCCGAGAAACAGCGTCGAGGCGTCGACACATCGCAGCGGCAGCTGCAGCCGCTCGAATCGGGCGCGGATCTGCGCCCCTTCGTCGAGCCGCAGCACGCCGTTGTCGACGAAGATGCAGGTCAACCGCTCGCCGATGGCGCGATGGATGATGAGCGCGGCCACCGTCGAGTCGACCCCGCCACTCAGCCCGCACACGACGCGTCCGTCACCGACCTGTTGACGGACCCGCGCCGTCGATTCCTCGACGAACGAGGACATCGTCCAGTCGCCGGTGCAGCCGCACACGCCGTAGGCGAAATTCCGCAGGATCTCCAGCCCGCTCTCGGTATGGACCACCTCGGGATGAAAGAGCAGCGCGTACAGCCGGCGCTCCGGGTTCACCATCGCCGCGACCGGCGCGTTGGAGCTCGTGCCCACGACGGTGAAGCCGGCCGGAGGGACGGCGACGAGATCGCCGTGACTCGCCCACACCTGTATTGCAGCCGGCACTCTGTCGAAAAGGACCGACCCGCCGACTTTCACGACCGCATGGCCGAACTCGCGCTGCGCGGCAGGCGCCACCGATCCGCCCAGCGTATGCGCCATGAGCTGCATGCCGTAGCAGATGCCGAGCACCGGGCTGCCGAGATCGAACAGGGCCGAATCGCACGCGGGCGCGCCGGGGTCCGACACGCTCCTGGGGCCGCCCGACAGGATGATGCCGGCGGGGTTGCGGGCGCGGATGACCTCGGCGCGGGTATCCGGGGCCCAGATTTCCGAGTACACCGACAGCTCACGCAGGCGACGCGCGATGAGCTGCGTATACTGCGAGCCGAAGTCGAGAACGATGATGGTCTGATGGATCACGGAATGGGGTCTGTACCTGAGCGTGCCCCGTGGGGCGTGGCATCCGGCTGGAAACGATTCAACGCTATTATAGCGGTGTGGGGCGGAGACCAACCACAATATGTTGTAGTGCGATCGCCCTTAGCGTGCTCTCGGCGACTATCGCCCTGGCACAGCAGCTGGGCGACCTGGAGCTGCGTCTGTTCCCGACCCGCGCCGCCTGGACCCTCTCCTTGAATGCGGCATTGACCTTCCCGCCAGGCTTCGCCGACACGCGCGGCTACCTGCCAATCGACGGTGCGCGTCTCGCCGCCTACGACCTGACCGGAGGCGCGCTGCTCTGGATCGTCCCGGCTGAGGCGCGATCGGAACCGGTCGCAGGCGACGGTCTGGTGTTCCTCTTGGAGCCCTCGGGCCTGACCGCTCGTCACGACACCGACGGCTCGATCGCGTGGCAACTGCCTTTCCTGGACGACCTGGCGGCGCCGCTGGTCTGGGATTCGGGCTGGCTCGTCGCCGCCACTGCCTCTGGCCGGGTGCTCGCCTTCCGCGCCACCGACGGCGCCTTGATCTGGCGATTCGAACCGGGTGTTCCCGTACACGCGCGTCCGTCGTTCTCCGGCGACCGCCTCTACGTGCCGCTCGAGGATTCGCGGCTCGTCGCTCTGCGCGTCGACAACGGCATCCCGATCTGGGAACGGCGCCTCGGCGGCGCCCCGAATGAAGCTCTCGTCGTCGGCAGTCGGCTGTATGTGGGTTCGAACGACAACTTCTTCTATTGCCTCCGCGCGACGACCGGCGAGGTCGATTGGCGATGGCGCACCGGCGCCGATGTCGTCGGCTTGCCGATCGTCGACGATGAGCGGGTGTATTTCGTCTCCAAGGACAACGTCCTTCGCGGGCTCGACCGGAACAACGGCGCCCAGCGCTGGAAGCGCGCGCTGCCGCTGCGGCCGACGCGCGGCCTGGTTCGCGCCGGCGACGCGCTGCTGGTCACCGGCACGGCGGCAAAGCTGTTCGCTTTCTACCTGAGGGATGGCGCGCCGGCCGGCGAGATCACCGGCGCAGGCGAGCTCGCGGCGGCGCCACATGTCACCCGTGTGAACGGCCTCCCGATGGTCACCCTGATCACGCTGGACATCGAGAAAGGCGCCGAGGTGTTGGCGGTCACCCGGTCGATCGAACCGGCGGCGTCCCCGACCGCGCCACTGCCAAATCCGATCGTGCCACCCAAGACGATGCCGCCGGTGACTCCCACCCAAGACGATACCGCAGGTGACCCGACGAGCCGAGCCAACAGACCGCCCGGGCGCGACCGCGTGCTCGGCGTGACCTCGACGTGAGCTCGGCGTTCTAAAGGATCGTCATGTCGGTCCGGAAACGCGCGACGTGCCGCTGGTAGAGCGTGATGTACGCGCCCATCGCCGTCAGGCCGATGTACTCGAAGACGAGACCGCGCAAGAGCAGCGCCGCGATCTGCAACGGAAACACCGCGAGCCCGACGAACGGCACGAAGGCGATCAGACCAACACCCGACCACGCGAGCGCCGAGGCGAGCATCGCGGCGACGACCATCGCCAACACGACGAGAAACACCCCGCCAACCTCCATGAACTCGGCGCGAACGAACCGCACGACGGCGCCGAACGCGTCGCGGAAGCCGCCCTCGCCAGAGGCGGTCGCGATCTGCATCAGGAGATAGATCAGGTTCACCGCCGTCACCCACAGCACCAGCAGGATCGCCGAGAGCGCCGCGATGAACGTCCAGCCAAGGATGAGGCCCTGGCCCTCCACGGTGCGGAATCCGTAGACGATGAAGGCCAGATAGGCGCCGCCCGAGATGCCGTACACAGCCATCAGCCCCAGACCAAGAACCAGATAGCGGGGGAAGAGGATCGAGCACCCCGAGACAAACCGTTCGACCGTGAACTGCGCCGCCTGCCGCACGGTTGCGAATGCGAGCGGGTCGCTCTCAATCGGCCCGGCGCCGTCGTTCGCGGCGAGCATCACCGTGACCGTCCCTCCCTTGACGAGGAACATCAGCACCGATCCGCCCAACAGCACGATGGTGAAAGCCGCCACGAACGCGACCAGCGCGACCGGCTCCGACACCAGCGCCTCGGCGATGGTCGCGAACATCTCCCGCATGGTTCCCCGCACCAGGTTCGCCAGATCGGCGCCGAGCAACACCGCGACGAGGATGGCCGCGCCGAGGATCGGGACGGCGAGCAGGACTTGAAACGTCATCTGCGCGACGAACTGGATGACGACCGCCGGCCAGTTGGCGGCTGCGAGCAGCGCGCCTCGCTTGAGCAGCCGCTTCACGGCCAAAGCGAATTCACTATAGCACCCGTGTATCCTGTGAGTTGTCGCACTGACTGTGGCTGTCATCTCCCCTCTCGTCCGGGCGGTCGTCCGACTGGCGCTCGCCGGTCTCGCGGCGGCGGTGCTCGCCGGCGCCATCGGGCTCGGGATCGAGCGCGCGCGGTTCGGGTCGGATGAGGAAGCGGCCGTGGCCCTCGCGCAGAACGAGCTGCGGGAGCGCTTTGCACGACTGGCCGAGGGCCTCGCCTCTCGCGCCGGCTGGGCCGCCGCCAACAGCGACCTGATCCGGCGTGCCGGACGCGACGACCTGGCGGCTCGCGCGCTGTTCGTGGCGCTCGATCAGCAATTGCCGGCGCAAAGCGTCGGCACGGCTGGCATCACCATCTACGACGCCGCCGGAGTCCCGCTCGCGTGGTCGGGACGCGTCTCGGACCCGTCGAGGGAGCGGCTGACCGGCCCGCAGACTCTGTTCGTGGCGCTGGAGGCGCTCGGCCCGCGGCTGGTACACGTCGAGCCGCTGCACGACCCGGAGCGGCCGACCGCACCGCGGCTTGCGACCGTGGTCGCCGAGGAGCTCGTCGATCCGACGGCCGGCGTCTCGCCAATCGTCGCCGACACCTTCACGCTGCCCACCTCCGTCGTCGACGTGGCGGTCCGCGTCCGGACGGGGCCGGTTACCGCTCGGTCACCGTACGCGTTTCCGATCCACTCCGCCGCCGGCGAGGTGCTGGTCGAAGCCGAAGTCGCGCCGAGCGGGGTGAGCGCCGCGCGCGACACCCTCCGCAGCCGCACGCGTGCGGCAGTTCTGGCCGTGATTGCGCTGACGGTCCTGCTCTGCACCGGGCCGCTATTCGAGCGCCGCCGGCACACCCGCGATCGCGGCGTCGTGGTCATGACCACGGCGGCGGTCCTGGCCCTCGTCCTGATCGCACGCGCCATACTGCGCGCGGCCCTGGAGCCGCTGTTCATGCCGTCCCTGGCGTCGCCGCTGACGCTCGTTCCCGACGCCTTGCTGCTGACGCTGCTGGTGTGGCTGGCGCTGGACGTGATCGGCCGCCGCCGGGTTGCCCGCCCGCGGATGCCGCTCCTGCCGGACACCATGGGAACGGGAGTCCGCATCGTGGCCGCGTATTTCATCGGTGGAGCGCTCGCCGCTGTCCTGCTGTGGGCTTACGAGCGGGTGCTGCAGTCGATTGCGGCGCATGCGACGGTTGACCTGCTGCAATTTTCCCTGCATCCGCTCGACTTCACGCGCATCGGTCTGGTCGCCGGGCTGGTACTGCTCCATGCGGCGGTCGTCTGGGGCGGAGCGCTGCTGATCCGTCTTCCGTCGGCGGTCTGGCGTGCGCCACGCCGGCCGGCTTTGCACGCGCTCGCCGTCGGTGGCTGCATCGCCGGCATGGGCGCGGCGCTGCTGACGATCGATCGATCATCGATCCCGGTGCCGCTCGGCTCGTTCGCCACGGCGCTGGCGGTGACCGGACTCGCCGCGGCGGCGCTGTCCCGGCCACGCGGTCCGGCGCGCCGCGCCTCGCAGGCCGGGCGGCTCGGCGTGCTGTTCCTCGCCCTGGTCGTGCCGGCCGCCGCGCTCTATCCATCGCTGCATGCGTTTGCCGAAGCCGCCAAGGAACGGCAGGTCAGCGGCGAGTTTGCGGCGCAGGCGGCGAGCCAGCGCGAAGACCTGCAGGTGCGCCGGCTGCCGCACGCCCTCGAAGCCATCGATGCGATGCCCGATCTGCCGGCGCTGGTCACCGGCTCCGCCGAAGGCGCCGCGCCAACGACCGACCGCGCGTACATCGTCTGGTCCAAGACGGAACTGGCTCGCTACCGCACGACGTCAGCCGTCGAGCTCTATGGCGCCGACGGCCGCCTGGTCAGCCGCTTCGCCTTGAATCTTCCCGAATACGCCACCACCACCTACCTGCCGGCGAGCTGCGACGACTGGGAGCTCTATGAGGAGCCGTCGCCGTTCGGGTCCAGCCTCCGCTACGTGCTGCGTGCCAGCCGGGGGATCTGCGATGGCGGGCGCCGCGTCGGCGGGGCGGTCGTCCGGGCGATGCTCGACTACCGATCGCTGCCCTTCATCGCGTCGCAGAGCCCGTATCTCGAGTCGCTCAGGCCCGAGCGGCGTACCGTGTTCGAGGAGGAATCAGGCCCGGCGGTGGAATTCGTGTTCTATGGGTGGAGCCGGGCGCCGCTCTATGCCTCGGGGACGAGCGTCTGGCCGCTCGACGACTCGGTGTTCGATCGCATGGTGGCGTCACGGGCGGCGTTCTGGACCGATGTGCAACGCGGCCGCGAGCGCTTCCGCGTCTATGTCTTCAACGATCGCGGCGGCATTTACGCGCTCGGGTATCCGCTGATCGGATGGACGGGACATCTGATCAAGCTCGGCGAGCTGGTGTTCCTCAGCGCCGTCCTGTACACGCTGCTTCTGGCCGCGGCGACGCTCTTCAACACGCTGACCTTTCAGACGCCGGCCGGCGGCCGGGCGCTGCTCCGCGAGATCCGTTCGAGCTTCTACCGCAAGCTGTTCATCGCCTTCGTCGCCTCCGCGGTGCTGCCGGTCGTGGTGCTGGCGATCGGCACGCGCACCTATTTCGCGAACCAGTTCCGCACCGGCGTCGAGGACGCGGCGGTCAAGACCGCGACGGTCGCGCAGCGGCTGATCGAAGACTACGCGTCGCTGCAGCAACGCGGCTCGAATGCCCTCAATGTCATCGACGACCGGTTCATGGTGCTGGTCCGGCGGGCAATCGATCAGGACGTCAACCTGTTTGCCCGCACCCGCCTGCAGGCGACGAGCGAACGGGAGCTGTTCGCGAACGCCATCCTTCCGTCGCGAACGCCGGGCTCGGTCTACCGGAAGATCATGCTGGACCGGCTGCCGGCCTCGATCGACGTCGAAGAGGTCGGCGGTCTGAGCTACCTGCTGGCCGCAGCGCCGGTTCGAACCGGCGGGCTGGATGGCATCGTCACCGTGCCGCAGACGCTGCAGCGCCAGCAGATCGAGGAACAGCGCGACGAGCTCGATCGGCGTGTCCTGTCTGCCTCGGTGCTCTTCGTGCTGCTCGGGTCGGCGCTGGGCTACTGGATGGCGGAGCGCATTGCCGATCCCGTGAACCGCCTGACCCGCGCCACGCGCCGCATCGCGCGCGGCGATCTCGACGCCCGCATCGCCGCGACATCCTCGGACGAGCTGCGCCGGCTGGTCGAGGACTTCAACCGCATGGCCGCCGACTTGAAGCAGCAGCGGCGCGAGCTCGAGCGAACACAGCGGCTCGAGGCATGGGCCGACATGGCGCGCCAGGTGGCCCACGACATCAAGAACCCGCTGACGCCGATTCAGCTGTCGGCGGAGCACGCCCGACGGATCAACATCGATCGGGGCCGGCCGCTGTCGCCGGTGCTCGACGAGTGCGTCGCGGCGATCCTGACCCAGGTGAAGCTGCTCCGTCAGATTTCGACGGAGTTTTCCAGCTTCGCGTCGTCGCCGACGCCGCGGCCGGAGCCGACCGATCTCGCAGCGCTCGTCGCCGAGGTGATCGAGCCGTACCGAACCGGCCTCACCGGCCGGGTCGCGATCGCGATCGCGGCGGCGCCAGACCTGCCGCCGGTGATGGCCGATCGCACGCTGTTCGCGCGGGCCCTCACCAACGTCATCGAGAACGCGCTGCACGCGATGCCTGGAGGCGGACACCTGGCGGTGAGCATCCGGCTGCCGAACGTGGACAGCACGACCGTGGACGTCGAGGTGACCGACACCGGGATCGGCATGGACCAGGATGCGCTGGTGAAGATCTTCGAGCCGTACTTCTCGACCAGGGCCACCGGCACCGGGCTCGGGCTCACGATCGCCAAGCGCAACGTCGAGCTGAACGGCGGGACGATCGCGGTGAGCAGCGAACGCGGTGTCGGCACGACGGTCACCCTGACGCTGCCCCTCGCCTGATTGGCCATCGGTCGGACATTTCTCGAACGAACGGCGAACGGGGCGCGACACGCTGTAGAGCTGGCCGCCCCACACGTGCCAAAGCCGGATGTGGTAACGGTTGGCCGGACGCGATCGGGTCTCAAGGCGGCTGAGGGCCCGCGCGGCGTTTGAAGCGGGTAGTCAGCAATTCGATGAAGCCGAACGCGAGATACGAGTAGGCCATCGCCACGAGCACGTACCGCGGATGTGTCGCGATCAGCATGATGCCGACCGCGATGAGCAGCAGCACCGTGTAAGGCCGCCGCGACTGCAGATCGATGGTCTTGAAGCTGCGGAAGCGGATGGTGCTGACCATCAGCAGTGCCGGCACCAGCACCATCGCGAGCACCGGGAGCGCGGCCCGATAGTCGTGCAGCCCGTAGGGGTAGGCATAGACGGTCGCGGCGGGGATCGCTGCGGCCGCCGGGCTGGGCATGCCGACGAAGTACCGCTTGTCGCCGCCCGCCGCGCTCTGGATGTTGAATCGGGCGAGCCGCATCGCGGCGGCGCTGACGAACACAAAGCCGGTGAACGTTCCGAGCCGCCCGAGCGGCGCCAGGCCCCAGGCGAACGAGAGAATCGCCGGCGCGACGCCGAACGAGATCACGTCGGCGAGCGAATCGAGCTCGACGCCGAAGTCGCTCGCCGTGCCGGTCATGCGGGCGATGCGGCCGTCGAGCATGTCGAGGACAACGGCGAACCCGATGAACGGCGCGGCGGTCTCGAAGTCTCCTCTGAGCGCGTAGACGATGCACGCGTAGCCGCAGAACATGTTCCCCATCGTGAACAGGCCCGGCAGCAGCGATACGCCGCGGCGAACCCGGTGCC
>WHSN01000019.1 GCA_009380045.1 Luteitalea sp.
TCGTCGTCGGTCGCCTCGACGCTGGCGCCGGCCCGCAGGATCATCCTGACGATCGCGCTGTTCTGTCCGAGCATCGCCGCCATCAGCACGGTGCGGCCTCGTGGATCCGTCGCGGCCGGATCGGCTCGGCTCGCGAGCAGCAACCGCACGATCTCCTCAGATCCGCCGTACGCTGCCGCCATCAAGGCATCGGCGCCGTCGCCGGATCGCGTGGTCACCGCCACCCCGCGCGAAAGGAGCAGGCGCACGACCTCCGGTCGATTCGCTGCCGCCGCGACCATCAACGGCGTGATGCCTGCCTTGTCCGCTGCGCGGGCGTCCGCGCCGGCGTCGAGCAGCACCCGAACGACGTCGGCATGGCCCTGCTGCGCGGCCGCCATCAGCGGCGTGAATCCCTGGTTGTCCGCGAGATCCACCGGTGCCCCGGCGTCGAGCAGAAGCAGCACCGCCTCACGCCGCCCATAGAGCGCCGCTTGTGACAAACCGGTGAGGCCCGACTGCGTGCGACCGTCCGGATGCAGCGCCCCCGCCGTTCTGAGCGTCCGAAGTCGCTCGACGTCTCCGTCGGCTGCGGCGCGGATTGTTGCCTCGACCGCGGCCGGCTCGTCCGGGGGAGCGTCGGGCTGCGACTGTGCGGCAGCCGCAGCCATCTGAAGCATCAAGCTGGCGACGAGGGCGCGGGATAGGATGGACAGCACGGTTGATGACCCTGGAAGACTACTTCAGGCGAGCACCTTCCGCTCAAGGCGCCTCGAGGCCGCCCGGGTTTCAACGCCACCAGCTCCCCGGAGTATCCGGCGCCGCTGATCGCGATCACGATGTCTTGCGTGCCGTTCATCCCGCTTCCTTTCCGGTCATCTTGTCGAACGCTCGCAGCATCGCCCCGCGCTGGTTTGACGCGTTGGCCCGAAGTTCCCCTCTCCCGCAATGACCAGCGTCTTGGTGACCAGTGTGCCGACGTTGTTGCCGGGCCGCCCGAGCGGCGGCAGATTCAGCCCTTTCAGGGCCGGGTGATTGCGGATGTTGTCAGGGGGGGCTCCGCCAAAAGGCACGACCCAGCGGAACTCGCCGTTGTCGAGATCGATGGCGGTGATTCGGCTGTACGGCGGCTTCACACCACTGTCGTTTCATCGTTCGCTCCCGGTGCAGAATCGTTCACGGCCGCCCCACTCGAGGCGTCCCGCTATTTCAGCAGGAACTTCTGGAGACGGCCGCCGGTGGCGGCCTCGCCGGTGTAGAGATTTCCCGAGGAGTCGACGGCGATGTCGTGCAACGACGTCGCGAAACGCCCGGCCTCGCCGCCCGGTCCGCCGAACGAGCCGACGACCTGATCGTCGGCCTTCGACAGGATCCACATTTTCTGATTCGTGCCGTCCGCGAGATACACGTGTTGCTGGTCGCGCGAGAATTCGATGTCCCACACCGATCCGGTGCCGGTGGTCTCTTTCGCGACGAACACTTCCTTGACGAACGTGCCGTCCTTTCGGAAGACGTGAAAGCGATTGTTCGAGCGGTCGCAGACGTAGACCAGGCCGTCGCGATCGATTCGAAGGCAGTGGACGGCCGCGCCGAACTGTCTGGGTGGTGGGGCCTCGGGGTCGAACCGGCCGCTCGCCGCCGAGTCGTCCGGGCGTGCGCCGTATGCGCCCCAGTGACGCCGGTAAGCCCCGGTGTCGGAGTCGAACACCACCACCCGATGGTTCTGGTTCATCTCGCCGTCCGACACGAACAGCTCGCGGTGCTGCGGGTCGAAGCGCATTTGCGTGGCGCGCCCGAGGTTCGCGGTGTCGTTGCTGCCGCCGTTCTGTCCGGCGCGTCCGATTTGGCGAATCAGTTTTCCTTGTCGGGTGAACGCGAGGACGTGCGAGTCCTGGTCGCCGTTGCCGCTGATCCACACGCGATCCTCGATGTCGACCGTGATGCCGTGTGCCTGCTGCGGCCAGTCGAAACCCTCGCCTGGTCCGCCCCAGGTCTGCACCACCGTGCCGTCGGGCGCGAACTCGATGACCGGCGGCGCAGCGCGCCCACCGGCCCGCGCGACCGCCTCGCCGCGCTGAACGATCCAGACATGATCCCGCCGATCCACCGCAACGCCGCTGACCGGTCCGACGCTCCAGCCGTTCGGCAGCGGCTTTGGCCAGCTCGGATCGACGACGAACGACGGCGGGGTCGGAGCCTGTCGCGCAGACTTGGCCGTCGGCTGTCTCCTGGTGAAGCCGCCGAGCGACGCCGCGCAAACGATCACCAGCAGGCCGAACCGGAGGACGCGAGGGCTGACATCGATCATGGGTCGCGCGCGCGTGGCCGGTTTGAGCAGGGCAAGTGTGCACCCGGCGGCCCGGAGGCGCAACAGCAAAGATGGGCAAAAGCCGTTAGACTTTGGACAGATGCGCGCCCGGCGGCTACTGTTTGCGGCCTACATCTGCTCGGGGGCCGCCGGCCTTGTTTACGAAGTCAGCTGGGCGCGTCTGCTGACGCTATCCATGGGCCACACCACCGCCGCGGCGAGCACCGTGGTGGCGGCGTTCATGGGTGGGCTGGCGCTCGGCGCCGCCCTCGGCGGACGACTGGCAACCCGGCTCACACCTCGCGCGGCGCTTCACTGGTACGCGGGCCTCGAGCTGGCGGTCGCCTGCATCGCGCTCGGCATCGGCGCCGAGTTGGCGCTGCTGACCCCACTCTTGCGGCTTGCGTATGCCGACGGCCAGGCGCCCGTGCTGTTCCCGGTGGTCAGGCTCAGTGCATCGCTGCTGCTCCTGACCTTGCCAGCCGCCGCGCTCGGCGCAACCTATCCGATGGCGCTTCGGTGGTCGGCCCATGCCTCGACAGGCGAAGGGCACGAGGCAGGCACGCTATACGCTGCGAATACGGTTGGGGCGTCGATAGGAGCACTCGGCGCAGGATTCCTGCTGCTACCCATGCTCGGGCTGTTCCACACGACATTGACCGGGGTGGCGGCCAGCGTGCTGGCCGCCACGCTGGCTCTGGTCGTCGCGCGCACCGGTGCGAAGGCTGTTGAGGTACCCGTAAGGGACGCCGCGAGCGGATCGCGCATGACCGAGACGGTCCGCCCGAGCCGGCGCCGTGCGACAACGGTCGCGGCCAAGGGCAGTCCCGTCTTCGGGCTGCCCGAGGCGTGGCATTCGCCGAACCTCGTCGCCGCCGTGCTGGCGCTGACCGGCTTTGCCACCTTCACCTACGAAATTGCGTGGACGCGCGTGTTCTCGCTGGTCATCGGGCCGTCCAGTTACGCATTCTCGACGACGCTCGCCGCGGTGATCGTGGGGACGGCCCTCGGATCGGTGATCGGCGCCAGGCTCGCACGGCGATTGGCCCGGCCGGCGCTCGCGCTCCTCTTCGTGCTGGGCGCCGCCGCCGTGGCGCTCGCGTGGAGCACGTCGCTCGCCGGTGCGACCGTGCCGCGGTCAGTGATCCGGCAGCTCGCTGATTCCAACCAGCCGCTTGCTTCGGTCCTGCTGCGGCACGGGCTGCTCATCGGGGCGCTGATGGTACCGGTGGCGGCTCTGCTGGGGGCGGCGTTCCCGCTGGCCTTGGAGCTCGTCGGCGCTCGGGGGGCCGCGATCGCGCGCCGCATCGGTGTTGTCTACGCCTTCAACACCGTCGGCAGCGTCGCCGGCTCCCTGACGTCCGGGTTCCTGGCCATTCCGGCGTTCGGGCTCGAGCGCACGCTGTGGATCGCCGTGGCGGCGATCGGCGCCGCCGCTGTTCTGGTCGTTTCCGGCGGCAGCTTTTCGTTGCGCCTGCGGATCGCGGGTCTGGCCGTGCCCGCCGCCGCCCTGGCTGCGCTCTGGTTGCAAGGCGGATGGAACCGCGAGCTCTTGGCGAGCGGTGCGTACAAGTACGCCAGGAACGTCCCGCCGGGTCTCGATCCCGAGACCGCCCTTACTGCGGGATCGTTGCTGTACTACCGTGACGGCGCGGTCGCGACCGTGTCCGTGAAGCGCCTGACAGGCGACCTGTCGCTGTCGGTGGACGGAATGGTTGACGCCTCGACGTCGGGCGACATGCTGACCCAGCGGCTCCTGGCCCACCTTCCGCTCCTGCTTCACCCGGACCCTCACGACGTCGGCATCATCGGCCTTGGCAGCGGCGTGACGCTCGGCGCCGCGCTCCGACACCCGATCGCGTCGGCCGAGGTCGTCGAGCTCTCGCGCGAGGTGGTGGACGCGTCGCGGTTCTTCAGCGCGCAGAATCACGATGCCCTGCTCGATCCGCGCACGCGGCTGGTCGTCGGCGATGGGCGGACGCATCTGCTGCTCGGCTCGCGCCAGTACGACGTGCTGATTTCCGAGCCGTCCAACCCCTGGATGGCGGGAGCGGCGGCGCTCTTCACCCGGGAGTTCTTCGAGGCGATGCGGGCGCATCTTGCGCCCGGCGGCCTGGTCTGCCAGTGGGCCCATACCTACGACATCAGCGACGCGGATCTGCGATCGATCCTCGGCACGTTCCAGCTGGTGTTCCCGAACGCGACCGTCTGGATGGTCGGAGAAGGCGACCTCTTGATGGTGGCCGGTGATCGGCCGCTCGACGCCAACATCGCCGGCCTGGCGCGCAACTGGGATCGACCGGGCGTCCGCTCCGACCTCGCCGACGTCGGCGCGCGCGAGCCGTTCGCGCTGCAGTCGCTGTTCCTCATGGGCCCGGAGCAAATCAGGGCGTATGCGAATGGCGCCGAGGTGCAGAGTGACGACCGGCTGGCCCTGGAGTTCTCCGGCCCAGCCGGCATGGTGGCTTCCGACCCAGCGGGGAACGTGTCCGCCCTGCGCGCCGCGCGCACGTCGAGCTCGATGCCCAGCCCGGTGGCGGAGGCCGTCGCCGATGCGACCGCCGCCGAGTGGAGCCATCGCGGCGCCATGATGTCTCGAGCATCCGCGTTCGACGAGGCGTTCGACAACTACAGAACCGCCCTGGCGCTCGATCCCGGCGACACCGACGCTCCGCACGGACTGGTGTCGGCGGCCATCGCCGCTCATCGAGAGAGTGAAGCGGTACCGCTGCTCGGGGCGCTGGCGCTGGCCAACTCCGGGCACGTGCACCTGCGCATTGCGTTGTCGCGGTTGCTTGCGGCGCGCGGAGACATCGAGCAGGCGATCGTCGAGGCGACCGAGGCATGCCGCGTCGCTCCATCGAACCTGGCGGCCTGGGAGCAGCTGGCGTCGATCTTCTCCGATGTCGGAGACGCCGGGCGACTCGACGCGGCGGCCGACAAGCTGCGCCGACTCGATCCGGGGAGCGCCGCGGCGCTGTACTACACGGCGGCGTCACATTTCCTGCACGGCCGACTCGAACCGGCGATCTCTACAGCGCAGCGGGCCATCGCGGCGGACCCGCGCCGCGCCCCCGCGCATCACCTGCTCGGTGCGGCTTACGCGAGTCTCGGCGACGTGAACGGCGCGCGCGAGGCCTTCACGAGCGCGATCGACCTCGATCCGCTCGACGGCGGAACCTACACCACCCTCGCGTTGCTCGAGTTGAACGCCCGAAATCCGGCGGCCGCCGGACGCTGGTTCGCGGAAGCGCTGTCGCTCGATCCGGGATCGATCGCCGCCTATGAAGGTCTGGCGCAGGTGCGAGCTCTCGCTCCGTAACCTGAAAATGGTCGGTTCGCCATGGGCGAATGTCGTCGTGGATCCTTGTCGCAATTGCCGGCATCGCCATGACGCTGTTCCGGGTTGGCAAGGCTCGGAACGACCGTGACGGATGTCGGCACCTGGCTCGACGAGACTTCAGTGCCGCTCGAAGCAGATGGACCAAGCCTGTACTCGGTCATCCCGAACTCTGGCGTCCAATTGTCGAAGCCGTTGCCGGTACCCTGTTTGTCACCTCTTGGTCGGTACGATACCCGGTGAGCCGGGACTTGCGATTTTCGGCAACTGGCTCGTCAGTGTGGTCTGAAGCAAGACACAGCGGTGTTGCCATTGGCCGGTCACAAGCCGTTCTCCCGCGGTTCGTTGCCGAGCTCGTCATAAGCCCGGATTCGTTCGAAGGTCCAGAGTATCTCGCCGAAAGGGCGAACCACGCAGCAGGCCTTGGTGATCATAAATGCGGAGAGATCCAGAGCAGTTATCCGAGCAGACACAAAAGCCTCGATCTGCGCGACATCGTAATCTCGCTTCGTGGGCCGCGTCTGACGCACAGGAAACCGACCTCGTCGATCAATAGCCTCGTAACGCGTTGGTGATCCTGATACGCTTCGAATAAGATTAAAAAGTGTTGGCAGTCAATTGGAGAGTGTGAATGGCTAAAAGGGCGAGTAGATTGGAAAGTAGCGACAGTCAGGGCGAGCGCACTGGAACGGGTGTTGTTGCGGGCGCCGAGCACAGGATTGAAGAGTTCGCGGAAGACTTAGGCCGGTTGCTCGGAACGGCCCGGGCCAAAGCCGAGGGATGGATTGGCCAGCGTCAGACGGTTGCCAAACACCTCGAGGAGATTCGCGACACGGCCGCAGAGCTGCTCAAGAAGATTGGCGGCGGCGGCTGGGTCTCCTCCAGGGGCGCCACCGATGGCGACGGTGTCCGCCGGCCCGGGCGTCCCCGCAAGGCGGCGGTCACCGAGGTCCCCGCCGTTGCAACACCGGAACCGAAGAAGAAGCGCACGATGTCTGCCGCCGCCCGCCAGGCCATCTCCAACGCCCAGAAGGCTCGCTGGGCCAAGCAGAAGCGGGCGCGCAAGGTCGAGTAGCAGTCGAGAGAGAAGGAAGGCGTCGTCGCCTTCCTTCTCTTACCGCCTCGTTTCCGGCTGGTTCTGTCGGCACCCGCTTCGACGGCGGAAAGCTCTGGTGTCAGGTCAGACAAGCGCGGTTGCAGCCAACCGTCAGGCTCGCGAAACGCCAGACCCGCGAGAGCGGGGAGCAGACAGTCTGCCGCTCTTCCCCTTCACCGTTTCTATGGGGCCCGGTGGCTCCAACAGCCTTGCTGTTCCGGCAAGCCGCTCGATCTGCATTCCTATCGCCTGTTCGCTTTGGAACAGCCGCCGGGCGCACCTCCTCCTATCATCCGCTGGGGCCGGGAGCCATTCAACGTTCGGGACGAGCTCGGAACCCATTCCCGTCGCGACCTACCGCGAACCGGCCGGCGCGCTGCCCTCCAATGAGGAGCAGCATGAAGAGAGCCGTGCAGAACCATGATCGCCACTTACGACTACAGTCTGGTCGGTCTATCGGTGTTGATCGCCATCTTCGCGTCGTACGCCGCTCTCGATCTGGCCGGGCGGACGACGGCGGCCCGGGACACCCGCCGATGGATCTGGTTGATTGGCGGCGCCAGCGCGATGGGGCTCGGCATCTGGGCGATGCACTACATCGGGATGCTGGCTTTCGACTTACCCGTTCCGGTTCTCTACGACGTGCCGACGGTGATCGCCTCACTACTGGCCGCCGTCGTGGCCTCCGCGGTGGCTCTATTCGTGGTCAGCCGGAACCGGCTGACCGTGCCCATCGTCGCGGCCGGCAGCATCGTCATGGGAAGCGGAATCGCGGTGATGCACTACACGGGCATGGCCGCGATGCGGGTGGCTGCGATGTGCCACTACAACCTCTGGGTGGTGGCGCTGTCGGTCGCTCTCGCGATCGTCATCTCGCTGGTAGCCCTGATCCTGACATTCCTGTCTCGCGATGAAAGGAGAGTGAGCAGCTGGCGTAAGTTGGGCAGCGCTGTCCTGATGGGAGTGGCGGTTCCGGTGATGCACTACACCGGCATGGCTGCCGTCGACTTCACGGCGGCGCCGATGATCGGTGACACCTCCCGCGCGGTCAGCGTTTCCACGCTGGGCATCGCGGGCATCAGCAGCGTCACGCTGATGGTCCTCGGCTTCGCCGTTCTCACCGCCATTGTCGATCGCCGATTCTCGTCACAGAGTCTCGAGCTGGAATCGACCGAGCATCGCTACCGGATGCTCTTCGAGCGGAGCCTTGCCGGCGTGTACCGGTGCACGGTCGACGGGGCCGTCCTCGACGTCAACGAAGCCTGCTTCCGCATCTTCGGCTACGCCTCCCGTGAAGAGCAGCTCGCGGGCAATGCCGCGGATGTGTGGTTCGACCCGGCCGATCGGGCCGAGTTCGTCGCTCGCATCGTCCGGCTGAGGAGCGTGGTCAATTCCGAGGGCCGCTACCGTCGCAAGGATGGCACGCCGGTCTGGGTGCTCGAAAGCGTGACGCTGCTTGACGGCGCCAGGGGCGAGTCGGCAATCCTCGAAGGAACCCTGATCGATATCACGAGCCGCAAGCAGGCGGAGCAGGAGATGCACCGGGCCAAGGAAGCCGCCGAAAGCGCCAATCAGGCAAAGAGCGAGTTTCTTGCGAACATGAGCCATGAAATCCGCACCCCGCTGAACGGAGTCATCGGCATGACCGAGCTCCTGCTCTTCACCGAACTGAGCGGCGAGCAGCGCGGTTACGCCGAGGAGGTGCTGGGATCCGCGAAGTCTCTGTTGACGACCCTCAACGATATCCTCGACTACTCGAAGGTAGACGCCGGCCAGATGCAGCTGGAGGCGATCGATTTCGTCCTCCAGACCTCGATCGAGGAAGTCGCGGGGCTACTGGCCGAGCGCGCGCAGTCGAAGGGCCTGGAGATCGCCTGCGTGATTCAGCACGACCTGCCGGCGGTGGTGCGAGGTGATCCAGGCAGGCTGCGCCAGATCCTCGCCAACCTTCTCGGCAACTCGATTAAGTTCACCCAGGCGGGAGAAGTCGTCCTGCGGGCAAGACTGGCCGGCGAATCGGCTGACGAGGTGACGGTCCGCTTCGATCTCACCGACACTGGCATCGGCATCTCCTCCGACGACCTTGGCCGGCTGTTCCAGTCCTTCTCGCAAGCGGACGGATCGACCACCCGCAAGTTCGGCGGCACCGGGCTCGGGCTCGCGATCTCGAAGCGCCTGACTGAGCTCATGGGAGGAGAAATCGGGGTCGAGAGCGAGGTCGGCAAGGGCAGTACTTTCTGGTTCACCGTGAGGCTGCACAAGGTTCCGGCGAGTCGGATGGTCGCCCCCACTCTTCGTGAGGGCCTCCGCGGGTTGCATGCTCTGGCGGTGGACGACAACGAGACCAGTCTGCAGCTCCTTCGAGCCCAGACGCGCTCGTGGGGAATGCTGTGCGATGTCACCACCGACGGGACAGCGGCGTTGCAGATGATCGACAGCGCTTCACGAACGCGGCCCTACGACATCGCGATCCTGGACCTGCAGATGCCAGGCATGGACGGCCTCGAACTGGCCGAGGCCATCAAGCGCGAGCCGTCGAATAGGACGATCAAGCTGGTTCTGTTGACTTCGATGGCCCAGCGGGATCGTGTCGCAGGGTCAGAGCCGGCGGGCATCGCCGGGTATCTGGGCAAGCCGGTTCGCGAGGCCGAGTTCTACGATTGCCTCCGCGCGGTGATGGCTCCTCCCTTACAGCAGCCGAGCGTGAAGGGCGCCGTCGAACGGTAACCTGCGGCGGATGAAAGGCACGGGCCGTGGTTTACACTTGCTCGAGCAATCTGTCCCGCCGTGGAAAAACACGTCTTCATCTCGTACGCGTCGGCCGATCGCCCGGCCGCTGAGAGGGTTCGCGACGATCTCGAGTCCGACGGGATCGCCTGCTGGATGGCGCCGCGCGACGTCCCCCCCGGCGCCGACTACGCGACGGCGATCACCGACGCGATCGGATCCTGCCGGGTCCTTCTGCTGCTGTTCAGCGCTTCCGCCGCCGCGTCGGACCACATCGAGCGCGAGGTGCACCTGGCGGTCAGCGCGAAGGCGGTGATCGTCCCGTTGCGGCTCGAGCCACTCGAGCCGGTCGGATCGCTGAAGTACCTGCTGGCGAACGTCCAACGCATCGATGCCTTTCCCCGGCTCGAACCGCAGTTACGGCTCCTCAGCGCGGAGATCCGTCGAGTGCTCCCGGTTCGGGCCGCCGCTTCGGGGCCGACCCGGCGGTCTCCTTTTCAGCACGTGCTGGCGGCTGCTGGAGCGTGGGCGGTGGTGATCGGATTCGAAGTCCTGCTGCTCGAGTGGATCCGCAGGGTCTGGTTCAACCTCGTTTCATTCTGGAGCATGCCGGTCGAGATCCTCCGGGCTCCGGCTCTCGCGTTCCTGCTTGCAATCCCGCTGATTGCGGCGCTCGCGCTGCAGTACCTCGCGCATCGCAACCTGAACCGGATTGCGACGCTCGACGCGCTGTTCGCGGTCTCCGCCGGCGGCGGCGCGCGGGTACGGCTCGGCGGATCTGCGTGCCTGTGGCTCGGTGCGGCGATCGCGATCGTGCTGACGCCGGCGACGGTCACGGTGCGGCTGGCGGACGGAAAAATCGAGGGCGGGGACAGCTATCTCCGGGCCAGAAATTGCCTGCCGAGCGCCAGTTACACCGTGCAGTCAGCCAACCACTACGCGGTCGATTTACGAGTGGGTTCGCGGAATCCTCCCGGGAAGTACATGCTGCGCGCCGAATTGATGCCCTATGCGACCGCGGACGGTGTAGAGTTCTGCGAGGTCTGGCTGGACCGGAGCTTCGGCGTGACCAGGGTGACCCCGATGTCCGACGACCAGCGATCGAGCGGCTACGTCGAGGTCGAAGGGGCATTCGACCTCGTGGCAGTGCATCGATCGCTGCTGTTCAACGTCAGGCACTATCGGGACAGCGAACCTTCACCACTGACGACCGTCACCGCCAGTGCCACGCGCGGTCCAGTGCAGGCGACTGATGATGAACCGATTGCGCTGCCTCTCCGCTAGTCTCGTTGCGGCACTTGCCGCCGGTACGCTGTCGGTGCAGCCGGACGCCCAGGTGCGGGGTGGCGCCTGGTTCAGCCTTCAGAGCACGTCACCTTCACCGCTCGGTCAGCAGATCGAACGCCTCGTCGTCGACGTGCTTGGCAACAGATATGGGAATCTCGCGTACTCGACCGGCGCGGCCTCTACGATCTCCGGCATGCTGGCAACCCGTGGTCCGACCGACCTCACGTTCGTCGCCGGACGCGCGGCCGACATCACCGAGTTCGTTCGCAACGATCGGTTCCAGACCATCGCGAAGCTCAGGCTCGAGATCGTCAACGCGCGGCTCGGGGCGGCGCCCTTTTACCTGTTCACCAACGCCGAGAAGGAACGCAACCTGCGTCAACCCTCGGCTCCGGTGCGCGTGTTGTACGCGTCACGAGCGGGCACGCTCCAACCGAGCGACATCCACGCGCTGATCGCCAAAGTCCTCGGCACACAACCGACCGTCCCCGTTGGATTGAACAGTCCTGACGAGCTCGCACGACGGCTGCTTGCCGACAACCGGGCCGACGGGGTTGACGTCGTCGGGATCTACGATCAGGAGCCGTCGCAGTTTCTGCACGACTTCCTGAGGGCATACGATGTCGAGCGCGCCAGTGTCGCGACCACCGCTGGCACCCAGCAGCTCGTCCAGATGCTGGTGTTTCCCACGGGAACCAAGGATGCTGACCGCGATCGGCTCCAGACCAATCGCCTGCAGTCGGTTCAAGGCAACCTGACCTACGCGCTGGTTCGATTCGACGATGTCGCGGTCGAAGGGCTCGACGAGGTGGCGCCGCAGCAAAAGGACGGGATTCTGGCGGTGACCGACACGCAGGGCGACGCCGCGCCGGACTCGCTCTGGGTGATGAGCAACCTCAGATCAGTGGCTGGCGAGCAGACCGGCGAACAGGAGTACCAGCGCCTCAGGCGCCTGCTGGGTGACGCGTACTTCGTCGGCCTGATGTCCAGCGACGACTTCCAGCGCCGATGTGAAAACGGCGGCGCGCCATACGGAGCGTATCTGCTCGACGCGCAACTGGCGGACCGTCAGAATCTCGCCAAGGCGCTCGCCTTCTGGAGCGACATCGTGATGCGGAGCGGCACGGCGGCGTCGGCCGAAGCGGCCCGTCTCGCGGATCAGCGGGTGCTGGTCGAATCGATGCTGCGCCAGCGCCTCGACGTGCAACTCACCACCAGCCGGGGGCGGGCCGACCTCGTGGCGCGGCTGAGCGGGCCCCGCGCGGGCGTCCGCGAGCAGTTCAGCGACGCCGACGGGTCTCTCTTCGGCCTGGCGCTCGAGGACATCCAGGCGGCGCTCCGATCGACCGATCGAAGCGTCCGGTTGAAGCGGCTGTCGGGAGGTCGCGCCAAGCTGCTCGCGCTCATCGAAAAGGGCAGCGGGCCGGCATGTCGAGGCAAGGATCTCGGGCTGTTCGGTCGAGGGCTCGATCCATTTTTCTATCTGGGTCTCGTCGATGCCTACGCCGGGCTCGAGAGCTCGACGACCGGAGGCGGAGGCGCGCCTCCTCCTTTGCGAAGGTAGGCGCCACACCCTGCAGCCGACCGCACGGGCTGTGGCCGAGCCAAGCGCGATGTCAGACCCACCGGGCAGGGCCGGAGGCGCCTGGGCCCTGACTGCGCTCTGGGCGGCGCCATCGGTCGCCGTCCTATGCGCCCTCGCGGCGCTGGTCATCGATCGTCCGGGGTACTCCCCGGACGAAGAGATCACGGCCGTCATAGCGACGTCGATTGGCTCGAGCGGTATGCCGCTTCTCCCCTCGGGCGTTCTGTACAACCGAGGGGTCCCCTATCTCTACTTCGCGTGGCTGACAGGTGCGCTGCTTGGACCGTCGATGCTCGCATGGCGCGCAGCGAGCCTGCTGTGCGCAGCCGCCGGCCTCGCGATGGCCTTCAGGCTCGGCCGTACGCTGGGCGGCAGCGTCTTCGGCGTTCTGCTCACGCTGCTGCTGGCGTCGTGTCCGCCGTTTGTTGCGGCGTCAGTCTTTGCCCGCCAGTACAGCGCGCTCGTCGCCGCGGCGCTATTGTTCATCTGGTTGTTCACGAGATGGGCCGTCGAACGCCGACGCCCCTGGCCGGCACTGTTCGCTCTCGCCGTGGTGGCGCTCCTCCATCCGCTCGGCATCGCGCTCGCGGGATTGCCGATCGTGTATGTCGCGCTCGACAGCGCCGTGGGACGCGCGTCTGCAGTGCGATTCGCCCTCGCCGCTGGCGCCGTCGTGTCGTTGGTCTCGTTGGCCTCCTACGGCGCTCATTTCATCTCCCTGCAAGTGGCCGGAGTATCAGTCTCCGCCGATACCGCCATCTACGCCGTTCCCACTCCCGCTCTTCCGGCGCTGTACGTCGTGTCGCTTGCGACCTACCGCTCATGGATCGCGGGCGTGATCGTGCTCGGGCTGCTTGGATACGTGATGCACCGCTCGAGCCCCGGCAACAGCGCGCTGATCATCGGCTGCGTCATTTGCGCGCTCGGCTTCCAGCTCGGAGTCATGCTGCTGGCCGGTGTGATCGCGACCGTCATGAAGCCGGACGAGGTCCGTCGATGGCTCTTCTGCGTCGTGCCGCTCGCCATTGCGTCGGTTGTCTGGTGGTCGATGCACACCGCGGTGGTAACCGACGTGCAGCTCTCCGTGGGGCTGGCTCTCGGCCTTGCGCGAGCCGCGAGCTCGTACCCTTTGAGCTACGCGTTATTCGCCTTGGGCGCTTTTCCCGTGATGACCACGCTCGTCGTGCTGGGTTGTGCCGAGGCGATGGCCCGGCCAGAGAGCGTTGCCAGCCGGACGATCCGCGGGCTCGTCGTGCTGACGCTGTCCCTGCTCGCCGCATTCGCGGTGGCGTCGGTGCCGGTGACCGAGCGGTACCTGCTGCTGCCCTGGACGTTTCTCTCGATCGTCGCAGTCTCGGGCATCGCGGCGGGTGCGGGGCTTCTCGGCCGTCAGCGTGTTTCGCCGGCCATCCTTCGCGTCGCCATCCCGGTCTTTGTCGCCGCGGCCGGCGGCGGTCTACTCGAGGGACATTACCTGTATGCGCGGGCTCGAGAGACGCTCGTGGCTGTTCCGCTCGCCCAGCGAGCGCTCGCCCCAGCGACCGGTCCGTCGTGGACGCCGGAACGCTTGAGTTCCCTGCTGGCGCCGGGCGACACGGTCGTGTGCACGGAGGAATTGGCGTGCCGTTACCTGGTCGGACGGCTCGATTACCTGTTTGCTTTACCGCCGGCGGATGTCGCACACTACGTCGTCTCTCGCGGCGGCTCGCCAGTGGGCTTCTATGCGGGCGCGCCGGTGATCTCGAGCGGACCGCGCCTCGAAGAGCTCATCGTTGGCGACAGTTCGCACTGCGTCGTCGTCGTGACCCTGCGGACCGGGAAGGTAGGGTTCGAGGAATACAACACGGTGGTCGCGGCAACGGGAGCCCGGTTTGAATCTCGCGTCTTGCTCGCGAACGACGAGACCCGTGTGATCCGGATCTGCGGTTTCTCGCGCCAATAGGTTCAGGGGGAAGCGGCCCCTGGCGTTGTGTTGATTGTCGTGGGAGGAAACGTCGCTTCTTGGAGCGTGTGACATGGTCAAAGCAACTGTCGGTGCGGTGTGGGTTTTGGCCGGTTTATGTTTCACTGCCTGCGGCGACGGGGGGCCCGGGCCGTCCCCGCCGCCGCCTCAACCGCCTCCGCCTCAGCCAGTAGTAGTCAGGACGGTGACCGTGGGAGGAGTGCCCGCGAATCTGATTCCTCCCGGAACGGCGCAGCTCACCGCGACGGCGACATTGTCGGACAACTCGACCCAGAACGTCACGACAACCGCGACCTGGGAATCGTCGAACACGGTTGTCGCCTCGGTCAACGCCGGTCTGGTCACCGCCCGCGCCCCTGGGGTTGCGGATATCAGCGCCACGTTTCAGGGCGTGCGCGGCACGGCCCCCGTTTCTGTCGGCGCGGCGAGTGTCAGGGCCAATCCGGGCGGTCCCTATACCGCCGAGCACGACGAGAATGTCACGTTCAGTGGGCTCGGCTCGACGTCTTCGCCGTTCAACATCGTCACGTTCAGCTGGAACTGTGGCCAGAGCGTCGCGTCGAACTGCGATCAGCAGGGGCCGACGCCGACATTCAGGTACCGCAAGTGCGGTGTCAATAACCGGCCGTCCTGTCGGACGGGCAGCTCCAACCTGGCCGATTACGCGGTGCGGCTCACGGTTACCGATTCGCAGGGCAATTCCAACACGGCGACGACGACGGTCACCGTTCAGAACTCGTACTGACCGCATCGTGCTGTGTCCGCCCCCAGGTCTCGTCGCGCGCTCGATGGCCTTGTGTCTGCTGACATCGACGCTGGCGGCCGGCGAGCTGCTGGCGCAGACCAACGAACGGTTGTACGAGAACCTCGATTTCCGCTTCGAAACACCGGGCGCTCGAGCGCTCGGCATGGGCCGGACGTTTGTCGGTGTGGCCGACGATGCGACGGCGGCGCTGAGCAACCCGGCGGGCCTGTCCAATCTGCTCGAGCAGGAGTTCTCGCTCGAGTTCAGGGGGACGGACATGAAGCGCCGGCCAACGGCATCGTTCGGGGCCGGCGACAGCCAGGCGTTTGGTCAGTTCGTGTTCACACCATCGTTCATGAGCTACGCCCTCCCGTTCAGGCGAGCGACGCTCCTGCTGTTCAGGAGCTCTCTGCAGAACTTCAAGGAGAGCTTCGAGTTCGGCCCCCGTGCCGTGCCGAGGCGCGAAGCGCCCGAGGACGGCGCCTTCGGCACGATTGCCGTCTCGGCGGAGAATCTCGGCGTGGGCGGCGCCTATGTCATCAACCGGGCGTTGTCGGCCGGTGGATCCTTCAACCTCGTGTCGCTCGATCTCGCCAGCGAGGCGCGCTCGGGCACACGCCTCAACCCGCGCAACGGCACGAACACCATCGCATCGGGCTATCGGTGGTCCGGTTCCGCCGGGGTGCTTTTCAAGCCACGGCGTGGAGTGGCCGTCGGCGCGACCTACCTGCACCGCTCGATCTTTCCCTTCGAGACGCGGCTGTTCGGGCGCTTCTTGTGGACCCAGTTCGACCCTGAAGGTTCCGTCATCCTCACCGGTGAAGCTCGCAAGGTCGACTACGTGATCCCGGCACGATATGCCGTCGGCGCATCGTGGCGGGCGAGGGATGAACTGACCCTCGCGCTCGATGTGTCGCGGGTCCTCTACTCCCAGCGGGTCACGAGCAACTTCGTGGTCGTGGATTTCATCGATCCGGCAGCCGGACTGACGGCGTCGAATTTCTACGTCAAGGACGTGTCGGAGATTCACGCCGGCGCCGAATACCGGTTCTATCTGCAACGCTCGACCATGGCGGTTCGGGCTGGTCTCTTCACCGATCCGAGCCACCCGCTGCGTTTTCGGAGCGGCGGCAACAACCTGGCGCATCCGGCGAACATGCTCCTCGATTTCAGGTTCAACACGGTACCGGACAAGACCGATGTCGGAGCCACCGCCGGCGGTGGCATCGCCCTGGCAGACCGCGTTCAAGTGGACGCCGCGGTGAGCTTCGTTCACGACCAGACACAGTTCGTCGCGTCACTGGTGTTCCGGTTGAGATGATCCGCGCGATGAGCTCTGCGTCGGGCCGTCGCGTGTGAGCGACTGGCCGCGCGGCGGAGCCGACGATGCGCGATGCGTTGTCGTACCGGATCGATGACCTTGTCCGTGACTCAGGAACGGCAGGTCACGACGATCGCTGCCGAGCGCGCCGAGCTCGCGGAGAAATGATGTGGGAAAGCCTGCTCCACGAGTGAGGGCAGGCAGGAGACAGGTTGGCTGGGCTTCGTATCGGGCTCGTCTCGGCATATCCGCCAAGCACCAGACCGCTCAGCGAATACGCCGGCCATCTGGTCACAGCTCTATGCGCGACCGGCCGGGTGGACTGTGTCACGGTGTTCGCGGACCGCGGCGATGCGGCGATCGCCTGCGGGGATGGCCGGCGCCAGGTGATCCCCTGTTGGACCTTCGGCAGCCCGTTGCTCGCCGCGTCGGTGATTCGCGCGGCCCGACCGCTGAAGCTGGATGCCTTGTGGTTCAACCTGCACATGACCTCGGCCGGCAACACGAAGGCCAGCTGGTTCGGCGGCGTGTGCGCGCCCGCCATCGCCCGGGCAGCCGGCTTCAAGGTGATCGTGACGCTGCACAACATGCTCGGCATGACCGATCTGGGCGAGTCGGGAGTGGACGCGCGCCCGTGGGACGTCGCCGCCGCTCACGTCGCCACCCGGTCGCTCGGGTATGCGAACGCGGTCTGCACCCTGCGCCCGGAATACGTCTCGCTGCTCGCCTCGCGGTACCGCATGCGCAACGTGTTCTACATGCCTCACGGGACGCTCGGGCCGCCGGTAGACTCGCCGCCGCGGAACGACGGCACGCGGATTCTCGCGTTCGGCCACTTCGGATCCTACAAGCGGCTCGAGCCGCTGATCGAGGCGGTCGGCACGTTGTCGCGGGCCGGAAACCCAATCCGCTTGACGATCGGCGGCACCGACTCGCGCCACAGTCCCGGCTATCTGGCGGGCCTGGAACGACGTCATCGGTCGATGGCGAATCTCGAGTTCCTCGGCTACGTCGCCGAGCAGGATGTGCCGGCGCTCTTCGAGAGCGCCGCTCTGTGCGTGCTGCCCTACGCGACGATGGCCGGCATGTCTGGCGTCGCTATCCTCGCGGCGATGCACGGCGTGCCGATCGTCGCCTCGGACATCCTGGCATTTCGCGCGCTCGAGCGCGACGGGCTTCGCATGCGGCGGTTCAAATGGCCCGACCCGGGCAGCCTCGCGGAGACCATCCTGACGCTGCTGAGCGCGCCGGACGAGCGATGCCGGCTTGCCCGCGAGAATCTCTCGTTCGCCCACGCGCAGCGAATGTCGTCGGTTGCGGGGAGCTATGTTGATTTGATCGAAGCGGTGGTGTCGGGAGCGACCATCCCGAGGCCCGGAAACGCCGGATCGTGCTGGCGAACCGGCCCGGAGCCCCGGAAAGGTCTGTGAGCTCGGTCTGGAGAGTGCCCGGGGGCCGCTACGGCCGCAGCGTGAGTTGCCCGCGCACCTCGCCGCCAGGGTTCGCGGAGGAGTGGACGTTCACATAGGAGTTCCCGCCGAGAATCGCCTGAAACATGTCGTCCGCCGACCGGATGCCGACCTCCGGCCGGAGCACGAACTCGGTGTCTCGCGCAGTGCCGGTGAAACTGAAATCATTCGACGCCGACACCGGGAGCACGAAGTTGACGACGACCGGTCCGGCCGTTCGAATCGCGCCGGCGTGAATGTGGCCCTGCGTGACGCCGCTCGGCAGGTTGAAGACGCGAACACTGTAGTTGACGGTCCGAGCCGTCAGATCGACGATGACCGTCGCGTCACCGAACGCTCCGGTGGTGACGCCGTTGGCGGTCTGGGTGGCCTCGCCCTCGCCGGTCAGCGTCGCGGTGAGCGTGAACACTTGAGCGGAAGCGGGTGTGGCCGCGACGCTGACGAGCGCGGCGGCGACAAGGACAAGGGGCAGACGCGAGATCATAAGCAGCTCCTCGTGTAGTGTGAAGGGCCTGAGACTCGGGCTGGTATCCTATACGCCGGTGTGGGCTCACGCAAGGCGTGCCGGCCCGCAGTCATTGGCCGCCCTCCTGTGTCAGCGGCACCGGCGGTCCGATTCACACATTTGCATCCCGTTGTCGAGGCGACATTCGCCTGAACGGCGTTTGCATCGACTCGCTGGAGAACCGGCGCAACACGACCCCTTCCGGTCCAATGCAACAGCGACGATCCACTCGCCGAGGACTTGCTGTCCCCCGTTCTGGATCGGTCCGCACGGTTGTGAGGAATCGGACGGGCAAGAGCTGAACCCGCTCGAGCTCATGGAGGGCAGCCCCGATCCGAAGCCGGCCGACGAGCGAAAAGCGGTCGCGCGCCAGGGCACCGGTGCGGCGGCCAGATCGCGGCGTTGCACCATCAACCGCCGCCGCTCTTGCTCAGTCCCCCGTGAACCGTGCAAGCACGATGGTGACGTTGTCGCGGCTGCCCCTGCGGAGAGCGGCGTCGATGAGCCGTGCGCCAATCTCGACGAGAGGATCCTCGCTGCTCAGCAGGGCACAGAGCTCGTGGTCCTCGACCACGTTGTGAAGGCCGTCGGAGCACAAGAGCAGCGTCTCCCCGCCGCTCAGCTCCTGCTCGTGAAGGTGCACTTCGGCGGACTCCCGGGCGCCGAGAACGTTTGTCAACACGTGTCGCATCGAATGGACGTGCGGCGGAAGGCTCGAGCTCGACTCATCGGCCAGCACGGTCGCTTCCCAGGTGTCGTCGGCCGTCACCTGCGTGAGCGCGCCTTCAGCGAACACGTACAGCCGGCTGTCGCCTGCGTGCCCGACCGAGAGACGATTTCCCGAAATCAACCCGCACACCACCGTCGTCCCCATGCCCGCATACTCGTCGTGCTCTTCCGCCGTCCGGAAGATCCGGTGATTGGCCAGGTGGATTGCCGTCCGCAGCCGATTGCTGCAGAAGGACAGCTCGGGATCGATGCCGTACGGCCACGAGCACTCTCCGACTTCTTCCGAACGGCGCACGAACGCGGCAATGGTTTCGACGGCGAGACTCGACGCTACTTCCCCCGCCTGATGGCCGCCCATGCCATCCGCCACGATCAGGAGTTGCAGCTGTCGGTCGGCAGCGAAGCTGTCCTCGTTCGTCTTGCGGGCCGGGCCGATATCGGAAACGCCGTACGCCGTCAGCACGCTGGCTCCCTCGCTTTTCGCGGCGGTAGAAGGTCAGTCAGATCCGGCCTGGCGCACCGCCTGACTGTGCGTCGGTGGCCTGATTGCAGCCGGCTCGAACCTCGCGAGCGTGGCCGCGTAATAGCCGTCTTCGCGCCCGACCGCCACGGGCGCCTCGAACACGTGGCTGAGACGTGCGGTGGTGAGCGTGGCCGCCTTCGGGCCGTCGAATGCCACCCGGCCACGGCGCAGCAGGATCACCCGCTCGATCTCCGGGACGATTTCTTCGAGATGGTGCGTCACCAGGATCAGCGTCGGCCCCGTTCGGGCGATGCGTCGCACGAGATCCAGGCATCGGTCTCGTGCGACGAGGTCCAGGCCGGTGGTTGGCTCGTCGAGCACCAGCGCGCGCGGAAAGCTGACCAGGGCCCGGGCAATCAGCACCCGGCGTGCCTCGCCGCTCGACATCTCGTGCATCGGCTTGCCGCCAAGCTGCGAGGCATCCATGGTCGCGAGCGCCCGTGCGGCGCTGTCGCGCATCTCGCCGGTGATCTCCAGGTGCTTCATCACGCCTCGAGCAGCGAAAAACCCCGACAGCACCGCCTCGGTTCCGGTGATGCGGCCGTTGCTGTTGCCCTCGACGAACCGGTGATGCAGATCCGACGACACGATCGCCAGGGTGGCCCGCAGCTCGAACACGTTCCACCGGTCGTTGCCGAGCACGCGCACCGCGGCGGAGCCGTCGGCATGTGCCACCGCGCGGTCCTGATGCGTCAGCAGGTTGATCAGCGTCGACTTCCCGGCGCCATTCGGCCCGACGATGGCGGTGTGCTCGCCGTTGTGGATGGCCAGCGTGATGTCGTCGAGAATGGGTCGCCCGTTCTTCGTGACGGTGGCGCGGGTCAGCTCGAACAGCGGCGGCGGGTTGGTTGGCATGATTCAGGAAATACGGAGTGTCCCGCTTATCGTAGCAGCCGGTGGTGATGTCTGGCGCCGCCGCCCGGAAGAATTGGATCGCTGACCAGCTCATCGCGGCTACAATACCCGGCGATGACGAGCGACGCTCCCGGTCCCGCACGCGGGATTCGCGGGGGCCCGCCCACCCTCGACGACCGCACGCGGCGACGGCACCTTGTTCGCGCGGTCGTCGCGGCCACCGTAGGCACGACCGTTGAGTGGTACGACTTCTTCCTCTACAACGCGGCCGCGGCCCTCGTCTTCCCCAGGCTCTTCTTCCCTTCGTCGGATCCGTATGTCGCGACCTTGTTGTCGTTTTCGACATTGTTCGCCGGCTTTGCCGCACGCCCGGTCGGCGCCGTGCTGTTCGGCCACTTCGGCGATCGGATCGGCCGCAAAGCGCTCCTCGTGACGACGATGATGGTGATGGGGGTCGCGACGATGGCGATCGGTCTCGTCCCCTCATATGAGTCGATCGGTATCTGGGGGGCGGTCCTGCTGACCGTACTGCGATCGCTTCAGGGGATTGCGGTCGGCGGCGAATGGAGCGGGTCGGTGCTGATGGCGGGTGAGTGGGCGAGTCCGGGGCGCCGGGGCTTCACGACCAGCTTCGCCCAGATGGGTGCGCCGCTCGGCCTGATCCTCGCCAACGGCGCCTTGTCGGTGATGACCGTCGTTCAGGACGACGCCACGTTTCTTTCGTGGGGCTGGCGCGTGCCGTTCCTGGCGAGCGTCGTGCTCGTCGCGATCGGGCTCTACATACGAATCGGCGTGCTCGAGTCGCCGGTGTTCGTCAGGCTGAAGTCCGAAGGCAAGGTGGTTCGGGCACCGGTCGTGCACGTGCTCCGTGAGAACTGGCGCGAGGTGATGCTGACCACGCTTCTCCGGACCGGCCAGCTGGTGCCGTACTACGTGTTCACCACCTACATCCTCAGCTACGGCACGCAGGTGCTCGGCATGAGCCGTACGACGCTGCTCACGTGCGTCTCGCTGCGGTCGTTCACCTCGATCGTGATGATACCGGTGGCGGGGCATCTGTCGGACGTCTACGGCCGCAAGCGCGTTGTCGGCACCGGGCTGGTCGGGGTCGCGATCTGGGGGTTCGTCTACTTCGGTCTTCTCGACACCACCGCCATCCCGCTGATCATGCTCGCGATGATCGTCGATTCGGTGGTGCAGGATCTGCAGTACGCGCCCCAGGCGGCGCTGATTGCGGAGAACTTTCCGGCGTCTCGACGGTACAGCGGGTCGGGGTTGGGCTACCATCTCGCCGCGATTACGGCTGGAGGGCCGGCGCCGCTCATCGCGACATATCTGTACGCCCGGTTCGAGACGCCGTTTGCGATTGCCGCGTTCGTGCTGGCCAGCACGGTCATCAGCCTCGCCACGTTCCCCTGGCTGAAGGATCGCGCCGGTTCACTCGACCACGCATGAGGCGTCGGCAATCAGGCCGCCCTACTTGGGTCGAGGATCCGCGGACGCGGGTGCCGGCGGACGATAGCCGCCACGAAGTTGCCGCACCGCAGAGGCCAGCGTCTCGGCCGCCCGGCTCACTTCCGAGAACAAGGCACGGTCGGCGTCCAGCGCGTCATGACTGGTGGCGTACGGTTCGTAGTAGCCGATGTAGCGGTCGACCAGCGCGGCATGGCCAGCCGGCACCAGGCTCATGTCGGTGAGCCAGTCGTGAAGACCGCGCCGTAGCGACTCCGCACCTGCCGCATCGCCGTGCACGACCAACGCAAATGCGCGACCAGCCAGATGCCGCGGGTACGACCAGCCTCGCAGCTCGAGCTCTTTGGCCTTCTCCGGCTTTTTCCCCTGGGTGGATGTCGGGTCGGGATTGCCGCCGTCAGCGCAGACCAGCCGATCCATCATCAGCTTCAGCGCGCTCGGCGCCTGATACCAGTGGACGGGCGTGACGATCATCACGCCATGAGCCGCCACCCAGCGCGGATAGAGCTCGTTCATCCAGTCGTTGACCTGGCCGACGGCGTGGTTCGGATAACACGAGCAGGGCCAGTGGCACAACGGCATCGCGGTGGACACGCACGCCTTGCACGGGAAGATGACGCGGCCGAACTCGGACGTGAGATGACTCAAGTCGAGGAGGTCGACGTCGAATCCTTTCTCGCGCTGCAGCGACTCGCGCGCCGTTCGGGCCAGCCTGAAGGTCTTCGACATTTCACCCGGACAGGTTTCGTCGCTTCGTGGCGAGGCGCAGATCAGCAGGATGCGCGATGCTCCGCCCGGGTCGTCGTGAGCAGCCTGTGCCTCGTGAATGCGGTCGCGCGCGTGAAGCCACTCGATCGGGAGCGGGAAGGCGGGATCGGCGAAGCCGGGGCCGGCAGGCCTGGTCCGGGGGCTCTTGCGGTATTCGTCGTAGGCCGTCCAGGCAACCGCCTCGACCCGCTCCAGTTCCGCCGGCAGGGCCTCGAACGCGGGATCGTAGAAGCGCTCGCGCCAGCGACGCCCGAACTCCTCCCGTGAGAGCTTCGTGGAGCCCTGTCCCGTGCGGACCGTGGGGGCGTCCTTCCCGGGTCGCTCGCTGTCAGCCATCGTGCCTCCGCGTCCGCCTGTCGCCGAGCGTGCACTCCGAAAGCAGCCCACGACTTGGCCCCATCCGAGCACCTCTCCCCGCATGGACGGCAGGAACGCCGCGCGATCCGCGTTCGCATGCGTGAGCATCCTACCGAACGGGAGACCTGAAACCTACCAGCCGCGCGGGGTCGCCGCCCGGCAGGCCGGCCCAGTCTACCCGATACCGCCGCGTAAGCTCGGTCCTGCGAGCGCATGAGGTATTCCCCAGAAATCCACGGTTGGTCCTATAATTGACGGCCCCTCGAGGGGTTGCCGGAAGGGCCGCGGAGGCCGAGGATGCGCGGGTACAATCATGGCGTCAGCGTTTCCGACACGTCTCTCGTTCATCATGAGGGAGTCTGATGTCGCCATCCCGTCGAGGCACGACCGTCCTGGCGTTCGCCGCGGTCGCGGCAGTCGCCAGTTCGGACGTCCGGGTGCGCGCGCAGCTGGGCGCGAGTGTCTCCCCGACGAATGATGTAGCGAATCCGTACAACACGATCGTCGGACACTTCAAGTTGCCCGAGGGCCGGACGTGGGGTTCGACGAGCGCTGTCGATGTCGCCCCGGACGGCAGCACCATCTGGGTCGCGGAACGGTGTGGTGCGAACAGCTGTCTCGATCGAGCGACCGGCCGGATGTCGCAGCTCCCATCGATACTGAAATTCGACCAGTCAGGAAAGCTCAGCGCGAGCTTCGGCCAGGGCATGCTCATCTTCCCCCACGGCATTCACGTGGATCGTGACGGGAACGTGTGGGTGACCGACGGCCAGGACAATGCTCCGACACCGGCTCGCGGCGGCGCTGGTGCGGCGCGTGCGACGGCCGGCGGAGCGGCGACGCCCGGCGCCACGGCGGGTGCCCCTCCAAACGGGGCTACGGCTGGCGCCGCGGACGGTGCGACCGGGGAGGCCGGCCGCGGTGCAGCCGGTGGACGAGGACAGGCCACGCCCCCGCGCGCGAATCCGGCGGCCAGCAAAGGTCATCAGGTCTTCAAGTTCAGCCCCGAAGGTAAACTGCTGATGACGCTGGGCGAGCCAGGCGGTGCGAATGCACCGGGCTATTTCTTCCAGCCGAACGACGTGATCACGAATGCCGCAGGCGAGATCTTCGTGTCCGAAGGGCACTCGAGCACGCCCGGCACGACGGCGCGGGTCATCAAGTTTTCCAGGGAGGGAAAGGTCATCAAGGAATTCGGGACGTTCGGTGACGGTCCGGGCCAGTTGAATCAGCCGCACGCGCTGGCTTTCGACTCGCAGAACCGCCTGTTCGTCGGTGACCGAGCCAACAACCGCGTGGTGATCTTCGATCAGGAGGGAAAATACCTCGACGCGTGGTATCAGTTCAGCCGTCCGAGTGGTGTTTACATCGACAAGAGCGACAATCTCTACGTGGCCGATTCCGAGTCCGGTTCCTCGAATCCCGCCCACGGCGCGTGGAAGCGTGGCATCCGCATCGGCAGCGTCAGGGACGGCAAGGTGGTCGCCTTCATCCCCGATCCGGTTGTCAACGGTACCGGCACGCTTGCGGCGGAGGGCGTCGCCGCCGACGCCGCCGGCAATGTCTACGGCGCCGAGGTTGGTCCACGTCAGGTGAAGAAATACGTGAGGAAGTGAAGACGTTTCTGAAGAAGTCCAACAGCAGACCAGGAGGATTCGAACCATGCGCGCACTGATATTTCTTGCCACGACGCTGGTCATGGCGCTGGCATCGCCGGCGCGCGTGGCGGGCGCAGAAACCTACGGCACGGGCGTATCGGTTTCGGAAGCGACACCGATCGGCCGCGTGCTCGAGCGCCCGAGGGATTTTGAAGGTCAGACCCTCAAGGTCGAAGGGGTCGTCACGGCCGTCTGCACGGCGATGGGCTGCTGGATGGCGCTCGCGCCAGACGGTGCGCCACAGGCGCAGCCGGCAACGCTGTTGATCAAGGTCGATGACGGGGTGATTGTCTTTCCGGTGAGCGCAAAGGGGCGTCGCGCCTCGGCGCAAGGCGTGCTTCAGCGTATCGGCGGAGACGCACACGACCGCGAAGCCGCCGACGAACATGCCAAGACCGAAGGCCGATCGGCGGAGGCTGGCGCGTGGCAGCTCAAAGCCACAGGTGCAGTGGTTTACTGATTCGTCGCGGCGCCGGCTGCTGCCGGCCATCATGGCCGAGCCAGAGTAAGCGTCAGTCTGCGGCGTCGCAGGCCGCGACCACGCGCGTTGGCAGTTCGACCGAGCTCGTCAATCTATGGAGCGCTTCATGCCCCGTGGCCCGCGTGAGGCATCCGCTTGTCGACCCGCTGTCGCGCCGACACGCAGCCGACATGTCGGAGGGCCCGCCGCAGCTCGTCAACGTCCAACGGCTTTCGCACGAACGACCGGGCCCCGAGCTCACGCGCATCCCGGGCTGCGTCGATCCCGCCAGACAGGACGACGACCGGCACCCAGGCCAACGATCGATCTCGCAATTGCGCCGTCCTGAACTGGCGGCCGTCCATGACCGGGAGCGATAAGTCGAGCAGGATGATGCAGGTATCGGCTGTCGAGCGCAGGTGCCTGAGCGCATCCCGGCCGTCGACGACGGCCCAAACGTCGTAGCCGTCTGTTGTCAGCGCCACCCGGAGAACTTCTCGCAGCTCGGCATCGTCTTCGACGACCAGCACCGAGCAACGGTGGTTCGTCGGCCTACTCACTGCCATAGGACGAGTCGCCGCAAAACAGATGCCACTACACGGCGGCGTGGGCAAGCTGTTCGACTGCAACGGCGAGCTCGAACGGATCGATCGGCTTGGTGACGTGCATCTGGAAGCCGGCGCTCAGGGCCTGCCGCCGATCCTCCGTCCGCGCCAGAGCCGTCAGGGCAGCGGCGGGAGTCGTGCGGCCTCGCGCGGCATCCAGCTCGCGCACCATGCGTATCAACTGCAGCCCATCTCCTCCCGGCATCTTCAAGTCGCTCAGCAACACATCCGGCGGCTCGCGGACGAACCGCTCGCGGGCTTCCGACGCGGTCGCGGCGGTGGTCACGACTGCGCCGAACTGCTCGAGGCTGGCGCGCGCAAAGTCCAGCGCCGCGGGGTCGTCGTCGACAACGAGTACGGAGATGCCGCGGAGCAGCGGAGACAATTCTCTGGGCGGAGCGACGTCGGCGACATACTCCTCGGCGGGGCGCAGCGGGAGCCGCACCTCGAACCTCGCGCCGCGATGAAGACCTTCACTTGCCGCCCGCACTGTTCCGCCATGGGCCTCCACCAGATGGCGAACGATGCCAAGGCCCAACCCGAGGCCCCCGAACTGACGGGTCGTGCTGCTGTCGCCTTGCCGAAACCGTTCGAACAGATGAGATGCAGTGTCCGGGGTGAATCCGGTGCCGTTGTCCACGACCGCAATGCACACGTCCTGGCCGCGAGGGGCCACCTCGACGATCACACGGCCCCCCACGGACGTGAACTTGATCGCGTTCGAGAGCAGATTCCAGACAATCTGCTGCAACCGGTCGGAATCGGCCGAGATTGGCCCAATCGTCGGGTCCAACCTCGTGATCACGTCAATCTGCTTGGCTGATGCCGCCGGATGGAGCGTCTGGACGACCGTTTCGACCAGCGGTTGCACCAAGGTGGGTCGGGGCGCAATACGGAGCTGGCCGGCAACAATCCGAGAGACGTCGAGCAGATCTTCGATGAGGCGCGATTGGGCCCATCCGGCGCGTTCGATCGCCTGTACTGCCTTGGCGCGCTGATCGTCGTCGAGTTTCCCGCCGGCAAGAAGCCGCGCCCATCCCAGCACGGAGTTGAGCGGCGTTCGCAACTCGTGGGAGAGGGTGGCGAGGAACTCGTCCTTCACCCGGTTGGCACTCTCGGCGTTACGCGACTCCGCCTCGGCCATGCGGAGCATCGACTCGTAGTGTTCAGCCAGGTTGTCGATGTGGCCCCGCACCCGGCGAGCCACGTAGACACAGACGCCGATGCCAACGAGGGTGATTGCCACCGCGAGGACGATGGAGCCGACGTGTTCAATTTCCCATACGAGAACCGCGGCGAGCACGCTGACAGTGACAAGGGGAAACGCCACCAGCTTTCCAAGCTGGGGGCGCATCTGACGGGGCATTCGACCGTGCCCTTGCAATCCCTGGCCCAGGGTCGCGCCACGGACCCTCCAGCCTGGCTCAACTCTTGAAAGTTGACAACCCATGGGTTCAGGTGTCGTTCGCGTGGCCGCCGTCGGCGACTTGCACTGCACGAAGGTCTCTCAGGGCATTTTTCAGCCGCTCTTCGCTCGTATCGCCGAGTCGGCTGACGTGATGCTGCTCGCTGGCGACCTCACCGACTACGGCCTGCCCGAAGAAGCCAGGGTGCTGTCGCGCGAGTTGGCGCCGTTCCGGATTCCAACGGTGGCGGTTCTTGGCAACCACGACGTGGAATCGGACAAGCAGGACGAGGTCAGGCAGATCCTGACCGATGCCGGGGTGGTGGTGCTCGATGGCGACGCCACGGAAGTGCGAGGGATCGGGGTCGCGGGAATCAAGGGCTTTGGCGGCGGTTTCGGCCCGAGAGCGCTCGGCGCCTGGGGGGAGACGGTCATCAAACAGTTCGTCCACGAGGCGGTCAACGAGGCGCTGAAGCTCGAGGCGGCGCTGGCCAGGCTGCGCACACCCAACATCGTGGCGCTGCTCCACTACTCACCGGTGCAGGGGACGGTCGCGGGGGAGCCACTTGAAATCTACCCGTTCATCGGCTCGAGCCGGCTCGAGGAGCCGATCAACCGCTACCCGGTGTCGCTGGTCCTGCACGGCCATGCGCACCGTGGTCAGCTCGAAGGTGCGACGCAGTCGAACGTGCCGGTCTACAACGTGTCGATGCCGCTTCTGTCACGCATGTTTCCGGATCGACCGGCGTTTCGCGTGTTCGAAGTGCTCACTGGCGAGAAACCGGCCGCCGCCCCGTTCGGGCGCCGCGCCACTGACGCGATTGCGTCCTGAGGATTCATGGAGACCTCAACCGCCCGCGCCATCCACGATCCGGCTGCGGACTTCTACATCGGCGCGCTCAAGAAGCTGCAGGACACGAACATCCCGTTTCTGGTTGGCGGCGCATTCGCCTTCGCGCACTACTCCCATGTGCCGCGGGACACCAAGGACATCGACATCTTCGTCAAGCCTGAAGACTGTCCGCGCGTGCTCGAGGCGTTCGAGCGGCTCGGTTTCCAGTCCGAAGTGCCGTTTCCACATTGGCTGGCCAAGATTCGCCTGGGCGAGCATTTCATGGATGTGATCTTCAGCTCGGGGAACGGGACGGCGAAAGTGGACGACTTGTGGTTCGACCATGCCCCGAGAACGAACGTCCTCGGCGTCATCGTGCGCCTCACCCCGCCCGAGGAGATGATCTGGTCCAAGGCGTTCATCCAGGAGCGTGAGCGGTACGACGGGGCAGATGTGGCGCACCTGCTGCGGGCAACAGGACCTTCACTCGACTGGCCGCGTCTCCTGATGCGGTTCGGAGACCATTGGCGCGTGCTCCTCAGCCAACTGATCCTGTTCGGATTCGTCTACCCCGACAAGCGCCAGAACGTGCCGGCCTGGGTGATGGAGGAGCTCATCCGGCGCCTCACCGTGAGCCGCCCGAACCTGCAGAACGACGTGTGCTACGGAACGATGGTGTCGCGCGAGCAATATCTCCACGATCTCGAGCAGTGGAAGTACCGCGATGCCCGGGAAGAACCCGATGGTCCGATGACGCGCGAACAGATCGAGATCTGGACCCGAGCGATCGGGACCAGCAAATGAAGCAGCCGTCGCTTGTCTCGAAGCGTGCCCGGACGGCGCGGCGCCGCATCTCGATCGTCACGCCGAACCATGAAGTGGGGCGGCGAGCGACTGCACACATCTGCGTAAGCCCAGGATCGCGTGTGCTCCCTTGCGGCTCCTTTGCGGCAAGGTCTTACCTATCCTGAGCAGAGCAGTATGTGGGCCCTCGCGCGTGGCGCCAGCGAAGGCGGTCAGGCGGCTTGCCTCGGCAGGAGGGGCCGTTCTTACTGCTGTCGTTCCAGGATCCAGGCAACCGCGCCGATGAGCTTCTCGAGAGTCGGACGCCTCCGCCACTCTTCGACCGTTACCTCTTTGCTCTTCGCAAGATCATCCTGGTAATCGTGCATCAGCCGTGCGGCGACATTCTCGTCCCGGACGACGAGGTTCACCTCGTCGTTGTGCTCGAAGGATCGGTTGTCGAGGTTGGTGGTGCCGATGGCCGACCAGAGATCGTCCACCACGAGCGTCTTGACGTGCGTCATGCCGGCTTCGTACTCGAAGATGCGGACGCCCGCTTCGAGAAGCTCGCCGTACATCCGGCGGCTCGCCAGCCGCACCCACCGCTGATCGGTGTGCCGCCCCGGTACGATCACGTCGAGACTGGCTCCACGCCTGGCGGTGCGGATCATCGCCTGGCGGAAGGCCCGGTCCGGGAGGAAGTAGGGGGTCGAAACCCGAACGCGATGATTGGATCCCTCGATCAGCGTCTGAAGCAGCACCCGCGACACGGTGGATCGGTCGGCCGGCGAGCTCTTGATGGCGAAGGCCGAGACCGTGCCGACAGGCTTCTGCCGTTTGTAGATGTCTGGATCGGTCAGGATCTCGCCGCAGCACTCAATCCAGTTCTCGGTCACGATGCCCTGTATGGTGGGGACGACCGGTCCTTCGACGCGGGCCATCATGTCGCGCCACCGCGGCTTCCCCTTCCGCGGCTTGTGCCACCAGTCTGCGACCCCCGCGCCCCCCACGAACGCGACGCTCCCGTCCACGACCAGCAGCTCGCGGTGAGTGCGGTTGTTCAGCCGCCCGAGACGATACCAGGTCACTTTCTGATACGCCTCCACCCGGCAGCCCGCCTCCCGCAGAGGCCCGGCGTACTTCGTCATCGTGCCCAGGCTGCCGATCGCGTCGAGGACCAGGGCGACCCGCACTCCGGCACGTCCGCGTTCGGCGAGCGCCTCGACGAACTGGTCGCCAATCTCCCCTTTCCTGAAGATGTAGCACTCCATGTTCACCGTTTCCTTCGCCGACCGGATGGCCTCGAGCATGGCGGGATAGAAGGCCTCCCCGTTGGTGAAGATGTCAACGCGGTTCCCCGGCTCCAGCTTGGCGAGGCAGGTCGATTCGAGAACGTTCACGAAGTGATCGCTCGTCGCATCGAGATCCGCTTCGATGTGGTAGGGGATGTGCGGGGCGAAAAGGAGGGCGAGGATCAGCCATGAAAGGAAGGCGCCGCCGATGATCGTGAGGTAGAGCATCGAGTGCAGCCTAACAGGCTGCACCCGGCCTCACAATCGGTGACGCGATCCCTTACTGGTCTTGATGGTGACGACCGCTTCTTGGAACCGCCGAGCCCCGACAGCACGAGGTCACGAAGAGAATCCCTGGGCGTCGGCGCTAGGACCTGAGTAATGCGACCGGAAACCGGGCGAACACGGTCGCGGCGTCGAGGACCATTCCCTCATCGTCGGTCTGGCGGACCGGGATCGACGTGGCGGTGAAGACATCCCGAAGCGCCGGGCTTCCCAGATCAGCCGGGAGCAGGATGCGTGTGTCCCTCCAGACGTCGGGTCCGATCGGCGGTGTGTTGAGCGAGCCGACGACGCTGGCGATCAGCCGTGGGACGCAGGTGATCGCGACACCCGACTCGTGCCGGCGAGCGAAGGCGAAAATGCAGTTCCGCCCGTGGCCGGCGATGCCGAGCGGCAGGTACGATCCGTCGCGGAAGATCGGGGCGATGTCGGCGCGGGTCCGCAGCGCCTGCACCGCGGTGAACAGCTTGATGCGGCCGATCGCGCGTTCATCGAGCAGCGAGCGCGCGAGCGCAGCGTCGCCACCGGGCCCGGCGGCGACCTCGGCGAGGAGCCGCGCCCGCAGGGCGTAGTCGACTGGGCGCCGGTTGTCGGGGTCGACCAGCGATAGATCCCAGAGCTCGGTGCCCTGGTAGAAATCGGGAACGCCGGGCGCCGTCACCTTGATCAACAGCTGCGAGAGGCTGTTGTAGATGCCGAGCTCGGCGACCCGCGCTTGAAACGGCCGGAATGCCGCAAGGAACGGCCGCTGCCGCTGCAGAATCGCGTCGACGAAGGCGAGCACGGCGGCTTCATATGCTTCCTCGGGTTTGAGCCAGCTGGTGTGGACTTTTGCCTCACGTATCGCCTTCAGGACGTACGCCTTCATCCGGGGCACGAGCTCGCCTTCCGCCTGCGGATCGAAGGGCCACGCGCCGACGAGCGTCTGGTAGATCAGGTACTCCTCGTTGGCGTCCGGCGCCGGGGCGCCATTCAGCTCGGTCTTGAACCGGCGGTTCAGACCTCGCCAGGTGGCGACCGCCACCCGCCATTCTTCCGGAACCTCGGACAGCACGTTGAGGCGGGCACGAACGTCCTCACCTCGCTTGGTGTCGTGGGTGGACGTGGCGGAGAGGGCGGCGGGCCACTGCTGCCGGCGCCGTTCCATCCAGGCGTGGACGGCTTCCGGGTCGAGCCCGAACCGCGTCGGCTGTGAGCCGACTTCGTTCAGCGACAGCAGGCGGTTGTAGATGTACAGAGTCGTGTCTTCGATGCCCTTGGCCGCCACCGGGCTGGTGATCTGCTGGAACTTGCCGACCAGTCGCGCGCGCATCTCGCACTCGTCCGGCGACTCGGGTGTGCCGGTTTCGAGCAGCAGCTGCTCGACGAAGTCGAACACCAGGGGGGCGACCGACGGTGCGCGGCGCTTCGCGCACCCGATGGCGGCCACGATCGACCGGCGGTCGTGCTCGGTCACCCGGCCTTCCTCGGTCACATACGACCGGTAGACGGGAAAGCAGGCGATCACTTCCTTGAGCGTCGAGATCAGGCTGTAGAGGGTGAAGTCCCGGAAATGGCGGTTTCGCTCCGAGAAGCGATTGAGCTGATGGCCGAGCGAGTTGATGTCGCCCGACATCGTCTCGTGCATGATCAGCTTCTTGCTCCGATAGGCGATGTCGTCGAACCTGATGCCGCCGCGGCGCTCGTGCAGGAAACGCGTGTAGATCTGGTCGAATCTCGCTTCGTGCCGCCGGTCGACGAACAGGTTGTTCACCACGGCGGCGAACTCGTAGCCGGTGGTCCCGTGCACCGGCCATTCGGCGGGGAGTGGCTCGTCCGCCGCGAGGATCTTCTCCACCACGAGATAGAGCGGCAGTCCCGGACCGGCCTCGCCCGGCGTCACGGCGGCCGCCCGCTCCTGCAGCCGCCGCAGATAATCTCCCGGGGCGTAGAGGCCGTCAACGTGGTCGACCCGCAGACCGGTCGCCGCGCCGCGCGCGATCAGGTCGAACACGAACCGGTGCACCTCGTCGAAGACCACCGGATCTTCCATCCGCAGCGCCGCGAGCTGGTTGACGTCGAAGAACCGCCGGTAATTGATCTCCTCGGAGGCGACTCGCCAGTGCGCCAGCCGGTACGACTGCTCGTTCAGAAGGCCGTCGAGACCGTCGAAGCTGCGCGGATTTCCGGGGACACCGTTCATTCGTGCGACGACGCGATCGATGTACGCCCGCAGGTGCGGGCTGCGGTCGACCAGTGCGCCGAGGCGCCGCTTCACGACCTCTTTTTCCCGGGCGCGGACCACGACCAGCTCCGGATCCCGGGTGCTGCGCGGCGGCAGGTTTTCGGCTGCGGTCATCACGCTCCGGAGCTCGTCGACGTCGATCGGGTCGATGACGTCAGGCTGCGCCGCCAGCCACTCGTCGAGCTCTGGTCCGAGGATCCGGACGATGGTGTCGGGCGCGATGGGAAACCAGTCCTCGAAGTACCGAATCACGAACTGGCCGTCGCGGTACGTGAGCGTCAACTCCTGCTTTTCGAGGACGACGCCGTACTGGTTGCCGAGCGTCGGGATCAGCACCTTGTCGGCGAGCTCGTCCTTCACCGGCCGCCATTCGATGTCGAAGAAGCGGGCGAACCGCGAGCTGGGGCCGTTCTCGAGGACGTCCATCCACCAGGGATTCGCCGAGCGTGCGATGCCCATGTGGTTTGGAACCAGATCGAGCACGTGCCCCATGCCGCGCGCCGTCATCGCGTCGATCCAGGCCCAGTAGTCTTCCTCGGTCCCAATCTCGGGATTCAGTTGGGTTGGATCGGCGACGTCGTACCCGTGCACGCTGCCAGGCACGGCTTTCAGATAGGAGGAGGCGTAGCAGTCGGAGACACCGAGCGTCACGAGGTAGTCGAGGACGCCCTTCGCATCACGAAACGTGAAGCCTGCGTTCAGCTGAAGCCGGTATGTTGCGATCGGGACGCGGGCGGTCGCCGGAGCCTTCACTGTCCAGGCTCGTTGGGCACCAGCCTCGCCCGCGCCTTCGGCGTCGTTGACGCCCGCCGGCCTGGTGCGCTATCGCGCGAAGAGCGGGAGGAGGAGAAAGGCAAGAAGCGGCAAGTCATGTCTGGCGCGTCATCGGTAGTTACCGAACTGCAGGGCGACACCGAAATCGTGGCCGCGCAGGATGCGGATCGCCTCCTGCAGGTCGTCCTTCGAGGCCGCGCTGACCCGGACCTGGTCACCCTGGATCGAGGCCTGCACCTTCTTCAACTTGTTGTCCTTGATGAACTTCACAATCTCCCGCGCGGCCTCGATCGGAATGCCTTCCTGAATCGGCATCACGCGCCGCACCGTGCCTCCGGCCGCCGCCTCCGAGTCCTCGAGCTTGAAGTTCTTGGTCGGGACGCCGCGTCTGACCAGCCGCGTCTGCACGATCTCCCACAGCGCGGCCAGCTTGAACTCGCTGTCGGCGACGAGCGTGAGCGTCTTGTCGGTGGCGCTCAAGTCGATTTCCGCCACTGCGCCCTTGAAGTCGTATCGCTGCGCGACTTCCTTGCGGGCCTGGTTGAGCGCGTTATCGACTTCCTGAAAGTCCACCGGCGAGGTGATATCGAACGAGGGGTTCGAAGCCATTCCGACATCTTACTTGGTCGCCGCGCCCTTCCGGCGGTGCCGGTGCCGAGCCTCCTCGAGCGAGTGCGACTGCGTCAGGTCGATCTCGGTGCGGCACAGCCGGGCAAGCTCCTGATAGTGGCGGCCCAGTATGGTGAGCTCCTTCTCGGAGAGCGATTCGACGTCGATCAGGCGGTTGCTCGCGCCCTGCATCGCGGCGACCAGCTCGTTCAGTTTCAGCTGAATCGCCACCGCCCCCTTGTTCTGCGATCGCTGGATCAGGAACACCATCAGGAAGGTGACAATGGTCGTACTCGTATTGATGGCGAGCTGCCACGTATCCGAGTATCCGAAGAAGGGTCCGAGCAGTCCCCATGTCGCGACGACCGCGAGAGCCGACGAAAACGCGGTCGTGCTGCCGGTCCACGTGGTCACCGCTTCCGAGAACCGTTCGATACGGTCGCCGATTGTTTCCTGTCTCTTGCGCATCGCCCCTCCTTGCCGCTGCAATAATAGAATGACGTGTGACTGCGGCATCCATGTCAGAGGCCACCGCGGGGCGGCTCTCCAGGGTCAGACCTGGCTCGAGCCGCATCCGCGCGAGCTGAGTCCGCGGAATCACGTGTGACTGGTCCACCAGCCTCCATGACGAAACCGCGAAGGCAGACGTGACCACGAATTCCCGTGACTTCGTCGTCGGGTCCGACGCACCCCTGGGAGGGAATCGCGTGAAACGTGTGCGCAGTGCCGCTGTCGCCGCCTTGTGCGTCTCGGCCGCCGTATGTGGGACGGCAAGTCGGGCCGCGACAGCCCAGGCGGCCACGCCCGGGGTGGACTCCGCCTTCAAGCGGTTCTGGGACGCCACGACACCGCCGCAGGCGGCAACCGCCGCCGGTCAGATCGTGACATCCGGTGTGTTGTTCGACGACGCGTTTGCCCGGCTCGAGCGCGGTCGGACCTACACGGCCAAAGTGCCGCGCGGCATCGTTTCCCTCGTCCACCGGATTGGCGGCACGGACTTCCCGTGTGTGCTGGAGGTGCCTGGGACCTACGACCCCGGAAAGAAGTATCACGTCCGCGTGCAGCTTCACGGCGGTGTCGGGCGGCCCGAGGCCGCACCGCGCACGAACGGCATCGGGGCGCTGGCCGGCGCCGAGCAGATCTACGTGCTGCCCACCGCGTGGGCGTCGGCGGCGTGGTGGACCGACCGCCAGCTGACCAATCTCAGAGTGATCCTGGACACCGTGAAGCGCACTTACAACGTGGACGAGAACAGGGTCGTGCTGTCCGGCGTGTCCGACGGCGGCACGGCTGCGTACTACGTGGCGATGCGCGACACGACGCCGTTCGCGGCCTTTCTGCCGCTGAATGGCACCCTCGCCGTGCTGCGCAACCGATCGATGCGCATCGACGGCGAGTTGACACCGAACAATCTGCGGAACAAGCCGATGTTCATCGTCAACGGCGGGCGCGATCCGCTGTACCCGGCGGCGGAGGTCGAGCCGTTCATCGAGCACCTGTCGAGGGGTGGTGTCGATCTGACCTACCGGCCGCAGCCGGAGGCGGGCCATAACACCGCATGGTGGCCCGAGGTGAAGGAGACGTTCGAACGCTTCGTTCGCGAGCATCCGCGGAATCCGCTGCCCGACCGGCTGACGTGGGAGAGCGATCTCGGCGGCGGGACGGGTCGCGCGCACTGGCTGGTCATCGACACGCTGATGCCGGCGGCGGGCGGACCGCCAACCCGGAGGGAGATGACCGATTTGAACGACTTCACCACCGGGCCGCTGCCGAACTTCGGCCTGCGCGTCGCCGGCACGAGGATTCTCTCGATCGCCGAAGGGTCGAACGCCTCGATCTTCGATTTTCGTCCCGGCGACGTCGTTGTCAGCATCAACGGGACGATGGTCCCGGCCGGAACGAGTGTCCTCGAAGCGCTCGGCTCGTATCAGCCGAACCAGGTGCTGGGGTTCGTCGTGTCCCGAGGCGGCCGGTCGCTGGAGCTGACCGGATTCTTCATGTCGGCCGCCCCGGGCGGGGTGACGCCGCTGTTCCGTCGGACTTCGCCGACCGGCCGCGTCGACCTCGTGAAAACCGGCAACACGGTCGCGGTCACCAGCACCGGCGTCAGCGCCATCACCCTGCTGCTGTCGCCGGCCGCGTTCGACTTCACGAAACCGGTCATCGTCACCGCCGGCGGCCGGACCGTGTTCGACGGCACGGTGACGAAGAACCTTGCGACGTTGATGACATGGGCGGCGCGCGACAACGATCGCACGATGCTGTTCGGCGCGGAGCTGAAACTGAAGCTGACACCATGATTGCGTTCTCCGGCGTGAGCAAGCAGTACGGCCGTCAGGTCCTGTTCGTCGACACCTCGTTCCAGCTGAACCCGGGTGAGAAGGTCGGCCTGGTCGGCCCGAA
>WHSN01000109.1 GCA_009380045.1 Luteitalea sp.
ATCCATCGCCATCACGAGGGTCGGGCGCGCGGGTCCGTTCACCGTCTCCGTTGCATGTGTCATGGCCATCGCTCCTGGAATCTGGTTGCTACGGCCGAGCGTAAACCGCCCCAGCGACAACCCAGGGTGGGATCCGGTTCGCCCCATGGGTCGACCAGGACGAGGTCGAAGCGCTGGCCGCGCTCATGACCTACAAATGTGCCATCGTGGACGTCCCCTACGGCGGCTCGAAGGGCGGATTGATCATCGATCCAAGGCAGCATTCGGTGGGCGAGCTCGAGCGAATTACACGACGGTTCGCCAGCGAGCTCATTGACAGAAGCTACATCGGGCCGGGCATCAACGTGCCGGCGCCAGACATGGGCACCGGGGAGCGGGAGATGTCCTGGATTGCCGATGTCTACCGCAGGCTCCGACCGACCGATATCGATCATCTCGGGTGCGTGACAGGCAAGCCGGTGACGAGCGGCGGTATCCGGGGTCACGTCGAAGCCACCTGACGAGGGGTTCAGTACGTACTTCGCGAGTTCTTCCGCCACCCCGAAGACGTGAAAAAGGCGGGGCTGTCGGCCGGGCTGGCCGACAAGCAGATCATCGTGCAGGGACTCGGCAATGTCGGGTTCCATGCGGCGAAGTTCCTCTCCGAAGAGGACGACGCCAGAATTGTCGCAGTCGTCGAGCGCGATGGCGTCGTCATCAACGCGAAGGGCATCGACGTCGAGAAGTGTCGGGCCTGGATGACGAAGCATGGCGGAGTCAAAGGATTCCCCGGCGGCACCTACTCTTCGAACGGCGCCCGAGCGCTCGAGATGGCGTGCGACATTCTCATCCCCTCCGCGATGGAGAATCAGATCACGCACGCTAACGCGGAACGCATTGATGCCAGACTCGTGGTGGAAGCCGCCAACGGTCCCGTCTCGTTCGAGGGGGATCGGATCCTCGCGAAGCGCGGCGTCACCGTCCTACCCGACTGCTACGTCAACGCGGGCGGAGTAGTCGTCTCGTACTTCGAGTGGATCAAGAACCTGTCGCACATCCGGTTCGGCCGCATGGACCGCCGGCTCGACGAGATGCGCGGCGAGAGAATCGTCCATGCCATCGAGGCCCTCGGTGGAAGGCCGGTGCCGGACGCCATCAGGATGGAGCTGATCTCGAGGGCCGGCGAGCTCGCACTTGTGCGCTCCGGGCTGGACGACACGATGCGCAACGCCTACCACGAAATCCGCGGCGTGCTACGCACGCACAAGACGATTCGGGACTACCGGACCGCGGCGTATTACGTCGCCGTGAGAAAAATCGGCCACAGCAAGATGGAGATGGGCCTGTGTTGAGGCTGGATCTGGAACGCACCGCGACCGGTTTCAATTGACAGGGATCAGCGTCCGCGTTACGGTTTATGTAATGGAAGGGCTTCGTCACTGTATCGATCCGCGCGACAGCGCTTCCGACCTCCGTCCCTCCGCAGCTCGCCCACTCCGTCGCGCTTTCAAGAATCTCGGTCGCGGCGTCTTCTGACGTCGTACCCTACCTCGGCGTCACCCGATCGCCGGTTCTGCTCTGTGTCAGCGTCATCGGGGATCCACTCGTACCTATCGGGACCGCGCATGCTCGGAGATTGCTGATGACGGATTCGACGAGACACCACCTGCCCATGCGTCGAACACGTGGAGTTCGTGGCTGCACAACGCTGGCGCTCGCCCTCGTGCTGCTCGGCTCCGAAGGAAGGGTGGCGCGTGCCGAAACGCTACCGGATCTGCTGCCGCTCGAGGACGTGTCCCCCATGTTTCTCGGCATGTACCGGAAGGTCATGGTGATCGAAGCCGAGATCAAGCGGTACTCAGAGCAGTACGGCGTCGATTTCGACCTCGCGCGCGCCGTGTGCCTCTATGAGTCGGGAGGCAATGCGGAACTCCACTCGGGCGCGGGCGCGCAGGGATACTTCCAGGTGATGCCCAGGACGTTCCGTACGCTCGGGGTGCAATCGAACATCGAAGCTGGCGTGAAATACCTGTCGCAGATGATCCGGCGCTTCGAGCGGGAGGACCGCGCCGTTGCCGCGTACAACGGCGGGCCGACGCGAGTCGGCCGCGGAGGGCCTCTCCCGCTGGAGACGCTCCAATACGTCCTGGGTGTCGGTCACTATCGGACGGTGTTGAAACAGCACGACGCATCGCTCCGGCACCACGCGGAGGGCGTCCACCTCACCACCGTCCACGCCGACGAGGACTGGCCGGCGTTGTCATCCCGGCTCGGCGTTCCAGAATGGGAACTGCGCCTGCACAATGCCTTCCTGGCGCAGCGCCGGCCGCGTCCTGGGCAGCTCATTGCCTATCCGGCCGAGCCGCGGAGCGACCTCTTTCGTGCCGTTAATGGCGACGCCGAGTACCGCATACGGTACGGCGATAACTACCTGAACCTGGCATTCACCCTGGGCATCGATCCGGATGCTCTACGCCATGCGAACGGGCTCTGGCAGATCCAGTCGGTGCCAGCCGGCGTTTCCGTCCGTATCCCGCTTAGCGCGGACCGGTCGTTCCTCCTGCGCGCGGCCCTTGGCCTGACGCCGACGAATGCGCCGGAAGAAGCAGCAGTCGTCCGGACGGTTCTTGCGCCCCCCTCCGTGCCCGTCGTACCCGCCATGACTCGGAGGCCGTCCCCGCCGCCATCATCGGTCATCCACCGGGTCGCGCGCGGCGACACGTTGGCCCGCTTGGCCCGGCGCTACGGCACGACGATCCGCGCACTGCAGGAGGCCAACGGCCTGGCCGGGCGCACGACGATCCGCGTCGGCCAGCGACTGCAGGTGCTTGGTCCCGCTGGCATACAGTCGTCGGGGCGAGCGTTCCAGGAGCCGCGGAGGACGACGCATCGCGTCTCGCGTGGCGAGACGCTCGCCGGTCTCGCAAATAAGTACGGGACGACGATCGCGGCTATTCAACAGGCTAACGGCATGGCGAGACGGACAACGATCCGAACTGGCGAACGGCTTCATATCCCTGGCGACCCTGGCATTTGATCGACGTCCGCTCGGGTCTCGGTCATTCTCGCGAATCGAGCGGACCGACGGTACCTTCCCAACGCCCATCACGGGCCATTCTGCTGAGATGGGTTATAATGCGGTGGAATACCCGCGAATCGTGACCTGTGAGACATCCCTCTACCTGATCTCATGAAGGTCCCTCACGCCCGTGGCACCGCCACCGACTCTTTCGGCTTGCGCCTGATCCCCCTCGAACGATTCACCCACCCGTCCAGCTTCCGCTAAATCCGTTCTCCTCACGTCCAACGCTCGCCGATCTGCGGCGGTCGGCGCTCGCGACAGGCGCCTGACGTCTGTTGATCGGGCGTTTACGGTCGTCCGTCAGGGTCCGCCGGACCAATGTCGTAGAGCACGCGATCTCCTGCTCGGTCAGACTTCCATCTCCGGCGCCGTCGGCACCGTCGTCTACGTGCTGGTTCTCATCCCCGTCGTCATTGCCGCGCTCAATGCTCTGCAGATCGACGCGGTTACCGGGCCGGCGAGCAACATGCTGAGCCGGCTCCTCGCGGCGGTCCCGGCGGTGTTTGCGGCGACCCTCGTGCTCGTGCTGTCGTACACGGTCGGCGGAGTTGTAGCCGAACTCGTCTCGCGGGCGCTCGAAGCGGCGGGCTTCAACCGTGCGCTCGCGGCCCTGGGCGTCACCGGCCAGTTGGGAACGCCGGGCCGCGCGCCGTCAGCCATCGCCGGGCAGTTGGTGTTCGCGGGCATCATCCTCGTTGCCGCGATCGAAGCCGCGGGACTCTTGGGCTTCGTCGCGCTGCAGACGCTGCTGGCCTCGGTCCTGGTCCTGGCCGGACACGTCCTCCTCGGGCTGGTCGTCTTCGGCATCGGACTCTACCTGGCCGATCTGGCCGCCCGCACGATCAGGAGCAGCGGCGCGGCCAATGCGCGGCCGCTGGCGAGCGCCGCACGCGCCGCCATTCTCGTGCTGAGCGGTGCCATGGCCCTGCGCCAGATGGGGCTGGCCAATGAGATCATCAACCTGGCGTTCGGGCTCCTCGTTGGCGCCATCGCCGTCGCCGTCGCCATAGCCTTCGGTCTTGGATCGCGCGAGACGGCGGGCCGGCACGTCGAAGAGTGGGTTCGATCGTATCGAAGCGGCCGGTAGATTGCTCTCCGGAGCCTCGCGACGACACACAGGGGCGGACGCCTGCGACTACAATTGAGGCGCTCGCCGGTCGACGCATGACGAAGAGGCACGGCCATCGTGATATCCAACAGGGTGATCCGCATGCGGGTGCCGATCGCCGCTGCCGTTCTGGCGGCGATCGGCCTGGTCGTGCTGCTCGCCGTCCAGCTTCCGCTCGTTCGCTCGTCGGTTCGTGACACGGCCTTCCGCTGGCTGCGGACGCAGACCGGCATCGTGGCGACGGCGGAGGAGCTCTCCTATAACCTGCTGACGCTCGACGTGCGGCTGCGCGGCCTCACGGCCGCGGCCGAAGAGTCGAGCGATCGACCGTTCCTCACCGCCAGCGAAATCCGGATCGACCTGCCATGGCGCGCGGTTCTCGGCGCCCCCGCCGTCGAGTCGATCGAGCTGACCGGAGCGATCGTCTCGGTCTTGCGCGGAGCGGACGGACGGTTCAATCTGCCGGCGTCGGGTGGCGGCGGCGCGCCTCGCTCGATGCCGCGCGTCGATGTCGGGAGCGTCGTCGTCCGACAGGCGGATCTGCGGTATCAGGACGAGGCCGCCGGCCTGGCCGTCAGCGTCGAGGGTGTAGCCCTCGAGATGGTGCCGGCGGAGGACGGCACGATCGCCGGACGTCTGACGATCGCGCGCGGCCCGTCCCTCCGCGCAGGCGATCTCGATGTTGGCGGAGCGCTGTCCGGATCGCTCTCGTATGACGGCACGTCGCTGGCGCTGGCGGAGGTCGTGTTGGCGTCCGACATCGTGCAGATCCAGGCGAATGGACGTCTGGACGCGCTGTGGACCGCGCCGAGCGTCACGCTGGGCGTGACCGGCGCGCTCTCGTTGGCCGGGCTGTCGTCGATGCTGCAACTGGCCGAGGCGGCGTCCGGATCAATTGCCTTGACCGGCGCGATAGAAGGAACGCTGGCCGCGCCTCAGTCCTCGTTCACGTTGGCGAGCGACTCCGTCGCATGGCGGCATCTGCAAGCGCACGCGCTCGCCGTCGAAGGCGTCGTCAACGCCGACGCCCTTCAGATCGACACGGCGGCCGTCCAGATGGTCGGCGGGACCGTGACAACCCGCGGTCAGGTCCGCTTCGCGCCACTTCGCGCTTCGGTGTCCGCCGAATGGCGGGAACTTTCGGCGCGCGCCCTGGCGGGTCCGTCCGCCCCCGTGAACGTCTCGGCCCGTTTGAGCGGCCGCGGCATGGCCGACTGGATCGTGGCGGATGGACTGTCCGGGCTCGCGGTGACAATCGACGTCCAGTCCAAGGCCGACGATGTCGGCGGCGCGGAGGCAGTGGCCGTGAACGGCCGCCTCGGTCTCGTCGTCGACAAGGGCCGGTGGCGCATTCGCCACGATCACGAACTGTCGCACGCGCTCGCCGTCGAGGGAGATCTCGAGGGCACTCTGAGCGAGGCCGGCGTCATGGATTCGTCGATCGCCGGACAGGTGACCGTGTCCGCAGCCGATTTATCTCGAGCCGATCGACTGCTGCGCGGGGCGGGCTTCGAGATCCCGGACTGGAGTACGCCCGAAACGGGCGGTCTCCTGATGCACATCCGGCCCACCGGTACGCTGGCGCAGCCGCACGCCTCCGGAGAGGCTAGCCTGCACGATCTTCGCGTCGACCGGTCGGACCCGTTCGCGCTCGACGGGTCGTTCGTGGCGCGCCGTGAAGCCGTCGGCCTCCGAACCATCCGCGCGACCCTGGGAGAGAACGTCGCCTGGGGCGGCGCCGAGCTGAATCTGTTGAACGGCGCGCTCGAGGGCGCGTTCGACGTCGCCCTGCCGAACCTTTCGGCGTTCGGCGCCACCGTGGCCCGATGGCGCCCGTCCGGCGAATTGACGGGCCGGGTCGAGCTCGGCGGCACGCGGGCGGACCCGACAGTGCGAACGACATGGTCGGGCGCATCGATCGCGCTGGCTGGCCAATCGATCGGCCAGGTCGCTCTCGACCTCTCGTACGCCGGCCGCGCCGCCGTCGTGTCGCGGTTTCAGGTCGAGCAACCAGACGGCGGACACCTGCGAGGCTCCGGCTCGTACGAGCCGGACAGCGGGCGGCACGACATGACGCTGCAAGCCAATTCGCTCGCGATCTCGCCGATTGCTACAGGTGACGATCTGCTGCCGCTGGAGGTCAGGATTGACGGAACGCTCGACACCAGGGGCACGATTGAGCGGCTCGACGGAAGGGGTCATTTCACGCTGACCGACGCCCGCTGGGGGGGCGCGCGCCTCGACTATGCCGACGCGGAGGTCACGTTGTCCGAAGCAGGGGTCGCCGCCACGCTTCATGCGCCGGCGTTCGCATTGCGTGGAGAAGCGCTGGTCGAGCTGGTCGCGCCGTACCGTCTGACCGTCACGGCAACGGCCGACAATACGAGCGTCCGGACATTAACCGAAGCGATCGGATCGGATCTCCCGCCGGCGGTCCAGGACCTCGCAGGCACCTTGAACGCGCGCGTCGCGCTCGCTGGTCCGCTCGAAGACCCGGCGCGCCTGGTCGTCGACATCAATGTCGCGTCCCTGGAGCTGCGGTCCGGAGAGGCCGCGCTGCGGCTGGCGAATCCCGCGTCGGCGCACTACGAAGACTCGACGTTGGCGGTTGAAAACGTCCGGCTGCAGACCGGCCTGACGACCGTCGACGTGTCAGGAGCGATCGCCCGCGCGGCCGGCTCGGCAGGCCTCGGCCTGGCGATCGACGGAAACCTCCGGGATTTCAGCAGCTGGCTGGCGCTCGCCGGCCTGCCCTCCGAGCTGGTAATGAGTGGACCGGTGACCGCCGCCTTCCTCGCCTCGGGTTCGCTCGATGAAACAACCGTCACCGGTCAGCTTCAGCTCGACGACGGACACGTTCAGTGGCCCGGCTATCCGGCGGCGAGCGGCATCAACCTGCGTCTGGCGGTCGAGGACGAGGTGATCGACGTGCGGGAGCTGACCGCCGGCTGGCAGGAAGCGACCGTGGCCGGCACGGCGCGGCTGCCGATGGAGATGCTCGCCGAGTGGCTGCCCGACCCGTTGGCGTCGGGCCTCTCAGGGGCCGGAGGCCGGGCATCGCTGCAGGCTCGACTCGACAACGTGACGCCGGCCGCCCTGGCGCCGTTCGTGGGCGGCTCGTTGGACGAGGCCCTGACCGGCCGCGCGAGCCTGCAGATCGATGTGAACGCCGATCGGCCCACGCTCGGTCGGTTGAATGGCTCCCTGCTCTTGAGCGCGCTCGACCTTACGGCCGAGGGTCTTCCCATCGGACAGGACCGGCCCACGCGAGTGGACATCGTCGAGGGCGCGCTGCAGGTCGTCGACTGGACATGGACCGTGGCGGGCAGCCGGATCGAGGTCGAGGGGCGCGCGCAGCTCTCAGGCGCCCAGGCCGTGGATGTGAAGGTCGGCGGGCAGCTCGATCTTCGGGTCATCAGCGCGTTTCTCCCCGGCATCTCGACGAGCGGCGTCGGCGAGCTGTCGGTGGCCGTTGGCGGAACGCTCGCCGCCCCATTCGCCGACGGCACTGTACGGATGAGAAATGGGGAGTTGCGCCTGATGGATCCTCAGATCGGCGTGTCGAACGCGAGCGGGCTCATCCTGCTGCGGCCGGACCGTCTGGAACTGGCCGGCCTGGAAGGCGATGTGAACGGCGGGCGATTCTTGCTCACCGGCGGGCTCGAGTACCGGGAGCTCGGCATCACCGGCGGTTCGATCCTGCTCGAGTCGGAAGGCGTGGCCCTCGACGTCCCCGCGGGCATGCGGACGGAGGTCGATTCGTCGATCTCCATCGCGTTCGCGAACCGCATCCAGGTCTCGGGACGAGTGGAGATCATACGGGGGGCCTATCGGGAACCGCTCAGCCTTGCCGCCGGCCTCGCGGCCGCCACCCGCGAACGGGCGGAGGCGTCCCCGGCCGCCGGCGGCGGCGCGCCGCTGTTCGACCATGTCGATCTCAACGTGGCCGTCGCGAGCACCGACGACTTGATCGTCGACAACAACTACGGGCGGATGGACGTCGGCCTCGACGTGCGGCTTGCCGGAACGGCTGCTCGCCCTTCGATCGTGGGGCGAGCGAACATCCGCGAGGGGGGCACGCTCTTCCTCGGCGGCCGAAGCTATCTCATCGAGCGGGGCGTCATCGATTTCACGGATGCCCGGGCGATCGTGCCGGAACTCGACCTGTCGGCCCGCACACGACTGCGCGGTCCCAACGAGCTCGGCGAGGGCATCGAGTACGACATCGGCGTCGAGATCACGGGAACGCCCGAAACGCTCAAGGCCACGTTGTCGTCCGATCCACCGCGCAGCCAGGCCGACATCATGTCCCTGCTGGCCACCGGCCGGCTGGCCGACCAGGCGGGCGGGATGGGCGGGGCCGCCGCGACCGAGCAGGCGATCGGGCTCCTCTCGGGCGAGGCTCTCGGATTCGCCGCCCAGGCCATCGGCGTCGACTCGATCCGCATCGAGCGCGATCCTGCGGTGGATGCCTTCGCCGCCGACCCCGCGATCGCGGCCGAGGTCAATCCGGCCCAGCGGTTGACGTTGTCGCGGAGAATCTCCGACGTCGCAGTCACCTTGTCACAGAACCTACGCAACACCGGCCTTCTCACCTGGATCGTCGCCTACTCGCCCACTCCGACAATCGAGCTGCGCACGGTGTCGCGCGACGACCGCAGCCGGTCCTACGAGATGCGGCACGATGTGGCCTTCGGCGGCGCGCCCCGGACGAGGCCGACCCGACCAGCCTCGGGTGATGGCCTGCTCCGCGTGGCGGACGTGCGGCTTTCGGGTGATCTGAGATTTCCGGCCGAGGCGATCGAGGGAGCGCTCAAGCTACGGAAGGGTGACCGTTTCGACTTCTATCGCTGGCAGTCGGATCGCGATCGGCTCCGCCGCTTCTATCTCGAACGCGGACATCTCGAGGTCCGGATCTCCGCGCGCCGCGCCGAACGTGCCGTCTCCGACGAGGGCCCCTCCGTCGTCCTCGAGTACGCCGTCGAGGCCGGCCCTCAGGCACACCTCGAGATTAGCGGCCATGGATTGCCCGACAAGGTCGTCCGCGAGCTCGAACGGATCTGGAGCGACACGATCATCGAGGTGGCGCTGATTGCCGACCTGAAGGAAGCTGTTCGACGGCACATGGCGCGGGAGGGTTATCTTCGGTCCGAGGTCGACGTTCGGCAGATCTCGTCGGACGAGACGGAGAAGCGGCTCCACATGTCGATTGCGCGCGGTCCCCGGTCGTCCTCCCGGCGTGTGGCGTTTGCCGGCAACGAACGCCTGTCCGCCCAGGAGCTCCAGGCGGTCGTGGCGCGCCTCGGCATCGTCGCATGGCTTGTGCCCCGGAACCTGGCCAGCGAAATCGCGCTCCTCTATCGGGAGGAAGGGCTGCTCGCCGCGGAAGTGACCGCGGGGCCGGTCGAGTTCACGGACGACGAAGCGGTGCTTCCCGTCCGAATCGACGAGGGTCCGCAGTTCACCATCTCCGGTGTGGTCGTGTCAGGCGCGCAAGCTCAATCCGACGCCGACGTCCGCCGGGACTCGGGCCTGACGCCGGGAATGCCCTACAAACCGGCCGTGGTGCAGCAGGCGCGGCTGGCTGTGAGCCGGGCCTACGACGAGCGCGGGTTCAATTCGATGACCTCCATGATCGAAACGGTCAGCGACGCCGGGAACGCCACCGTCGAGGTGCGATTGACGATCGACGAGGGTCCGCGGCAGGTGATCGAGACGATTGCGGTCAACGGTGCGCGTGATGTGAGACCTGGGGTGATCGCGCAGGCCCTCGGCCTCTCGGCGGGCGCACCGGTCAACATGGATGCATGGTATGCGGGCCGCCGGCGGCTCTTTCGCACCGGCCTTTTTCAGCGTGTCGACATCGAGCCGGTGCCTGTTGACGACGCGCAGGCGTCCGAGGGAATCGAAGCCATCCGAGCCGACGTGACCCTCCTGCGCCGGGCGGCCTGGCGATTCCGGTACGGCGTGGACGTCACCGATGAATCCGCTCCGCTCGCCGAGCAGGGGCGCGTGTTCGGCGGCGGCCTCAACGCCAACCTGGAGCGATACGGCCTCCTCGGCCGTCCCGGCACGGCCGGCATGGGGCTGCGTGTCAACAACGATCAGCGCATCGCCCGCGGCTTCCTCACCGTGCCGTCGTTCTTCGGGCGGGCGGTCGCGTCAAAGCTCTTCGTCTCCCGTTCGCGTGATCTCATCGAAGGCGCGAGCATCCTCTCGGTCGTCGTGGACAAGACGGCGTTCACCGCCGAACAGCGGTTTCCGCTTCGCCGCCATCTCGAGATGGCGTATGGCTACCAGTTCGAACAGAACCACACGTTCGATCCCAACCGCGACCCTGACGATCCGTTCGGGTTCGACAATCGGGTGCAAGCGGCCCGGCTGACCGCGGCCCTCGTGTTCGACACACGCACGGACCCGTTCGAGCCGGCGGCCGGTCTGTTTCACTCGTCGACGGTGGAGTACGCGCCCGAAGCGCTCGGGTCGGACGTCCGCTTCGCGAAGTACTCGCTTCACCAGTTCCTGTTTGCGACGGTGGCGCCGCGGGTCATCTCGGCATCCGCCGTTCGTATCGGCATCGGCCGCGGCTTCGGTCAGCGGCTGCTCGTGAGCGAGCAGTTCCTCGCGGGCGGCGCAAACACCGTGCGGGGCTACCCGGACAATGCGCTCGGCGGCTACGATCTCTTCGGTGATCCGATCGGAGGGGAGGCGGTGATCATCCTCAACCAGGAGCTGCGCTTTCCCATCTTCCGCTGGTTGGGCGGTGCAGGATTCATCGATGCGGGCGAGGTGTTCGACAGGACCACCGCCGTGTCACTGGGCGCGCTGGACGTCGGCGCCGGCGGCGGACTGCGGTTCTCGACGCCCGTCGGATTGTTCCGGCTGGATCTCGCGACCCCGGTGCCCGGAAGGAATCGGCCGCTCAGGTGGCACTTCGCGTTCGGTCACACGTTCTGAGACCGGCTCATCGTCCCCGCAGCGTCCGCATCAGCGATTCCACGGCCGCGCGCTCCGGAGCCTTGGGCGCCAGCTTGAGGAACCGCTCGAAGTGCTCGGCCGTGCGATCGGTCCGCTTGATCCTGGAATAGGCCTGACCGGCGTTGTAGTACGCGTAGGCGAACTCCGGATTGATCGCGATGGCGCGCTCGAGGGCTTCGGCCGATCCGGCCCAATCGTCGAGCCGCGCTTTGGCGTATCCCAGCTGGTACTGCGCTTCGAACTGGCCGGCCGACGCCTGGGTGGCCTGGGTGGCGGCGTCGAGGGCCCCCTGGTTGTTGTTGTCGAGCGCGGCGATCGCCGACGCGCCAATCAGCTTCCAGACCTCGACGCCGGATGGGGCCAGGCTCTCGAACTCCCGCCTCGCACCGTCGTGTTGATTCGCCTTCAGCAGGATCTGGCCGGCCAGGTACGTCTCGGCGGGACCGGCGGTGCCACGCTCGCGCATCTGCATGATGGCCTGCAGGGCCTGATCGTTCTGGCCTGCTTCGAACAACTGCTGGGCGGACTGCCCTTCCTGAGCCAGGATCGCGGCTCCACTCAGAATAGCGACAATGCTCAGAATGCCAGGCCTCACGCGCACCTCCAGTGATCTCAGCAGGCGAAACGTCTCGAGTATGAATCGTCGGGCGGGTTGCAGGCAAACGAACCGATGGATGCCTCACACGCGAGCGGCCGAAGCAGCAGAGCTACTTCACCATTCACCATTCAACGCGACGACTCACTGAGATAAGCTGCAAGCGTTGTGGGCGACGCCGGTGCCTGGCCTCGCTCCAGCGCCGACCGATGCGAGACGTCGCGTCGGTGACGGGCCACCCCTCACGGCGGATGCTGGAGCACTATTCCCACCAGCGGCTCAAGGCCAAGGGTCAGTTGCTGGTGCGGATGGAAGAGCGGCGGAACAAGGGGAAGACGGGCTGAACGGCCGCGCGGCACAGAAGGTCTGTCACGTTGGGTGCGGACCGAACGCCAGGGTACCTGGCCCATCACGCCATGCCTCGGGATCGCGAATGGTGCGCCAGGGTCAGCGCATCGTACCCGTTTCAAAAGTCTCGAAAGCGAAGAGGCGCTTGCGATCTGCGCACGGCCGGGGAAGAACGCCTGATTGGTCGACTCGAATACTCCAATTGAGGTCCTTCAGGATCTCCGTGGCTGAAGGACTGATCCAGCCTCCGGCACACCGTCGAAGAAATCAACGACCCCGGTTTCCAGAGAATACTCGGCGCCCACGACCAGGACGCGCCCTTTTTGGATCAGCTCCTCGAGAACTTCGGAGCCGTGTCGCACTTGGTTTGCGGAGGCGCGGATGTTCGCGCGAACGGCGTGCCGCACAAGGGCCTCCGAATCGTGCCTCAGCTCCGTCGCGAGCAACCCTTCCACCGATGGGCGAATGCGATCCACGATCGACCGAAGATTCCGCGACTGCTTCTCCCTCGGCCTCATGAGTTCTTCCAACGTGGCAAGAACAGCTCCGCATCGTGAGTGACCCAACACCACAACGAGCGGTGTGCCGAACCGTTCTGCGGCAAATTCCACGCTGCCGATTTGAGAGGACGCGACGATGTTTCCGGCAACGCGGATGACGAAGAGATCACCCAAGCCTTGGTCGAACACGATCTCGGCTGGTACGCGGGAGTCGGAGCATCCGAGAATAGTGGCGAACGGTTCCTGGCCTTCTGCGAGCTCACTCCGCCGCGTCTGAGTGACCAGTGCCGCACTGCCACGAACATCAGACACGAATCGGCGGTTTCCTTCGCACAAGCGTTTGAGCGCCTCTGAAGCTGAAATCATCGCTGCTGTAACTCGAACGTGATCAGGTGGGATGTGCGTGGCGGCGTGCGGGACGGCTTATGTCTTGGCCTGCCCGCAACCCGGAATGTAATCAATTCTGACTCCATCCTTCAGGACCTCGGCGCCAATGACGTCGTCGGATGCAACGTCAGGACGGTCTCTGTACGGTTGAGGTCCCTGGGGGCCATCGTCTCTTCAGAAAGAAAGGCCCATCCAACCGTGCTGAATCGGCGGCGTCAACGGTTCCGGTGACCCCCGGAGGATAGAAAGACTCTTACAGCCATCCTCATCTCTACTCGCCCATGCGCATGCTCGATCGCCGGCGGAATCAGTCGGAGCCGATTTTTCAGCTCTTTGGCCCGAGTCACCAGCCGTGGGTCCGTCGTCCAGAGCTTAAGGCGGCCAACAAGGGCGGAGGCGAGGAGGTGCGCATCGATCCAGCCAACGCCGCGGCGGTGCAGCCGCCGATCGCGCACAAAGTCTACGACGTCGCCATGAGGCACGACCGGTGTTTGGTGCATTCGCTCGCCCGATGAACTTCGAGTGTCGCAGGTGATTGTCGCTCGTCCACTCCAGGAACTCGATCTGCGCGACGAGGACAGGCTTCAGCCATCGACATTCCGCCATCTTCGCTTTTGTCAGTCCGCGTGCCCATCGACCGCGCGCTGCCCACCTGCACGCATCCGGCCGTCTTGGTCGTTGACGAATGCAATGCCCGCAGTCATGTGGAGTCGTCGCGGGGCTCAGCCGACCACATCGCGGCCGATTCGGTCCCGGACTTCACATTAACGAGCGGTCTAGCATCTGGCGCCGTGCCAATCCCGGCACCTGCAGGTTGGAGGCTCTGATGCTCGTCCAGGTGTTCCCCCGGATCCACCGGCGGCAGTCGTCTTTACGATTGGTCGGCCAGACCCTGGGTGGCTTTGCAGGCTGGTTGCACACCCGGGGCTACCCGCGAGTCGCGGTCCGGCGCCATCTGCGCGCCGCGCGTCGACTGGAGCAGCGGTGGCTCCGCCGCGGTCTCCGCTCCCTCTCGGCGATCCGTCGCACGGATTTTCAGGTCCGTGCGCTTCATTGCCAGCGGTCAGGACCGTCGGGAATGATGGGATGCCTCGTTCGTCGCCGTTCCGTCCGGCGGAAGGCGCGCGATCACCTCGCCGCGTGCAACTTCGCGAGGCTGCCGGCCACATAGTCGCCGGGCACCGTACGCGCAGCGATGTTGAGCCGATTCCAGCCGTTGATCGACACGATCGCCAGGCTCAGGTGCACCAGCTCGTCCTCCGAGAACTGCTCCCGCACGCGCTCGTACACGTCGTCCGGGACACGAGACTCTGAGACGAGCGTGAGCGCTTCGGTCCACTCCAGCGCGGCGCGCTCGCGCGCCGAGTAGTACGGCG
>WHSN01000238.1 GCA_009380045.1 Luteitalea sp.
CTTGAGCGTGACGGCCGAACGCCGAACGGCCGCCTGTTGCGGGCCCTCGTAGTGGAAGTGCGTCGTCCAGCGACGCCACGCGGCGATCGTCTCCTCCAGGAGCTGCGCGGGGGGCCTCGGCCGATGACGTCCGCTTGCGTGCGACCAGCGCGGCAGGAACGAGGCCGTCTCACCCGCCCGCAGCGTGATCGTCGACCGCAGCCCCTCGATGGGAACGGTCGCGGCGAGGTGAAGATCGAGGTCCCCCCGCTCCGGGCAGACGATACGCAGACCTCCTGCGGCGGGCTCAGCGCGCGGCGCCCCACGCGGCGCGACGTCCAGCTGAATATGGGCGGTACCCTCGAGGACCGTTACCTGTCGCAGCAGTTCGTGACGCGCCATAGACACATCCTCGGTGAGGTCCGCGCCCGAGGTGAGCGTCAAGGCGTCGGTGGCCCGCGTAAGAGACGAGCGCCCGCGCATCTCCGTCACGAGGACGCCGATATCGGCCTCGTAGAATTGCCGCGCCTCGACCAGATCGACGGGGGCCAGGTGGAACGCGCCCCCACGCGCGGTATCGAGCAGGCCGGCGAAGAGCGGCTGCGAGTCGAAGCGGGGCACGCACATCCAGGACAGGGCGCCGTCGCGTCCCACCAGCGCGGCGGTGGCGCCGTCGCCGATCAGTCCGTGATCCGCGATGGGAAGACATCGCGCACGACGATTTTCCGACGCAGGACTCGGCCACCGGCTAGGATCGGGGGTGGCGCTTTCGCGTCGCTCCTCCCGTACGGTGCGCGGAGCCCTCAACAGCGAAATGGAAGGAACGATGACCAAACCGACGCGAATCCTTGTTCCGACAGACTTCAGCGGCGCCTCTGATGCCGCGAGAGTCTATGCCACCGTGCTCGCCGAAGCCTTCGACGCGACGCTCCACATTCTCCATGTCATCCCGGATCCCCTCACGATGGGCTGGGGCGTCGATGCCGCCTACCTGCCGCAATTGCTCGAGCGGATCGAACGCGAAGCGCAGGAGCGGCTCGACAAGATGTTGACGACCGAGGAGCGAGGCAAGCTCCAGGCACGTCTCGCTGTCGAGACCGGCTCACCTGCCGTGAAGATCATCGAATACGCGGAGGGCCACGGCATCGACCTCATTGTCATGGGGACGCACGGCCGCGGTGCGCTCGAGCGAATGTGGGTTGGCAGCGTAACCCATGGCGTGCTCCACCGAGCACACTGTCCCGTCGTCAGTGTCCGGGAACCGCGGCGCTGAAGGCGCCAGCCCCAACCGCGTCAGCGGCGCGATCGGTTCGCGGGCCCTTCACCCATCGCCGCCGGATAGAAGGAGAACATCGATGACATGGGAGCTCGTCGTCGTGATTCTTTTGGTCGCGATCGCTGTCGGCGCGATCGTCGCGTACGTGCGCAAGCGTAAACCCGGAGGAGGGTAGACGGGTCAGCACGTGGAAACACGGGAAGAGAGGGAGGCGCTCGCCCGCCGACACGCCCCCGTTCTGGTCGTCTGGCCGGAGATCCCGGCGAGCAGTACGGCCACCTCCTCGATGCGGGATGGCTATAGCCGCCCCGATGTTCGTTGGGCGTCCCATCCCACCGGCGGCGCCCACATGACCCGCGACTTCCAGTTTCTTCTTTGGCCGATCACCGGTCTCGTTGTGACGGCGCATTGCAGGCTGTTGCACGCATGGCTGTTTGGAGGACGAGCGGCTTGCGCCGCAGTGGGACTTGCCGGATATGTAAAGACACGCTATCTTTACAGTATGAGTTCTCGACTGGTCAATGTACGGCTCGATGAGGAGCGCGTCCGCAAGGCGCAGAGGCTTCGCGAAAGCGGAGTCGCGCTGTCGGACGTCGTGCGCGAGGCGATCGACGAGCGGTTTGCGACGCTGCGCCGGTCCGAGTCCCAGCCCGATGTCAGGACGATTGTCCGAGGGATATTCCAGCAGTATCCCGATCCTCCAGACCTGCCGCCCCGCGACTACGACGTCCACGATCGGCGCGCAGCGCGTGTGGCGATTCGTCGAAAGCTCCGGTCGGTCCGGCCGTGATCCTGATCGACACGACCCCCCTGGTGGCGCTGTGCGACGCGCGTGACTCGAAGCATCGGACAGCGTTGAAGCATCTCGAGTCGTTGGCGGCCGATGCGTTCGCGGTGTGCGACGCCGTGCTGACGGAAGCGTGCTTTCACCTGCCCCATCGAAGCCAGCGGCAGCGGCTTCGCGCCATGCTGCACGACCTGAGCATGCAACCACTTCCGGTCACGCACGAGCGCGCCTTCTGGTTGGAGGTGCTCGACTGGCTCGCCAAGTACGCGGACCACGAGCCGGATTGGGCGGACGCGTGCCTCGCGGTCCTCAGCGGGCGCGACAGGGATCTCAAGGTGTGGACATACGATCGGGAGTTCAGGACAACGTGGCGGCGACCGAACGGAACGGCGATTCCCTTAGCCGTAAGGTCGACGCAATAGCGACATGAGCGGGCCTCCACATCGGGTGAGATCGTTCGACCGGGTCGGAGCTCACACCTTGCGCGTGGAATTCGCTAACGGCACATGGCAGACCATCGATTTGACACCGGTGCTTGTGGGCGAGTTGTACGGTCCGCTTCACGCTGGCGGCCGCCGCCGACGAGCCGTCATACATCGGTCGCGCGATACGTCAGGAACAGTCCGGCCGCGTACGTCAGCACGATGAGTCCGGGACCAGGCTCGATGTACCAGACATGGTGCTCCGCGCGGTTCAGCAGGTCGAGCAGCACCTGTCCGATCATCACGATCGCGAACACCGCTCCAAGCACGACGCCGGCCTCCGCCTGGGCGAGCACCGAGCCTGCTCCGTCCACCACGTCCAGGAGGAGCACGACCAGCATGTTGAAACAGTTGCTGCCGAGAAGGTTGCCGACCGCGAGTGTATAGGCGCCCCCTTTTATCGCCGCGCCGACGACGGCGGCTTCCGGCAGCGAGGTCGCGGCCGCCAGAAATACCACCCCAAAGAACCCGGACGAAATCCCCCACTGCTCGGCGAGCTCCGCCGCCGAACGCGCCAGGTACGGCGCGACGATCAGGATGGCCGCCGCGGCCACCACGAACCCGATCACGGGACGTCGCAGGCCTGCGGAGGAGGTGTCCCCACGTGACCGTGTCGCACCGGCACCCGAGCCCTCCGAGCCGCGATTCACGTAAATCAGTCGCATGCCGAGCACGTAGCCGACGCCGATCGTGAGCGGGGCCCATCCAACACCCAGGACGCCGAGTCCCTCGCCGGCAAGCACGCCCGCAGCGGCAACGGCCGTGAGCGCCATCGCCAGCACACCGACGGTCGCCTGACTGACGGCGACCTGTGTCATCAAGTGCGTGCGCCGCGTCAGCAGATCGGCAACGCCGAGGATGAGCATGTTGGCCATGCTCGACCCGAACAGGTCGCCGATCGCCAGGCTGCGTTCGCCATCCCTGACGGCGGCGACGTCGGTGGCGATCTCGGGCAGCGACGTCGCACTGGCGACGAGAATGGCGCCCACCCATCCCTGGCCCAATCCCGTCCGATCGGCGATCGTGCCGCCGTCGTGCGCGAGACGCGCGCCAGCGATAATCACCGCTGCGGCCGTTGCAAGGAAGACGAGCTCCGGGGGCACGCGTACAGCAACGCAGATACCGCACGCCCGTTTGCGAGTGACAGCTGCGCGGCACGGTTCAGCTACAGGGGACGCTTCCAGCTTGTCAGAATTGCGAATGTCCGTCCACGCGGCGACAATGACATGCAATTGGCCTTGCACGAGCGTCGGCCGCCACGGCGTCACGTTTGCTGACCGAACTGCGCGTCAAGGAATGATGCGGCGATTGTGACCTGCCGGGTTTCTTCGGACCAATCGCTACTGGAGAACGGCGCCCATCGGACCTGTTAGTGGTTCCCCGTTCTGCTTGATGTCAGCGCGAGCCGGCATCGCCGGCGAGCGCCCCCTGTCAACCGGACCAGCAAGATGTTTCGCTTTGAACTCCGCTGGCGTCAAGTACCCGAGACTGGAGTGCGGACGGACCTCGTTGTAGTGCAGTCGCCACTGCTCGATGCTCACCTTCGCATCCGCACGATTGCGGAACCATTGCCGGGACAGGTGCTGATCCCGGAACTTCCCGTTGAACGATTCGTCGGTGCCGTTCTGCCAAGGCGTACCCGGATCGATGAACGCGGTCTCGATCTGGGCGCCCTGGAGCCAGCGGAGAATCGCCCGGGCGACGAACTCGGGCCCGTTGTCCGAGCGCAGGTGGCGCGGTGCTCCGTGGACGCTCACGAGCTGCGTCAGCACGTCGATGACGCGCCCGGACCGAATCCCCCCGGCCACGTCGATCGCGAGACACTCCCGCGTGAACTCGTCGATGACCGTCAAACACTTCAGCGGGCGGCCGTCGGCGCACGTGTCGAACACGAAATCGTACGCCCACACGTGATTCATCGCCGTCGCCGGCAAGGGCCGTGGGCGACTGGTGGCCACCCGCCGCCGCGGCCGTTTCTTCGGCACCTGCAGGCCCTCCTGGCGCCACAAACGGTACATGCGGTCGGTCCCCAGCGCGTGGCCCTGGCGCTCGAGGAAGATCCGGATCGTGCGGTAGCCGTACCGCGGATACTGGGCGGCCCACGTCCGCAGCGGCGACAGGACCGCTGCGTCGCGGGCGACCAGCGACGAGACGTAGCCCATCGTGGACCGGGCGACTGACAGGACGGCGCACGCGCGGCGGCGCGACAGGCCGCGCCCCTCGGCGTAGGCGACCTGCTGCCGGCGCACGCGTGCGCCTACCATTGTTTTCGCGTGATCTCCTTGAGGACGTCGATCTCGAGCTCGCGATCGGCCACCATCTTTTTCAACCGGCTGTTTTCCTGCTCCAACTGCCGCAGGCGCTTCACATCCGCAGGCTCGAGCGTGCCGAAGTGCTTCCGCCAGCCGTAGATCGTCTGCGCGCTGACGCCGTGTTTTTTGGCCACCTCCGGCACCGGCCGCGCATCGGCCTCGCGGAGGATCGTGACCATCTGCTCTTCGGTGAATCGGGTCTTTTTCATGGCTCCCTCGCTGGGCCGAGGGCGCCATTCTCTCAGGCTTCAGCTGGTCCGAAAATCGCCCGGCAGGTCAGTTGGCGGAGCATTTTTCTTGGAAGCGTTGAAGGACAATCAGCGGCGATTGTTACTATCCCAGGCGGAGGTCGTTTTCGAGCGAGTGTTTTTCACTTGGTATCAGATGGAGTTCTTATGGCACGCACGACGATCGTCTTTGGAATCATGCTCGTTGCTCTTGGTGTCGTCAGTTATGTCGGCACAGGCGCGGCAAGCGTGACCGCGCTTATTCCGGCCATCTTTGGTGCCGTCCTCTGCCTCCTCGGTTGGTTCGCCCGCAACGAGAGGTATCGGAAGCATGCACTCCATGTCGCAACAGTGGTCGGCGTGGTGGGGTTCCTAGGCGCGGCGCCAGGGCTGGCCGGTCTGATGAGGCTGATCGCAGGGACCGGCGTCGAACGGCCGGCCGCCGTGGTATCGCAATC